>JACDEB010000065.1 GCA_013816595.1 Sphingomonas sp. | reverse complement strand
GTCTACCAGCGCTCGTCGGACATGACCGCCGCCTATGAAGCCGCGCGCGGTGCCGCCGCCGGGTTGATCGGCGGCTCGGCCAATGAACTCATCTTCACCCGCGGCGCGACCGAGGCGATCAATCTGGTCGCGCATCAGCTGCCAAAGGACGGCCGCAACCGGGTGCTGCTGTCGGCGCTCGAACATCATTCGAATATCGTCCCCTGGCAGCTGGCGGGTTACGCGATCGATGTCGTTCCGCTTACCGCGGACGGTCATATCGACCTCGAAGCCGCCGAAGCGATGATCAGCGATCAGCACCGGCTCGTCGCATTCGCCCATGTTTCGAACGTTCTCGGCTCTGTGCTCGGTTCGAAACGCGCCGCCGACATTGCCCATTCGCAAGACGCATTGCTGCTGCTCGATGGTTGCCAGGCGGCGGCGCGCCTGCCCGTCGATGTCGCCGCGAGCGGCGCCGATTTCTACGCCTTTTCGGGGCACAAGCTCTACGCACCGACCGGCATCGGCTGCCTGTGGGGCCGCGCCGAACTGCTCGCTCAGATGCCGCCGTGGCAGGGTGGCGGATCGATGATCGACCGCGTGACCTTCGAGGAATCGACCTTCCTCGATCCGCCGGCGCGGTTCGAAGCGGGAACGCCGCATATCGTCGGCGCGATCGCACTCCATGCGGCGATCGAGTGGGTCGAAAACCTCGGCCTTGATGCCATCCACGCCCACGAAGCCGCGCTGGTCGCCGAATGCCGCGACGCCTTGTCGGCGATCCCCGGTGTGACGCTTTACGGACCCGCGGACAGCGCCGGAATCGTCAGTTTCAACGTCGACGGGGTGCATCCCCACGACACCGCCACCATATTGGACGATGCGGGGGTCGCGATCCGCGCCGGCCACCATTGCGCGCAACCGCTGATGGGAGTGCTCGGGGTCGCCGCGACCGCCCGTGCGAGCTTCGCGGCGCATAGCGATTCATCGGATATCGCGGCGCTGGTGCGCGGGATCGAACAAGTGAAACGGATTTTTTCGAAATGAACGAGGAGCGCAAGATCGAAACCGAGCAGGTCGATGCCGTCGACGCGCCGCCGCGCGCTCGGGTTACCGAAGACTTCGAACGCAAGCGCGACTATCTCACCGGCTTTCTGGCGGGTGCGGACTCGGCAGCTGAAAGCGGTGCCGGGAGCGACCTCCAGGCCGAGGTCGTGACCGCGCTCAAATCAATCTACGATCCGGAAATCCCGGTCGACATCTATGAGCTCGGCTTGATCTACGATGTCGCGGTCAGCGAGGATGGCGATGCGATCGTCACCATGACTTTGACCACCCCCCATTGTCCGGTCGCCGAAAGCCTGCCGCAGGAAGTCGAGCTGCGGGTGCTGTCGGTCCCGGGGATTCGCGATGCCGAGGTCAAACTGGTGTGGGACCCGCCGTGGGACCCAAGCAAGATGAGCGACGAAGCCCGGCTCGAATTGGGAATGCTGTGAACATAGGGGCCAAAAACATCGTTCGTCCTGAGCGGAGTGCCAAGGGCACGAAGTCGAAGTGCGCATCGCGACCATGCTGTGCCCGCGCCCTTCGACTTCGCTCAGGACGAACGAGCAATGGAGAGTTCCGGTGAACAAGGTTGTGAAGATCCGCCAACGCCCCGCCGCGATCACGCTGACGCCGGCCGCGGAAGCACGCATCGCCGAGCTCATGGCCAACGCGCCCGAAGGCGCGGTCGGGGTCAAATTGTCGACCCCGCGGCGCGGCTGTTCGGGCCTTGCGTATTCGGTCGATTATGTGACCGAGGAAGTCGCGTTCGACGAGAAAATCGCGACCCCTGGTGGCAACTTCTACGTCGATGGCGGCTCGGTCCTCTATCTGGTCGGGTCGGTGATGGATTGGACCGAGGACGATTTCGCCGCCGGCTTCACCTTTGCCAACCCCAATGCCAAAGGCGCCTGCGGCTGCGGCGAGAGCTTCACCGTCTAAGCGCGCGCATTTGCCGCTCGACCAAAACCGGCTAGTGCCGCGCCCGACATGCAACCGCGCTTCGCCCACATCCGCGACTGGATTTTTGACCTCGACAATTGCCTCTATCCGGCGTCGACCGGGCTGTTCTCGCTGATCGACGAGCGCATGGGCGCCTATATCGCGCGCCTGCTCGACTGCGATCCAATCGAAGCCAAACGGGTTCAGAAAAGCCATTTCCGGACCCACGGAACGACGCTTGCCGGACTGATGAAAAGCCACGAGATCGACCCCGACCATTTCCTCGAGGACGTTCACGACATTCCGCTCGACCGGGTCGGCCGCGACGACCGGCTGGCGGCGGCGCTGGCCAAGCTTCCCGGACGCCGCTTCGTCTTCACCAACGGCGCCGCGCCTTATGCCCGGCGGGTGCTTGAGGCGATCGGGGTCGGCGACCAGTTTGACGACCTCCACGACATCCGCGCCAGCGCCTACCGGCCCAAGCCCGACCCGCATGGCTATGAATTGCTGTGCCAGCGCTTCGGCATTGATCCCGCGGACGCGCTTCTGGCCGACGACATGATCCAGAATCTGGCGCCGGCCAAAGCGCTTGGAATGACCACCATCTGGGTCGATAATGGCTCCGAGCTCGGCAGCCACAATCACGACGAAGCGCATTACGATCTGCGCATCACGAGCCTCGCCGAATGGCTCGAAACACTGACAAAGGACATCCCATGAGCGACCTCAAATCGATCATCGAGGGCGCGTGGGAACAGCGTGACTCGCTCGACCGCGATTGCGCAACCTTGCGCGGTTCGGTGGAGGCGGCGCTGGACCTGCTCGATTCGGGTGCTGCCCGGGTCGCCGAACCGGCCGACGGCGGCTGGAAGGTCAATCAATGGCTCAAGAAGGCGGTGCTGCTGAGCTTCCGGCTCAATCCGATGGAGCGGATTGAAGGCGGCCCAGGCGGCGCCAGTTGGTGGGACAAGGTGCCATCCAAATTCGCCGGCTGGGGCGACTCGGATTTCACCGCCGCGGGGTTCCGCGCGGTCCCCGGAGCGATCGTCCGCCGCGGCGCCTATGTCGCCCCTGGCGCGGTGCTGATGCCGAGCTTTCTCAACATCGGCGCCTTTGTCGCCGAGGGCGCGATGATCGACACCTGGGCGACGGTCGGAAGCTGCGCCCAGATCGGTCGCAACGTCCATATTTCGGGCGGCACCGGCATCGGCGGCGTGCTCGAACCGCTCCAGGCCGGTCCGGTAATCATCGAGGACGATTGCTTCATCGGCGCCCGCAGCGAAGTGGCCGAGGGCGTGATCGTCGAGCGCGGAGCGGTGATTTCGATGGGCGTGTTCCTCGGCGCATCAACCAAGATCGTCGATCGGGCGACCGGCGAAATCATTTATGGCCGCGTCCCCGCTTATTCGGTCGTCGTCCCGGGTACCTTGCCGGGCAGGGACAGCGGCCCCGGCCTCGCGTGCGCGGTGATCGTCAAGCGGGTCGACGAACGCACCCGGTCAAAGACGTCGATCAACGAGCTCCTCAGGGATTAGCGCCTTCGAGCGACGTTCGCGTTCATTTCTGCTCATGACCATTGCGGATATTGGGCGAACCAGTCACGAGGTGGCCAATGGGTCGATACGTAAAGAAGCAGCTGGTGGTGGAGGCCGTGCAGTGGTTCAAGCACGGCGACCATGCGGCCGTGATCGCGGATAATTCCGATGATTCGATCGGCTATATCGACACCCTCGAAGGGCGAATGAGGGTCGAGCCGGGCGACTGGATCATCACCGGGGTCGTCGGCGAACATTACCCCTGCAAGCCTGGCATTTTCGATCAGCTGTACGAAGCGGCCGATTGATCAAAGGCGGGCCAGTCTCCGCCCAAATGTCGGCTCCGCCGAGCATTTCCGAAAGCCCGAATTGATAAATTGACCTTATGGGCGAGGTCCGAGCATTTGTTGGCGAATGCCCGTAGCGAACCCCTAAGTTCTGGCCATGGCCACACTCCATTCCCCATTGTTTGAGCGCAATTGCGCGGGTGCGAAAAAGTCCAGTGGCGGCGACACTGCGTCAGTGATTAGGACCCAGATGAACCGCGCCGACTGGGCGATCCTGCTGATCCTGGCGCTGATCTGGGGCGGTGCGTTTTTCTTTATCGGGGTAGCGGTGCGCCACGTCGCTCCGCTGACCTACGTCTGGCTTCGGCTGACGATCGCGGCCGCTGGAATGCTGGCCTATATGGCGTTCAAGCGCGAGCCGCTGGGCCTGCCGCGATCGGTGTGGGGCGCGATCATCCTGTTGTCGCTGCTCAACAATGTCATTCCGTTCGTTCTGTTCGGCTGGAGCCAGCAGCATATCGCCAGCGGCCTCGCCTCGATCCTCAACGCCACAACCCCGATCTGGGGCGTGATGGTCGCCCATTTCCTGACCCGCGACGAGCGCCTCACCCCGCTGCGCAGCGGCGGCGTCCTGCTCGGCTTCGGCGGTGTCGCAATGATGATCGGTCCGTCGCTTCTCACCAACCTCGGCGGCGCGGGATTGCCGCAATTGGCCTGCATCACCGCCTCATTGAGCTACGCCGTGGCAGCGGTGTGGGCGCGCCGTTTCCGCCGCATCGGGGTCAGTCCCTTGTCCGTCACCACCGGCCAGCTCAGCGTCGGCGCGGTGATCATGCTTCCGCTGGCGCTAATCGTCGACCAGCCGTGGACCGCGCCGCTACCGCCGCTCACCGCCTGGGGCGCGATCGCCGCTTTGGCGTTATTGTGCACCGCCTTCGGCTATGTCCTCTATTTCCGCCTGATCGACCGCGCCGGCGCGACCAATGCCTTGCTTGTCACCTTGCTCGTCCCGCCGACCGCGATTCTGCTCGGCGGGCTGTTTCTTGGCGAACAATTGGCGGCGCGCGATTTCCTCGGGCTGGCGCTGATCGCGCTCGGCCTCGCCGCCATCGACGGTCGGCTGTTCAGCGCGCTTCGCCGCCGCCCTCGGCAAGCAGTCTAGCCGCTTCGGCGCTGGTCCAATCGGCCTCGCCGACAAAGCGCCACACTTCCTTTCCCTGTGCATCGTACAGCACCGACGTCGGCAGGATCTGCGCATTGAGCGCACCCGATATCCGCATCCCGGGATCGTGATAGGGCGCAAGGTCGTCGATCTTGTGCGATTTGAGGAAGGAGACGACCGACGCCTGGGGCGCCGAATCCTCGCTGATCGCGATCACTCCAAGCATTCCGTCGTCGCGGTGCTTTTTCGATAATGCGTTGAGCGTCGGCAGCTCCTTGACACACGGCGCGCACCAGCTGGCCCACAAATTGACCAGCACCGGGACGCCCTTGAAGGTTGTCAGCGCAATCCTTCCGCCATCCGGATCGTCGAACAATGCGGCTGGTGCGGGGGCGCCCTTGTGGCTCCGGTCGACCCCCTTGGCCGGGCCTCCAGTCTCGACCTCGGCCGGTGCGGCCACGCCTGCATTGCCATTGGCGGGTTGGTCGCCGGGCCCGCCGCACGACGCCAACGCGATGAGAGCCGCAAACAATATATGATAGCGCACTGACCTGATCCTCTTCACAACGTCGCGACCGTGGTAGCGCGCGGCTGGCGAAAGCGCGAGGGAGCCGCTACGTCAAGGCGATGAATCGCCGCCTCGCCCTTGTCCTGTCGTGCCTGTTTGCGGCGGCCAGCTGCGGCAAGGTTGCCGACCTCCAGCCGGCCTCTGGCAAGGCTCTCCCGGTCAAGCCGTTGATGGCCCGAACGACTCCGACTGCGGAGGATTTGCTGACCCCGCCGACCTACGCCCGGCCCGACCGGATCGACGAATTGCTCAAGCGATCCGAACCGCGCAACGCCGATCCCTTCGACTTGCCGCCGCCGACCGGCGGAACGGCGCCTGCGGCCCCCGCTGGTGCACTACCCGATTCCACCACCAGCAATGAGACCGGCCCGGTCGACCCAGGATTTTGAGCGCATGACCAATCGCGTCCGCAAGGCAATTTTCCCGGTCGCGGGGCTGGGCACGAGGCTGCTTCCGGCAACCAAGTCCATCCCCAAGGAAATGATCACCGTCGTTGACCGTCCGCTGATCCAATATGCGGTGGACGAGGCGCGCGAGGCGGGGATCGAACAGCTGATCTTCATTACCGGGCGCGGGAAATCGTCGTTGGTCGATTATTTCGATTCCGCCTTCGAGCTCGAAGAAAAGATGCGCGGAAAAGGCAAGAGCCTCGAGGTTCTCGATTCCTCGCGGGCTGGTTACGGCGAGCTGATCAGCGTCCGCCAGCAGGAGCCGCTCGGCCTTGGCCACGCCGTGTGGTGCGCCCGCGATATCATCGGCGACGAGCCGTTCGCGGTGATCCTTCCCGATGATTTGATGGTCGGAAAGCCCGGCGCGCTCAAGCAGATGGTCGATGTCTGGGAGAATGTTGGCGGCAACCTCATCGCCGGGGAAGAAGTGGCGGCAGACATGACCGGGTCATACGGGATCGTTACCCCGGGCAAGCAGGATGGCGCGGTGACCGAAGTCCGCGGACTGATCGAAAAGCCGGCGCCCGATGTCGCTCCGTCGCGGCTCGCGGTGATCGGTCGCTATATTCTCCAGCCCGAGGTGATGGCGGCGCTGGGCACGGTGGGACGCGGCGCGGGCGGCGAGATTCAGTTGACCGATGCCTTGGCGGCAATGATCGGCAAGCAGCCGTTCAACGCGCTCAATGTCGATGCGCAGCGCCACGATTGCGGCGATCGGGCCGGGTTCGTGATCGCCAATATTGTGCTTGCGCTGGACCGGCCGGATGTCGGCGGCAAGGTGCGCGACTTTATTGCGGGCTTGTCGCCGCGACCATGACTTCGAGGCGGCGGCGCTCGGCCTCGCTCGATGCCAGCCGGTCCTTGAGCTCGCCGACGGCGATGGCGCGCTCGACCACCCGTGCGTCGAGTGTGCGGTTGGAGCTGCGGAGGTCGTCGATCGCCCGCTTGCGCTGAAGCTCGCGAGCGATGCGCGCGCACAGGACTTCGAAATGGAATGGCTTGTTTACGATCGCATCGGCACCGTTGCGCAGTGCGCGGATCGCCGCCGGACGGTCGCTTCTGCCCGCAAACAGCAGGAGGGGAATGTCGCGCAGAATTGCATCCTCGCGAATGATCCCGAGCAATTCCGTACCGTTGAAATTGGGTCCGCGAAGTTCGGACAGGATGATGTCCACCGGCTGCCGGTAAAGCTCGGCTACTGCCGCCTGGACGGTCTCGGCGATCGCGATCCGATAGCCGTTTTCGCCGATGCGCCGAGCGAGCACGCCGAGATAGGACTTCTCCGGCTTGACGATGAGCACGCGCGGGACGCGCATCTCCGCCGGTTGGAAAATCGGGGTCGACATGCCCGAACTGTTGCCGAAAAATGGTTAACGCGGCGATAATCCGCCGGCTTAGGGCTCCAGTTCGACGTCCCAGTAAAGATAGTCGCGCCAGCTGACGTGGAGGTAATTGGGCGGGAAGGCGCGGCCATGTTCCTGCAAGTGCCAGGTCGTCGGCCGGATCGGCTCGAGGTGGCAATGCATGTGCGCCTGGCTCGGCGTCCGGCCGCCCTTGCGCAGATTGCACGGCGCACAGGCGGTCGCGACATTCTCCCACGTCGTTCGTCCGCCCTGGGCACGCGGAATGACGTGGTCGAAGGTCAGTTCCTTCGCGCTGCTGCAATACACGCAGCGGAATTTATCGCGCAGAAACAGGTTGAAGCGGGTGAAGGCGGGATATTCATTGGGCCGGACATAGTCGCGCAGGGCGATCACCGACGGCAGTTTGAGCGCGATGCTGGGTGAATGAACCTCGCGATCATAATGAGCGACGACATCGACCCGTTCGAGGAACATCGCCTTGACCGAGGTCTGCCACGGCCACAGACTCAAAGGATAATAAGACAAAGGCGTGTAATCGGCGTTGAGCACCAATGCCGGACAGCTTTCAGGATGACGGATGAGTTCGGCGTGATACATTTAAGCCAAGCAGCCCTTTCGTCCGGTTAGATCGAACGCCTGCTCCCCGGCCCAGTCGCACGCCCAATGATGGGCCAAGGAGGAGAGGGTGCCCGACCCGTCTTCCCTTGTGACTCACCAGATGCCAAGCCGGTGTGACAGCATGATGAATCGAATATTGCCGACTCCTCGTCAAGAGCATATCGCGCCGGAGCGCAGAGGGCGGCGATGATCGTCACCCGCTTCGCCCCCTCGCCGACCGGCCGCTTGCATCTGGGACACGCCTATAGCGCGGTCCTCGGCCATGCCCGAGCGCGCTCGGATGGCGGCCGCTTCCTGCTTCGGATCGAGGACCTCGACCCCGGCCGGAGCCGACCGGAATTCGTCGACGGGACCACCGAAGATCTGCGCTGGCTGGGGATCGACTGGGACGGCGAGCCCCTTGTCCAGTCCGAGCGCGGCGCGCTTTATGCCAAAGCATTTGACCGCTTGTGCAGCGCCGGCCTGGTCTATCCCTGTTTCTGCACCCGCTCCGACATCGCCGACGCACTGCATGCGCCCCACGGCTTAGGCGGCGTGCATTATCCGGGCACCTGCCGCGGCCGGGCCGACGATCCCAAGCGGCGCGCGCTCGAACCGCATAGCTGGCGGCTCGATGCCCAAGCGGCGCTGGCGCGAACCGGTCTGCCCGACTGGCGCGAAGATGGCGCAGTGTTGCAATCGTCCCGCGCCGATTTCGACGACGTCATCCTGGCCCGCAAGGATGCGCCCGCCGCTTATCATCTGGCCTGCGTCGTCGACGATCAAGCGAGCGGCGTGACCCTCGTGACCCGGGGGCTGGATTTGCGCTTGTCGACGCCGGTCCAGCGTCTGCTCCAGATACTGCTCGAACTGCCCCAGCCCGAATATTTCCACCACCCGCTGGTCGGCCACGATGACGGCCGCCGCCTGGCCAAGCGCGATGGCTCACCGACGCTTGCCAACCTGCGCGACCGCGGGGTCGATGGCCGGGCGCTTGCCGAGGGCCTTCGAGCGGGCCAGCTTCCGCTTGGTTTCGCCTTCCTTGAGGACTAGGGGGAGGTCATGACAATCTTTCTCCTCGTCCTCCTCGGTTTGGCGATGGCCGCGACCGCTTATGTCCTCGTCCGCGGAGTCATGCTGATGGCCTCGGGCAAGGACGCGACCGGCGAGCAATCGCAGCAATGGATGCGCAAGCGGGTCCTGTTCCAGGGGATCGCGATCGTCTTCATCATCCTCATCCTTGCGGTCGCGGGCGTATTTTTTTTATGTTTTTGTATATCAACAAGATCTACACCCGCACCGGCGACGGCGGCAGCGCTGGACTGGTCGATGGCAGCCGGGTCGGCAAGTCGAGCTCTCGAATGGCCGCGATCGGCGATGTCGACGAAGCCAATGCCGCGATCG
>JACDEB010000064.1 GCA_013816595.1 Sphingomonas sp. | reverse complement strand
GACCAGCACCGGGCCATCGGTGGTCAGCACAGCCTCGCGCTGCGGCGGGTTGAGGCCGACGAGGTAGGCGGGTTCGGGCGCGTCGGCGGCGATCGGGGCGGGGGATTCGGGCACTGGCTTCGAGGTAGGAGCGGTCGGCGATTCGGGCAACCGCGGCGGGTGCCACGATGTTCCGATACTTATGCGCCATATCCCCGTTATCCACAGGCATGAGGTTATAGAATCCGCTTTCGCGAATCGTCCGTGCCGAGCATAGTCATCGGGTGATCGGGACTGATGTCCCAGTCTCCGGCGAGGGGAAACCCGGCGAGGAGGAGGGGGCAAAGGATCCGATCTCCTGCCGGCAGGCGGTTGGGAAACTCTTTCGGGAGCGACCCGGTAGTCAGCCGGTACGAGGCGCCGGAAGAGGCATTCGTCTCTAGCGCGATGCGGTCTTGGTTTTCCTTTGGGAAAATGGAGACGAAGCAGGACGCAAGAGTGATTGCCCCAAGAAGGGCCGTGAAAGGGCAGCGAGCCCGTTCCTGGACGCAAGTCCTGGGGACTGGGATCGCGGTTTCGGAAGCGACGCCTGAGCTGGTGCGCAAGGATCGAAAACGGGGACCAAGGAGCTTCGGCTCGGCGGATCCAAGGTTACGAACACCGGCATATCCTTCGCTCGGCGCAGTGGGGACTGGCAGCAATGCCGGTCCCCATTTCCGTTTGGGCGAGCGTCGCGCGAAAGGGGGCCAAACCCTGCGAAAGTGCGGCCCAAAGTTCAGTATCGTCCAGCTCGCCGTCAGCCGCCAGCCGCCCTCCGCTAGCGCCAGCCTTCAGCCGCCAGCGCCTTCCGTCGGCCGCCCTCCGCAAGCCGCCTGCCGCCAGCCGCTTGTGCGGCACCGCGCACGTTTGCTGCCGTGCCGCCAAGCCCGGCCGCCAATCGTTTGTGCTGCGCCTGCGCATCGCTACGTCCAGTTTTGCCGAGCGGAGGCGCCCGCCGCTTGTGCTGCACCCGCGCGCGTGCGAGCGTTGCGGTCCCGGTGGCGTTAGAGGGGATTGAAATGCGCAATTTGCTTGTGGCCGCGGCGAGCGCGGTCGCGCTGCTTTTCCCGTCCGCGCTCTATGCTCAACGCCCTGGCACCCTGATTTCAGCGACCCCAGCAGCTGGAGCGCCCGCCGGAATGCAGGTGTGGTCGATCCATTATTGGTCGCCGGATGAGCAAGGCCGGATGCAGGATTTGACCGGCATGGTCGCCGCGCCCAGCGGGACTGCGCCGCGCAGCGCCCGGCCCGTGCTGGCGTGGACCCACGGCACCTGGGGGGTAGCGCGGCAATGCGCGCCGTCGCTGTCGCCAAGCTTTTTCGATTCGAACCCGGGCACAGCGCCTACGACCTTCACCGCGACGCCCGCGCTCGACGCGGTGGCCAGCGGCTATGTCGTGGTCGCGCCCGATTATCCGGGGTTGGGAAGCGCCGGCGTTCACCCTTATCTGGGCGGCGTTCCGGCGGCGCGATCGACGCTTGATGCGATCCGCGCGGCGCAAGCGATCCCCGGCGCGATGGCGGGCAAGAGGTTCGCCTTGTGGGGCGCGAGCCAGGGCGGCCATGCGGCGCTGTGGACCGCGCAACTGGCCGCCAGTTACGCGCCCGAACTGTCCTTGGTCGGGGTCGCCGCCGCGGCCCCGCCGACCGACCTCATCGCCAACTTGCGCGGCGGCGACGACCCCTCCATCCGCGCCTTCCTGACCGCCTTCACGGCCTATAGCTGGTCGGGCTATTACGGGGCTCCGCTGGCCAGCCTGGGCAAGCAGCAGACGCAAATGATCATCACCCGGCTGGCGCAGAATAATTGCGTGGGCATCGATTCCAAGCCCAAGCTTGGAGCGATGATCGGCATGGTCATGCTGCGCAACCGATTGACCGGGGTCGACCTTGGGACGATCCAGCCGTGGGCCGGGATCGCGCGCACCAACAGCGTCGATCCGGCGGCGATCACGGTGCCGATGCTGGTCGCTCAAAACCCCAAAGACGTGATCGTGTCGCCGGCGGTGACCCGGACCTATGCGCGCGCCGCCTGCGCCGCCGGCAAGACGGTCGAATGGATCGACATCGTCGGCAAGGGCCATCCGACCAGCGCGCAAGACAGCGCCGCGGCAACGCTGCAATGGATCAGCGATCGTTTCGCCGGCAAGATCGCGCCTAGCGATTGCGGGTCGATCTAGGCGCGGGACCTAATCGCCATTGGCGCGTTATGTAGCGGAGTGAGTGCCGGTCGGGCGCTCACCAGCACGAGCGGGCGAATGGAGTGAACCAGAACATGATTGCCCGGACCCTCGCGCTGCCGATCATCGCTGCAGTATCGATCGCCGCGACCAGCCTGCCGAGCCTGCCCAGCGACGCCGCGCTGCCGAGCAGCAAATGGTGGGAAAAGGTAACGGTCACGGTCGCTTCGGAGGACCAGCAGCCGACCTGCACATTTTCGTCCAGCCATACCGGCGCCAAGCCATGTTCGATCGATTCCGCGCCTGGAGCGCTGGCTGGCGCTGGCCCCGAACAGGGCCAGATGACCAAGATCGTGTTCGAGCGCAGGTTCGACCCGGGCGCGGTCGAACCCGACCATGCCGAGCTCGCCGCGGGCGAAATGCTGCTTGGCGGGCAGGTGCTGAAGCTGGCGATCGACGGGCACGGCAAGGTTGCAAGCTGCGCCATCGTGTCGACCGCGGGCGAGCTCAAGCCCGAATATGGCTGCGACCAGGCGGCGAGCGAGAGTTTCACCTCAGGCGCCGCAAAGCCGGCGAGTTCGGGCTATATGACGGTGCTGATTTACGCCCATAGCGAACAGGTCGCTTAAACCGGAACGAGGCCCGCGACTGGGCCGATCAGTCGACTAGGATCCCCGCCGTCATTCCGAACGATGAATGGAGGAAATGGCGGCAATGCGCCCGGTAGGTCGCGATCGACCGCACTCAGGTCGCGGCCATTGATCGCCTCCACGTAGAAGCGTCGGACGACGGACTTTGAGTCGGAAGGTTCGAGCATCTGCCGCTTCATCGAATGCGCGTCCCACAGGGTCGAGACTGAACCTATTCTCCTGCCGCCAGGCACCAGTCAACGCGATCGCGCCCGACAAAATCTCGCGTATCGCGCCGAATCGACTTCGCGCTTGCGCCAGAACTGCGGCATTTCGGCAACAGCGAACCCCTGTTCTCGCTCTTGCGCCGCAACCAGCCCGGTCATAATGTGAGTCATCGGTTCATACTTCAGAACGCATTCGAAAGGGGAATATTATGCGCAAGCTGGCCATTGCGGCGGCGCTCGCATCGACAGTCATGGCAACCCCGGCTGTCGCTCGGGACAAATCATTTTATGCTGGCGTCGAGGGTGGCGTCTTGTGGGTCGAGGACCTGGATCTTGATTATCAGGATCCGTTTATCTCGGTCAAAGATGGTCTTACTCTCCGTCACAAGTCGGGTTTCGACATCGACCTTATCGCCGGTTACGACTTTGGCGTGATTCGCCTCGAGGGTGAACTTGGCTACAAGCGCGCAAGCCTCAACCAGACGGTTGCGGCGCTTCTGGTCTCTGGTGGCAGCGCGGGTAATAATTACGACACCAGCGGCCGGACCAATGTCACGTCGGGCATGATCAATGCATTGCTCGATTATGGCAATGAAGACGGCCTTTCCGGCTATGCCGGCGTCGGTGTCGGTCTCGCGGACGTCAAGTATCGCGCGTCGACTGTTTTTCCGAACGGAGCGTTCGGCTTCTCGGACAGCTACAGCGGACTTGCATGGCAAGGCATTCTTGGCCTGCGTTATGCAATCACCCCGAACTTCGATCTCGGTATGAAGTATCGCTACTTCAACGTTCCGAACACGAAGTTTAGCGGTTCGCTTGACGATGGCGTGCTCGTGACTCCGGTTGACCTCAAGGGCAAATTCCGGTCGCACAGCGTGATGCTGAGCCTGATCTACAACTTCTGGGCTCCGCCTCCGCCTCCGCCTCCGCCTCCGCCGCCCCCGCCGCCTCCGCCGCCTCCAGCGACGCAGACGTGCCCGGACGGTTCGGTGATCCTGGCGACGGACGCCTGTCCGGCCCCGCCGCCTCCGCCTCCGCCGCCACCTCCGGCGCCGGAACGCGGCCTCTAAGGCAGCGCCCCCGAAAGAAACACCGGCCCGGGTCACAAACCCGGGCCGGTTTTCTTTTGTCCGTCAACGACGCGAGCGACCTCTGGTCGAAAGGGCCAAGGGCAATTGCGGCATCGGGGCGGGCCGGGACCAAGGGCATTCATTCGACGTGAGAGGGGTGGGCAGGAACGGCGCTCAGCTGACTAAAGCGCAGTCGGGAACGCTCCGCCGGATGCAATTACAAAAGCGCGAACTAAGCCCTGCGGCTTCATGCTCGTTCCCGGCACGGCGCGGCGGGGCGCGGCGGGTCATCTTCGCGTTGTGAACACTGAGCGCCTGCAACTGCGGCTGAAGCCAGACCCTTATTGGCCGGCCTTTATCGACCCGCCAGACACGCGATCCCAGCCATAAGGGTCGGGCAGATAGGATAATTGCCCGTCCTTGGCCTGGACCGTGATGTAGGTCAGGAAAATCGGCACGCCCTGGGGCAGCTTGACCTGGATTTCCGCGCCATCGGCGGGCGATGCAGGCTCCGTCCCGAGCAGCCAGCGCCCGAGGCGGCGCGCATCTTCGAGCCGGACACAGCCATTGCTCAACATCCGGTCCGACTTGGCGAAATATTCCTTGTGCGGCGTGTCATGGAGGAAAATGTCGAGGCCGTTGGGGAACGGAAATTTAAGATCGCCCATGCTGTTGTCGTCGCTCGGCTTCTGCCGGATGCGAATCTTGACCTTGCCCGCGGCGACCGCTTTCCAATCGACCTGTTCGGACGGCAGCACTTCCGATTCAGCGGTCCAATCCTTCATCACCTGATAGCCGCGGCCCTTGAGGTAGCCATTGCCCATTGAGAGGTAATTCTGGGCGATCTTGCGGACCAGATGGTCGGGCGCGTTCCAGTATGGATTGTAGACCATGTAATACATGATGCTGGCGATCATCGGCGTCGGATATTCGGTCTTTCCGGCAACCACCTTCATCGAATCATAGGGCTTGCCGTTTTCGAACAGGGTCAGTTTCTGATTGCCGGAATCGACGACCATGAAGCGTCCGCTGGCCGGGATCGAGCGCAAGCGATCGAGATTGGCGATGACCCGCGGATCGGGCGACGTGGAGCCCTTGGCCAAGGCCTGTGCCATCGCCGCATCGCGCAATTGGGTATAGAGATAATTGGGGCTCGACGCCGCGGTCAGATAGGCTTCGAGCGATGGCGCCGCCGCTGCGGTAAGTAGAATCTGGTCGGAGCGCACTCCCTGCGGCGCCAGATACGGGAAGATGTAGGTCATTCCCGGCGTCGGCCGCTTCATCAACTGCACATAGGCGACCCATGCAGCGGACAGCACCCGGTCGGCCGTCGCAATGTCATTGGGATGGCCGCTGCGCGCCTGCGCCTGGGCCGCCCGAACCTGCGTCGCGAGCTGCGGGCCTTCGGCAAGACCATCGAATTGCGCACGGTCGAGAATCGCGATCAGCTGATTGACCGCTGGGCTGTCCGCACCGGCGCGAAACCACACCGGGTTGTTCCAACGCTGATAGAATGACGCGATCCCGGCCGCCGCCGGCGTGGTCGGAAGGAGCGCGCTCAGCGGCTGCGGCGCAGCCACCTGCTGGGCAGGCGCAATGGCCGGCGAAAATGCGGTCACCGCAGCCGCCAACGCCAATCCTCGAGTCCAGCCAGTCATGTTGCGCAAATCCCCCCGGACAAGCCGTTGAAGTGAGTGCCTATTTAACCACGCTTTTGCTTGGTCCAACATGCATTTGCGATGAACCGGTGGTTCCACGCTCCGTTGTGACGATCGCGAGCCGTGCTGAGGCCGCTCGCGCCTTGTGCTGGACCCGCGCCGGGCGCTAGGCGGGCGGCCATAGGGCAATCGAAGGGACCGACATGGACATCAGGAATATCGCAGCGGTCGTCACCGGTGGGGCGTCGGGCCTGGGCGAAGCAAGCGCTCGCGAACTTGCAGCGCGCGGCGCCAAGGTCGCGATCTTCGACCGAGACAGTGATCGCGGCGAAAAAGTCGCGGCCGAGATTGGTGGCGTTTTCTGCGAAGTCGATGTGACCTCCGACGAAAAAGTCGCGGCGGCGTTCGCCAAGGCCCGCGCCGCCCACGGTCAGGAGCGCGTGCTGATCAATTGCGCCGGCGTCGCCAACGCCGCCAAGACTGTCGGTAAGAACAAGGAAACCGGGGAGCCAAGGCCCTATCCGATGGCGCAGTTCGAACTGGCCATCCAGATCAATCTGATCGGCTGCTTCCGCTGCCTCAGCCAGGCCGCGCTCGGAATGGTCGGGCTCGAGCCGCTCGAAGACGGCGAGCGCGGGGTGATTATCAATACAGCGTCGGTCGCAGCGGAGGACGGCCAGATCGGCCAGGCGGCCTATTCCGCCTCCAAGGGCGGGGTGCTTGCAATGGCGCTGCCGATCGCCCGCGACCTGATGAACGACGGAATCAGGGTCAACACCATTCTGCCGGGCGTATTCAAGACGCCGATGGTGGCGATGATGCCGCCCAATGTTCAGGACGCGCTCGGCGCTCAGGTGCCGTTCCCGAAGCGCCTTGGCCAGGCCGAGGAATATGCGCGTCTGGCCTGCTTCATGGTCGAAAATCCCTATATCAATGCGGCGTCGGTCCGGCTTGACGGCGGAATCAGGATGGCGCCGCGTTGATCGGCGACAGAAAGGCCCTGGTCGAAGCGCTGGCGATCGCCGCGCGCGACGCCGGCGAGGCCATTTTGGAGATCGTCGCGGGCGGCTTCGACGTCGAGGCGAAAGGCGATTCTTCGCCGGTAACCGAGGCCGACCGGGCCGCGGAAAATATCATCCTCGCCGCGCTCGCACGGCTTACCCCTGGAATTCCGATCATTGCCGAGGAAGAGGTCGCGGCCGGCCGGATCCCGGACCACGGCGACACCTATTTCCTCGTCGATCCCCTCGACGGAACGAAAGAATTTGTTGGGGGGGGTGACGATTACACCGTGAATATCGGCTTGATCGAATACGGCAGCCCGGTGCTCGGGGTAGTTTTCGCGCCTGCGACCGGGACTTTGTACGCTGGCATCGCGGAGGTCGGAGCGTGGCGCGAAGATGCGGCGGGCCGGACCGCGATCCACAGCCGCGACCGCGGCGCAAGCGTGACCGCGGTCGCCTCCAAATCGCACTTCTCCAAGCCGACCGCAGCCTATCTCGAGGCGCTCGGCGCAAGCGATTTTGTGTCGATCGGATCGAGCCTGAAATTCTGCATCGTCGCCGAGGGCAGAGCGGACATCTACCCGCGCCTTGGCCCGACCTGCGAATGGGACACGGCCGCCGGTCATGCAGTGCTGATCGCCGCGGGCGGGCTGGTCGAGGGGATCGACGGATCGGCCCTGGCCTATGGCAAGCCCAAATTCTTCAATCCCGGCTTTGTCGCTACCGCCGGCTGGAAACCGCCCGCATTGGGACCATTTTTCGACGACTCCTGATTACGGGCACGACGCGGCCCGAACGCGCGGAACAACGCCGGCGGAGTTTACGGAGTCGAATTTTTGTCATTATCGCCAGTTTGAAACAACCTCCTCCAAAATGGAGGAATATGTTCGAAGGCGTCGGGCAGTTCGCCGGATCGCAGTGAATCCAGTTCCAGCCGCGCCGCGGCGATGCGGCTTGCGAGCCGGGCAAGAGTTGCCGGAGCGACGTCGGAATCAATCGATGCAAGGGCGGTTTCCGCCTTCGCCAATGCGCCGGCGAGGTCGGCGAGTACCTGCGCCCGCTTGAGCGGCCGCACACCGGCGGCATGATCATGTCTGTTACCGGTGGTCATCGTGCTTCGGCCAAGTGATTGCCCGCCGGGCGGCGGCTGTCGCGGAGAACTTTCTCCATTTTGGGGCCAGATTCGCCTCACTTTTCTCCATTATGCGGGTTATCAGGGGGTGCTCGGTCCGTATTTCACACGGGGAAACCCCTATGTTTGATCGTTCGACTCCATCCGCCGACCGTTGTTGATCGACGCTGACGAGGCCGAGCGGGCCGCGGCGCTGGCGATCGCGACCAGCCGCTCGCTTGAAACGATGCGCGTCGCGGATGTCGCAAGCGATGGGACCGGCGCCCGACTTCGTCAACTCAGCGACGAGGTCAACCGGATCGCTGCGACCCTGGCGCGACTGTCGTCGGCGCCAGTCGGCTCGCCAATCCGGCCAAGCGGCGGGAATGATGCAGCCGACATTCCGTCCGTGGCGCCCGAGACGGTGCGCTCGATCATTGGGGCGCGGCGGCTTCGCGACCGGTTTTTTTCCGAAGAGCTCTTCGCCGACCCGGCGTGGGACATGCTGCTCAATCTGCTCCAGGCCGAGGTGTCGCACTTGCGGGTTCCGGTCTCCAGCCTGTGCATCGCCGCAGCGGTTCCGGCGACCACCGCTTTGCGCTGGCTCAAGTCGTTGGTCGACCAGGGCCTGTTCGTCCGCCGCGCCGACCCCCACGATGGCCGCCGAGTGTTCGTCGAACTGGCGCCCGACACCAGCCGCGCGCTGCATCGCTATTTCGCCGAAGTCGAACGAACGCAGATTATCTGAGCGAGCGGAATTCGCGCGGCGCGGTGCTGTGCATGGCAGCACACTGGCAGGGCGGACATTCGCGACAGGCAAAAAAAGGGTGCCCGAACTTGCGTCCGGACACCCCGCTTAATACCGCTTTGCCGTTACGGGCAGCACGATAGAGAAATGCCGCAGCACGCGGCGATCGCCGTGCAACATGCGGCGGCGGCCTGGGCCACTGTTTCGGGAGCAGCAGCAAATGCCGCCGTGCTCGAAACCAGCAGTACGAGACCGGTTAAATAGACTTTTTTCATCGTCATTTCCTTAGACGATTAAATCAAAAAAATTGGGCGCTACGCACTTCGCGGCGGGGGCGGCTCCGGTCCGAACTGATGCACTGACAAAGCCGTGACTCGACTGAATTGTGGTGTGGATGCGAGGGCGCGAGGGCCATCCATGCTTATCGAGACAGGAGCGATCGCGGTGCACATCGGGGCGCAAGCCAGTGCGCAATCATGGGATTTGCCCACGTCCGAACAATCGCCCTTCATGGGCATTGTTTGCGACATATTTTGCGGCGACACACAGGCCAATGCGGCGCCCGACGAGCCGAGCACGAAGAACATCGCCATGGCGGCGATGAGAACTCTGGTCAGGACACGACCGCGAAACATGGCTCCATGCATAGGCCACAAAGTCGTTGAGAACCAGCAGGCTCTAGCCGGTGGCCGCTGGCCAGGCTCCAGCAAGCCTCGCTTTCGCTCGTGAGCCTCGGCTTCGTCATGCCCCCGGCAAGGCTGCAGGCGAGGATGGTGGGCGCTGACGGGCTCGAACCGCCGACCCTCTCGGTGTAAACGGTGCGCTCCTGCCGAAC
>JACDEB010000004.1 GCA_013816595.1 Sphingomonas sp. | reverse complement strand
ATTGCAGTCGGACATGCGCTGGATCCGTCAGCCGTTCCTGGCCGACGATCGCGACCACGGCTTCGTCGTCGTCCATGGCCACACCATCACCGAGGACATTGACGAACGGTCGAACCGGATCGGCATCGACACTGGCGCTTATGCCAGCGGCGTGCTTACGGCGTTGGTGATCGAAGGGGCCGACCGGTGGGTGATCGACACCCGCATACCGGCCAGTTCGTCCTTAACCGGGACAATGCCGTAGATTGGGCTTGCAAGTTGCCGGTCCTCGACCGACAAAAAGCGGAAGCGCTAGTTCGGCAAAAATGCTGGTGAGCCCTGCTGGGTTCGAACCAGCGACCTACTGATTAAAAGTCAGTTGCTCTACCGACTGAGCTAAGGGCCCACACAGGGTCGCCGCCCTAGCCGCGCGCCTTCCAAAAGCCAAGGTCGTCGAAAGCCATTCGCGCATGACCCGCGATTGGTTTAGTGATGAGGCAAGCCAAGGAGGCTCACAATATGGCTTTGACCGGATCGATCATCGCGCTCGCACTGGCCGCGCAAGCCGCGCCAGCAGTCCCGCCCGCTTCCTCGTCGATCACGCCGAATGCCCAGGCTTCCCCGGCCGCGGCCAGTGACGAACTCGCCTTCACCACCGATCGCTATGACCGGATGACGGTCGAGGTGCGGGTCGCGGGGAAGGGGCCGTATCGCTTCCTGGTCGATACCGGGGCCGATCGGTCGGCGGTGTCGCGGGCGCTCGCCGAACAGCTATCGCTGGAACGGCGCAGCGGGGTCACGCTGCACAGCGCGGCGGGAATCAGCCAGGTCGCCGTGGTCCGGGTCCCGCGCCTCGAATTCGAGACCCGAGCGGTCCACACGCTCGATGCGCCGATGCTCGAGGCCGCCGACATGGGCGCCGACGGAATCCTTGGTATCGACACCTTGCGATCGCAGCGGATCGTGATCGATTTCAAGAACGACCGGCTTTATCTCACCGCGACGCCGCGGCGCGAACGGCGCCTCGACGCTGACGAAATCATCGTCACCGGTCGGCTGAAGCGCGGACACTTGATCCTCACCAATGCCGAGATCGACGGCGAGAATGTGACCATCGTCATCGACACCGGGGCACAGATGTCGATCGGCAATAGCGCCTTGCTCAAGGTGCTTCAGCGCAACCGCCGGCTGAGCGTTCCAGTACCGCTCGAACAGGTCGCGGTAACCGGCGAGCTGCTGACCGGCGAGCTGTACGTCGCCGAACAGCTCCAGTTCGATGGGGTGACGATGCGCAACCTCGGGATCATGTTCGCCGACGCCGAGACGTTCCGGGCGATCGGGCGGACGAATTCGCCGACATTGCTGCTCGGGATGAATGCACTGAGGGGGTTCGACCAGGTCGAAATCGACCTTGCATCGAAGAAGTTGCGGCTCAGGATCCCGCGCGTCTCGTTAATCCGCGAACCGGTGGTCGCCGGGCAAGACGCTGCGCCAAGTGTCGGGCATTGAGGTTGCCCTCGACCACCCAATAAGGCGCGATTGCCGCCAACGGCTGAATGACGAAGGCGCGGCTGGCTGCGCGCGGATGGGGCACGATCAGCCCGGGTGAGCGCCATTTGCCGCCGCTCCAGGCAATGATGTCGAGATCGAGTACGCGCGGGCCCCAGCGCTTGCCAGACCGCCGCCCGAACTCTCGCTCCACGGCTTTTAGAGCGCCGAGCATCTCGCTTGGATCGACGTCGCTTTCCACCACTGCGACGGCATTGGCGAAATCGCGGCCGGCCCCGCCATGCGCGGGATTGAGGACGATCGGCGACGCATCGAACAAGCCGAAGGCAGCGTCGAGCCGAGCGATCGCTGCCTCGACCACCTGCGGCGGCCGGCCGAAGCGGCCGTGGCGGCGGTTCGACCCGATGGCGATGGCGTACATGTGGGGACGGTTGATCAAGAGGATGCGCTCACCCTGAGCCTGTCGAAGGGCGGAATGGGGTTTCGCGCTACGACCTCAGAGGCCCTTCGACAAGCTCAGGGGGAGCGCTACAGTAAGGGCGATGATCCAGCCCGCCGATCTCTCGCCGCTGCCGCGCGCAGAAGCACCGCGCAACTGTCCGCTCTGCCCGCGGCTGATGCGTTTTCGCGAGGAATGCCGCGCCGAGCATCCCGACTGGTGGAATGCTCCGGTGCCGGCGTTCGGCGATCCCGAAGCGTGGCTGGCGGTGGTCGGCCTCGCACCGGGCAAGCAGGGCGCCAACCGCACCGGGCGGCCGTTCACCGGCGATTATGCCGGCGAGCTGCTCTACGCGACCTTGCTCAAGTTCGGGCTTGCCGAGGGCGAATATCGCGCCGACCCCGGCGACGGTCTGGCGCTAAAGGGTGCGATCATCCTCAACGCGGTCAAATGCCTGCCGCCACAGAACAAGACCTTGCCGGTCGAGGAAGCCAATTGCCGCCCGTTTCTGATGGAGGCCATCGCCAGTCTGCCGTGGCTGACGACCTTCATCGCCCTGGGCAAGGTCGCTCATGACAGCTTGTGCCGCACCTTCGGCATCCCGTTGGCGCGCGCCAAATTCGCCCATGGCGCGGAGCATGTGCTCCCCGGCGGCAAGCGCCTGATCGATAGCTACCACTGCAGCCGCTACAACCAGAACACGCGGCGACTTGATGCGGCGATGTTCGAAGAAGTATTTGAGGCCGCGCTCAAACGTCCTCGATGAGCCGCCCATAAAGATCGGGTCGGCGGTCCCTGAAGAACCCGAATGCCGCGCGGTGCTTTTTTGCGGCGGCGAGGTCGAGTTCCGCGACCAGCACGCCGGTTTCCTCCGCGCCAAACTCGGCGACGATGTCACCGCGCTCGTCGCAGATGAAGCTGTGGCCGTAGAAGCGCTGGTCGCCTTCCATGCCGATGCGGTTGGCGGCGACCACCGGGACGACGTTGGACACCGCATGGCCGATCATCGCCCGGCGCCATAGCCGCGACGTATCGAGCTCGGGATCGTGCGGCTCGGTGCCGATCGCGGTCGGGTAGAATAATATGTCGGCACCCATCAGCATCATCGATCGCGCCACTTCGGGGTACCATTGGTCCCAGCAGATGCCGACACCGAGCGTCGCGCGGTCAGGGCCGGGCCACACCTTGAACCCGCTATTGCCCGGGCGGAAATAGAATTTCTCTTCATAGCCGGGGCCGTCGGGGATGTGGCTCTTGCGATAGGTGCCGGCGATTTTTCCGTCGGGGCCGACCATCGCCAGGCTGTTGTAATGATGCGGGCCGTCGGCCTCGAAGAAGCTGGTCGGGATCCAGATGTTCAGTTCGTCCGCGAGCCTTTGCATCGCCAGCACGCTGGGGTGCTCGGCGGTCGGGCGCGCGGTCGCGAACAGCCTCTCGTCCTCAACCCGGCAGAAGTAGGGGCTTTCGAACAGTTCCGGGGGGAGCACGACCCGCGCACCCTTGCCCGCGGCCTCGCGCACCAATTCGCTGACTGCACTGATGTTCGCGGCGGTGTCCTCGCCAAAGGCAAGCTGAAGCGCGGCGACATTGATTTTGCTCATCGAGGCACCTGCTGGCTGATGCAGTGGAAGCTTCCACCGCCGGTCAGGATGTGATCGGCGCGAAGACCGATTGCAACGCGGTCGGGGAACAGGGCCTCGATCACTGCGACCGCAGCACGGTCATTGGCGGCGCCATATTGCGGTACCACCACCGCCGCATTGCCGATGGCGAAATTCATGTAGCTCGCGGGTACGATTGCGCTGTCGCGAACGATCGCTCCGGGCGATGGGATATTGACCAGGTCGAGCCCGGCCGCCCGCAGCCGCAGCGCAGCGTCGCGATAGACCGCGCGATTGGGGTCGTCGCCGGTCGGGGTCGGGATCGCCACCCGGCCAGGAGCGACAAAGCGCGCGAGATTGTCGACATGGCCGTCGGTGTGGTCGTTGGTCAGGCCATCGCCGAGCCACACCACCCGTTCGAAGCCGAGGTCGTCGTGCAGCTTTTGCTCGACTTGGCTCCGGCTCAAGCGGTTGCGATTGGGGTTGAGCAGGCATTGCTCGGTGGTCAGGACGCAGCCCGACCCGTCGCCGTCGATCGCACCGCCTTCAAGGATCCAGTTCGCTTTGGTGAAGGGCAGGCCGGCCAATGCGGCGAGGCGGGCATTGATATCCGCATCGCCTTCGAGCTCATATTTGCCGCCCCAGCCGTTGAAGCCGAAGCCCCGCGCGCTGCGCGTGCTTCCGCGTCCGACCACGATCGGCCCGGTGTCGCGCAGCCAGATGTCGCCAAACGGCTCGACGATGATGGTTGCGAATGGGGCGAGTGCGCGCGCCCGGCTTGCCGCTTCCTCGGTTGCCGCGACGAGGCGCACCTCCTCGCCGGCGCCACCGGCATGAACCGCGGCGGCGAATGCGGCGACCTCGGCCTGCGCTGGTGCAAGGTCGTCTAGCCACAGCTGCGGATCGCTCGGAAATCCGATCCACATCGCCTCGTGCGGCGCCCATTCGGGAAGAGGCGGTGCGTTCATTCTGGCCCGCTACCAGCAGCGGGCGCGAAGGCCAAATCCGATGGCGCTTTTCCGCCGCGCCGGCTTTGGCTAACAATGCGTGTCAATGGTGAGGTCTCGATGCGTATCATTCACTTAATTCTGTGCGGGATAGCGCTGCTGGTGGTACAACCGGCGGCAGCACAATCGCCCGCCAAGCAGTCCGAAGAAAAGATCACGGTCCTCGGCCAGCGGCTCAAGGACTTTCTCGGGACCTACGTCGCCTCGATAACCCAAATCGGCCCGACCGACCAACTGGCCATTGGGATCGGCAAATCTGCCCGAAGATCCTCGGCATCGACAAAAGCCAGGCGGACTATGTCCGCAAGCGCATAGCGCCTGATCGCACGCGAGGTGAAGCTCCAGACCGGCACCAACAGCTGCCCGACGATGCTTACGATCGTCGTCTCCAAGGACGCTCAGATGCTCGCCCAGGTGATCGCCGAGGACTCTCCCTCGGACAATTGGCAAGTTCGCTCGGCCTTGCACAAATTCATGAACGCCCGCGGGCCGGTCCGCTGGATCAGCTTGGTCGACGAATGAGGCGGCGGGTGCGAATTGCGCAACACGCGGCTGTCCAGTCCACTCAGCCGCGCCTCCAGGCGATGATCATCCTGGTTGATTCCACGCGCATCGGCGGCATTTCTATCGGGCAGCTGGCCGATTATCTCTCGCTGGTCGCGCTGACCAATCCGCCAGTCGATGCGCCGACCGATCGCCGTTCGATCCTCGGGCTGTTTGGCGGAACCGAAGCGGACCCGGCCCAGACCGAATTGACCAACGTCGACCTTAGCCTTCTCATGTCGCTCTACACGATCCGCGAGGAGTTTGGCGCCAGCCAGCAACGCGAATCGATGGTGTCGCAAATGGCCAAGGAATTGCGCCGTGGTGGGGCACCGCCCACCGTTTCCCAGCCCAGCGCTGAGCGGCACCCTCTTGTAATCACTTGCGAATCTGCAACAAGTTTGGGCTTGCCGAGTCAGCTGAGTTTGGGAAATTCAAAGTGAAGAATATTTTGTTGAGCGCCACCGCCGTGGCGACGCTGATGGTCGTATCACCTGCAGCCGCGCAGAATGCCCATAGCCTGGCCGAAGATGCCGCAGCGTTTGGCGCTCGCCAGGCGGTCAGTGGACCGGGTCTTTCGCCCGACGGAGCGAGTGTCCTCTACCTGACGCCGGGACCGGGACCGAAAACCTACGCGGTCATTTCGAACCTTCAGACCGGCAAGAGCAATGTCATGGTTTCAACCGACGGTAGTCCAGAATCGCTGTTCGATTGCACCTATTCGGCAGCCGACCGGGCGGTGTGCGGGATATACGCGATCGTCGATACGATCGGCTACAAGATCACGATGACCCGGCGGATCGCGATGAACCTCGACGGGTCCAGTCCAAAGCTGCTTGGCCAGCCGCAGCGCGATACCGACGCCTATCTTCGCCAGTTCGACGCGAGCGTGCTCGACTGGCGCGGCGCGCGCGACGGCAAGATTCTTATGCAGCGACAATATGTCCCTGAAGCCGGCAAGATCGGCTCCAACATCATCGACAATAAGGAAGGCCTTGGGGTCGATCTGGTCGATACTCGTACCTTGCGCGCGACAACCGTCGAGCCGGTCAACCGGCAGTCGTCGGGCTATATGACCGACCGCCGCGGCAACGTTCGGTTGATGTCTGTCAACGAAGAGGAGCGCGGCGGCAAAACGACCGGGCGGACGCGCTATTTCTACCGCACGCCGGACTCGCGCGACTGGAAATCGCTGGTCGGTTACCAGGAGGAGAAGTTCGAGCCCGAGGCGATCGATGCCGACCTCAACGCTCTTTATGCGCTCAAGAAAAAAGACGGCCGGATGGCGCTGTACCGGATCAAGCTCGACGGCTCGATGGCCGAGACCCTGGTCGCCGAAAACCCAAAATATGATATCGCCGGCGTGTTCCGCAGCGGCGATGGCCAGCGGGTCATCGGTTACACCGTATTTGGCGAAAAAAGGGAACGGATTTACTTCGATCCCGAGTTCAAGGCGCTTGCGGAATCCTTGCACAAGGCCCTGCCCAAGCTTCCGATCATCAGTTTCGTTGACGCCACCAACGACGGTAACAAGATCCTGATCTTTGCCGGCAGCGATCAAGACCCGGGCCGTTTTTACGTGTTCGATCGCAAGTCCAAGTCGCTCAACGAGGCGATGCTCGCCCGTCCGGAGCTTGAGGGCTACACTTTGGCGACGATGAAGCCGGTGACCATAACCGGCGCGGACGGGGTTCAGATCCCGGCCTATCTGACGCTTCCGCCGGGCAAAGACCCAAAGAACTTACCGGCGGTGATCATGCCCCATGGCGGGCCCGGCGCGCGCGATTACTGGGGTTTCGACTGGCTGTCGCAGTTCTTCGCGGCGCGCGGCTACGCCGTGATCCAGCCCCAGTTCCGCGGCTCGACCGGTTATGGCGATGTGTGGAAGAACGAGAATGCGCTGAAGAACTGGCGCGCGGCGATGACCGATGTCGCCGCTTCGGCAAAATGGCTTTCGGCACAGGGGATCGCCAATCCCGACCGGATGGCAATTTTCGGCTGGTCCTACGGCGGCTATGCGGCGCTGATGTCGGCCGAGACCAATCCTGAGTTGTACAAGACAGTAATCGCGGTCGCGCCAGTGACCGATTTCGCAATGTTGAAGGAAGACGTGCGCGATTACAGCAGCTCGAAGATCGTCGAGAAAATGATCGGCAATGGCATCGAGGTGATTCGCGGCTCTCCGCTCAAAAATGCCGCGAAAATCCGTGTCCCGGTCTTGCTTGTCCACGGTGACAAGGACGTCAACGTCGATTTCCGCCATTCGCAGAAAATGAATGACGAGCTTAAATCGCTGGGCAAGCCGGTGGAGTTCCTCAGCTACAAGGGGCTCGATCACCAATTGCCGGATGCGTCCGCGAGGGCGGAAATGCTGAGAAAGGCCGCCGAGCTGCTCGACAAGACCATCGGTCACTGAGGCCAAAGAAAAAGGCGGCGCGGATCAATCCGCGCCGCCCTGTTCGGCCCGCTGATCTGGGCGATCAGCGCGAGTAGAATTCGATCACAAGATTGGGTTCCATGCGCACCGGATACGGTACTTCGTCGAGCTTGGGAACGCGGGTGAAGGTGACCTTGGTGTTGCCGTCCGGGACGACGTAATCGGGCACGTCGCGCTCGGCCAAGCCCTGGGCCTCGATGACCAGCGCCATTTCCTGCGCCTTGGGGCCAAGCTCGATCACATCATTGAGGTCGATGCGGCGCGAGGCGATGTTACACTTCACGCCATTGACCCGGATGTGGCCGTGGCTGACCAGCTGGCGCGCGGCCCAGATCGTCGGCGCGAACTTGGCGCGATAGACGACCATGTCGAGGCGGCGCTCGAGCAGGCCAATGAGGTTCTGGCTGGCGTCGCCCTTCATCGCGGCGCCTTCGGTGTAGGTGCGCTTGAACTGCTTTTCGGTGATGTCGCCGTAATAGCCCTTGAGCTTTTGCTTGGCGCGCAGCTGAATGCCGTAATCGCTGAGTTTGCCCTTGCGGCGCTGACCGTGCTGACCGGGGCCATATTCGCGGCGGTTGAACGGGCTTTTGGGACGTCCGAAGACGTTTTCGCCCATGCGGCGGTCGAGTTTATACTTGGCGCTGGTGCGCTTCGACATAGTGGTGCTCCAATTTGCTTCTCAATATGTCCGGAATCGCTCCGCCCAGCCAAATAGGATCCCATCAAAGTAGTGCTTTTATGGGGACCCTGCTGGACGCGATCACCGTTTCACCGGACGTACGGGATCAATTGCGAAGCGCGGCCCCTAGTGGAGACTGCGCCAGGGGTCAAGCCGAGCCGTCCATTCGCATGCGCTCGAACGAAGCGGTCAGGATCGCATTGTTGCGCTTCCCAATTGCGTTTCGCTTGAGCGCTTCATCGACGGCTGCTTGCGTCCGGCTGTCCGGAATCTTGGGCGGAAGCAGAAACAAAACGGTGACCGGCGTCGGCCCGCCTGCCCGGTCGCGCATCAAATCGCGATTTACAGTGCCGCTGCCCGGATTCTGAAATGCAGCCGCGAAGAAAAGCGCGTTTGCGATGCTCCCAGCAAATCAGCGTTTGCGCGCCGGACCCAAGAGCGAACGGACAATGCCGCGCACCGCCTTGATCTCGCGCGACGACCAGCCGGTCTTGGTGAAGATCGAGCGGATCGTGTTGCGCGTCACCTGGGCCCGTTCGGGCGGGTGGAAATAGCCCTTGGCGACCAGGGCCTCGTCGATCTGACCGATCATCCCGTCGACTTCGGAATGGAGCGCCAATGGCTCTTCGTCCTTCGCCGGGGGCTGGGCCAATGCGACATGCTTCGACCATTCATAGGCCAGAAGGATCACCGCCTGGGCCAGATTGAGGCTTGCGAATTTGGGATTGATTGGGACGGTGACGATTGCCTGGGCAAGCGCGACATCCTCGGTTTCCAGCCCCGAACGTTCGGGTCCGAACAGGATCGCCGAGCGCCCCGGCGAGGAGGTGATGCTGCTGGCCATGTCTTCCGGCCCGACGACCGGCATGACGAGTTCGCGGCGGCGAACCGTCGAGGCGTAGATCAAGGAGCAATCGGCGATCGCTTCCTCGACCGTATCGAACACGGCTGCGCGTTCCAGGACGATGTCCGCGCCACTCGCGGACGGACCCGCATCGGGGTTGGGCCACCCGTCGCGCGGAGCGACCAGCCGCAGATCGGTCAGCCCGAAATTGAGCATTGCCCGCGCTGCCTTGCCGATATTCTGTCCCAGCTGCGGGCGGACCAGGACGATGACGGGCGGGCTAGCTGCCATCCCCGACCGCGCCGGCGATGTCAGCGAAATCGCCCGGCTCGCTGAAATCCTTATAGACCGAGGCGAAGCGGATGTAGGCGACATGATCGATCGCTTTGAGCGCATCCATCACCGCCTCGCCGATGGCGATTGCCGAAACATCGTCGCCGCGGGTTTCAAGCTGGCGCTGGATCGAGCTCACCAGGCGGTCGATGCGGTCGCCATCGACGCCCCGCTTGCGGCAGGCAATACTTATCGAACGCGAAAGTTTGTCTCGGTCGAAGGGTTCGCGCTCGCCGCTTTTCTTGACCACGACGAGGTCGCGCAAATGGACCCGCTCGAACGTGGTGAAGCGCGCGCCGCAGGATTCGCATTGGCGGCGGCGGCGGATTGCGGCGCCATCTTCGCTGGGCCGCGAATCCTTTACCTGGCTGTCTTCATGGGCGCAGAACGGGCAGCGCATTCGCTATCCCTGATAGATCGGGAAGCGGGCGCACAACGCGCGTACCTGCTCGTTTACGCCGGCTTCGACTTTATTATTGCCGTCGAGCCCGTTGCTGATCAGGCCATCGAGCACGTCGGCGACCATGTCGGCGATGTCGCTGAATTCGGCCTTGCCGAAACCGCGCGTAGTACCGGCGGGAGAACCAACGCGGATGCCGCTGGTCTGCATCGGCGGCAGCGGATCGAACGGGACGCCATTTTTGTTGCAGGTGATACCAGCGCGTTCGAGGCTTTCGTCGGCGTCCTTGCCGGTCAGGCCAAGCGGGCGCAGATCGACCAGAGCGAGGTGGGTGTCGGTACCGCCCGCGACGAGATCGGCGCCGCGTTCCTTGAGCCGCCCGGCAAGGGTTTGCGCATTGGCGATGACGGCTTTGGCATAAGCTTTGAATTCGGGCTGCAGCGCTTCGCCGAACGCCACCGCCTTGGCCGCGATGACGTGCATCAGCGGTCCGCCCTGAAGGCCCGGGAAGACCGCCGAATTGATCTTCTTGGCCATGGCTTCGTCATCGGTCAGGACCATTCCGCCGCGCGGCCCGCGCAGAGTCTTATGGGTGGTGGTGGTGACGACATCGGCGATCCCGAACGGGGTCGGATGTTCGCCCGCCGCAACCAGCCCGGCGAAATGCGCCATGTCGACGAACAATAATGCACCCACTTCATCGCAGACGGCGCGGAAGCGGGGGAAATCGAGATGCCGCGGATAGGCCGAACCGCCGGCGATGATCATCTTGGGGCGATGCTCCTTGGCCAGCCGCTCCACTTCATCGAAATCGACCAGATGATCGTCCTTGCGAACGCCATATTGGACCGCGTTGAACCATTTGCCCGATTGAGCGGGCGGGGCGCCGTGGGTCAAATGACCGCCAGCGGCAAGGCTCATGCCCATGATCGTGTCGCCGGGCTTCAATAATGCCATCATCACCGCGCCATTGGCCTGCGCGCCCGAATGCGGCTGGACGTTGGCGAAGCCGCAGCCGAACAATTGTTTGGCCCGTTCCATCGCCAGCGTTTCGACCGTGTCCGACGGCCCGCAGCCCTGATAATAGCGGCGCCCGGGATAGCCCTCGGCATATTTGTTGGTCAGCACCGATCCTTGCGCTTCGAGCACCGCGCGACTGACGATATTTTCCGACGCGATCAACTCGATTTGGGTCTGCTCGCGATGGAGTTCGGCCTGAACCCCTGCCTCGACCGCTTTGTCCTGTTCGGCCAGACCGTTCGAGAAAAAGCCATCGGGGACGGCATAATTGAGGTCGCGGTCGATGGTGGCGGCGCTGGCCATCAGGCGTTTTCCTGTTCGATGTGGGTGAGCTGGTCGACCCGGCGCTGGTGCCGGCCACCCAGAAAGTCGGTGGTGAGGAAGGCGGTGACGCAGGCTTTGGCCATTTCGATCCCGATCAGCCGGGCGCCAAGCGCGATGGCATTGGCGTCATTATGCGCCCGGGCGAGCGTTGCCGACAGCGGCTCGTTGACCTGGGCGCAGCGGCATGCCGGATTGCGGTTGGCGGCGATCGCAACGCCGATCCCCGACCCGCAGACGGTGATCCCGCGCTCGGCCCGTCCGTCCGCCAGTGCCTCGGCGAGCATCGCTCCAAAACGCGGGTAATCGACGCTTTGATGGCCATGGGTCCCCAGGTCGAGGACATCGTGCCCAAGCTCGGTGAGCCACGGCACGAGCGCGTCCTTGAGATCGACCCCGGCATGATCGGCGGAAAGGGCAATGCGCATGTCCAGCCTCTAGGACAAGCAGTCGCGATTCGCCACCCCGGCGGGCCGCTGGAATGAGCGCCTAGAGCTTGTCGATCGTGACGTCGGCGGGGCGCGCGGCGTCGAAGATATAATAAGTGAAATAATGGTCCGGCTTGCCGGCGTTGAGCGGGGCCGAGCTGCGCGCCTTGGCGCCGTCGATAAAGGCCTGCGGAATTACGATCCCGACATTGCTGGTCGAATCGGATACCGGATCGATGACTCGGTTGAGCGCGAATTGGGTAACCCGGCCCTGAATGTCGTGCGCCACTTCGAACAGCACCGCATAATGTTTGCCGGGGATGGCCTGGACTGACTTGGCCGGAGCGGATGCGCGAGCACCGGAGCGGCAAGGACCAGCGCAAGCGCCGCGACCAGGCGTTTCATGCGGCTTGCGACTGCTCAATTTCCAGCCGCCCGAAGACCTCGACCAGCGCGTTGACCAGCTCGTCCATCATCTTTTCGCTGTGGTGGGGCCCCGGGGTGAAGCGCAACCGTTCGGTCCCGCGCGGGACGGTCGGGAAGTTGATCGGCTGAACGTACAGCCCATATTCGGCGAGCAGGATGTCGCTGATGCGCTTGGCGCGGATCGGGCAATTGACCATCAGCGGGACGATATGGGTCGCGCTTTCCAGCCGTGGCAGGCCAGCATCGTCAAAGCGCGCTTTGAGCATCGCCGCGGCGGCCTGCTGGGCTTCGCGCTCGACGTTCGACTGTTTGAGGTGGCGGACGCTGGCCAAGGCGCCAGCGACCAGCACCGGCGACAGCGAAGTGGTGAAGATGAACCCCGGGGCATAGCTTCGGATGCAGTCGATGATGTTGCTGTCGGCCGCGATATAGCCGCCCATCACTCCGAACGCCTTGCCAAGCGTTCCTTCGATGATCGTCACCCGCCCGGCGACATCGTCGCGGTCGGAAATGCCGCCACCGCGCGGGCCATACATGCCGACGGCGTGAACTTCGTCGAGATAGGTCAAAGCTTCATATTTGTCGGCGAGGTCGCAAATCGCGCCGATCGGGGCGATGTCGCCGTCCATCGAATAGACGCTTTCAAACGCGATCAGCTTGGGTGTTTCGGCCGGGACTTCGAGCAACATCTGTTCGAGATGATCGAGATCGTTGTGCCTGAACACGCGCTTTTCGCAGCCCGAACTCTTGATCCCCGCGATCATCGATGCGTGATTGAGTTCGTCTGAAAAGATGACGCACCCCGGAAGCAGTTTGCCCAATGTCGACAAGGCCGCTTCGTTCGAGACATAGCCCGAGGTGAAGAGCAGCGCGCCTTCCTTGCCGTGGAGATCGGCGAGTTCAGCCTCGAGCTCGACATGGAGGTGGGTATTGCCGCCAATGTTGCGGGTCCCGCCCGAACCAGCGCCGACTTCGTGCAGCGCCTGCTCCATCGCTTCGACCACCGCCGGGTGCTGGCCCATGGCGAGATAGTCGTTCGAGCACCACACGGTGATCGGCTTGGGCCCATTGCCGCCGAAACAGCGGGCGTTGGGATAGCTGCCCTTGGTCCGCAGGATGTCGATGAATACGCGATAGCGGCCCTCGTCATGAAGCCGGTCGATCGCGGATTGGAAGATGGCGTCGTAATTCAAGTCGGAAACCTCGCTCGCGGGCCCTTTAACGCCAGTGGGGATTCAAGGCCATTGAGAACGACTCGCAATAGATCAGAGGATCAGCAGCTGGTCGAGACCGAAGCCGGCCAGCGCTGCGCGGGTCGGGAGTCGGCGCGGCGATTTGGTGAACACGGCAATGCCCGGTGGAGCAACGGCCGGCCAGCGCTGCCCCGCGGTCAGATGGACGATGCGCCGGGCGATCCCGGCGGCGCCGTCGATTTGAGCGATGGCTGGAAAGGCGGCGGCGATTTCGTCGGCGAGCAAGGGAAAATGGGTACAGGCAAGGACCATCACATCCATGTCGGGACCGGCATCGACCATCGGCTGGACCGCGGCCCGGACGTCGTCGACGCTGACGTCGTCCCCGGCCAATTTGGCCTCGGCCAGTGTGACTAGCTCGGTCGAACCATGACGGACGATGGTACAATCGCCAGCGAAGCGCCGGGCGAGGTCGTCGACATAGGGTTGGCGCACCGTTGCTTCGGTCCCAAGCACTCCGATGACCCGGCTGATCGATTGTTGCGCGGCCGGCTTGATCGCTGGCACCGTACCGACGATCGGAACGTCGATCGCGGCGCGGGCCTGGTCGAGCGCGATGGTCGAGGCGGTGTTGCAGGCGATGACGATCAGCCGCGGATGGAATCGCTCGGCGAATTTTACAAGCAGCGCGGGGACCCGCTCGGCCAGCTCGGCCTCGCTTCTGGTGCCATAAGGGAAGCCGGCGCTGTCGGCGGCGTAGATGATCGGCGCCTGGGGCAGGAGCGCGCGCGTGGGCCCGAGCACCGACAGTCCGCCGACCCCGGAATCGAAGAACAGGATCGGGGCGCTTGGGTCCATCCTGTCGTCATTGCGAGAAGCGCAGCTGCGAAGCAATCCAGTCCGGCAATCTGGATTGCCGCGCCGACTTCGCCGGCTCGCAATTACGGCAATTGCGAAGCGAAGGCCTTGTGCTACCACCGGGCGGATGACCCGCGAAATTCTCTACGCGATTGCGCTTGGCTATCTGTTCGGGGCGATCCCGTTCGGGCTGCTGCTGGCGCGGTTCGGCGGCAAGGGCGACATTCGCGCCATCGGGTCGGGCAATATCGGCGCCACCAATGTCCTTCGCACCGGAAGCAAGGCGCTGGCCGCGCTGACCCTGGTCCTCGATTGCCTGAAAGCGACCGCCGCGATTCTTTTGGCTCAACGCTTGTGGGGATTCGAAATCGGGCCCTTTGCCGCCGCCGGGGCGATGATCGGTCACCTTTATCCGGTGTGGCTTGGCTTCAAGGGCGGGAAAGGGGTCGCGACCTTGCTTGGAGTGCTCATCGCCCTGCTGCCCGTCGCCGCCGCAATCTATGCGGCACTATGGATTCTCCTGCTGCTGACGGTCCGAATCTCGTCGGTCGCTGGAATGACTGCCGCGGTCAGTGCGCCGATCAGTGCCCCAATCCTTGGCCACGGCCTGTATTTCCCGATGCTGCTCGGTTTCGCTTTGCTGGTGCTGTGGAAGCACCGCGAGAATATTCGCCGCCTTAGGGCCGGCACCGAGCCACGCATCGGGAAGGGCAAGGATTGACCGACGACCTCATCGACCGGCTTCGGCTGGTGCGCACTTCGGGCATTGGCCCAGTTACGTTCCGCCAGCTGGTCCAGCGCTTCGGAAGCGCTGGCGCGGCGCTCGACGCGCTTCCCGATCTTGCCCGGTGCGGCAGCGGCAAGTCCCCGCGCATCGCCAGCGCCGACGATGCACGGCGGGAAATGGCTTGGGTCGAGAAACTCGGCGCGCGCTATCTGACCATCGGCCAGGGCCTCTATCCGCGGCTGCTCGCGGCGATGGAGGATGCGCCGCCGCTGATCATGGTCAAGGGCGATGTGGCGCTGCTCGACCGGCCGGCGGTGGCGATGGTCGGCGCCCGCAACGCCTCGGCAGCGGCGTGCCGCTTCGCCCGCGGGCTTGCCCATGACCTTGGCGGCGAGGGGCTGGTGGTGGTGTCGGGCCTCGCTCGCGGGATCGACAGCGCGGCCCATGACGGATCGCTCGACAACGGGACGATCGGGGTCATCGCGGGTGGAATCGATGTCGCTTATCCGCCCGAAAATGCCGAGCGCCAGAAGGCGATCGCTGAGCGCGGGCTGCTGATCGCCGAAATGCCGCCAGGGACCGAGCCGCGCGGCCGCCATTTCCCCTATCGCAACCGGATCATCGCCGGACTCGCCGCCGGGACGGTGGTGGTCGAGGCAGCACCGCGCTCGGGCTCGTTGATCACCGCCCGGCTCGCGGCGGAGGCCGGACGCGAAGTGATGGCGGTCCCCGGCTCGCCGCTCGATCCGCGCGCCCAGGGCTGCAACCAGCTGATCCGTGACGGCGCAACCTTGGTGCAAAATGCCGCGGACGTGGTCGAAGTGCTGCGGCCGTCCGTTATCGGCCACGTCGCCGAGCCGCCCGAAGCCTTCATTTCGCTCCCCGCCGATGATGTGGTGGAGGACCATCGCTCGACCATCGAAAGCTTGCTCGGGCCGGTCGCGGTCGCGGTCGACGAACTGGTGCGCCTGTCGGGCGCATCGCCGGCGGAGGTTCAGCTGGTGCTGCTCGAACTCGATCTGGCCGGCCGCCTCGACCGCCACGCCGGCGGACGTGTTAGCATCACCGCTTGACGGGCGGATTCCGCGCCGACCACCATACGCGTACATACGTGAGGGATTGAAGCGCTTGAAACTAGTAGTCGTCGAATCGCCGGCCAAGGCGAAAACCATTGAGAAGTATCTGGGCCCCGGTCACCGGGTGCTGGCATCGTTCGGTCATGTCCGCGACCTGCCGCCGAAGGATGGCTCGGTCGATCCCGATGCCGATTTCAATATGCTGTGGCAGATCTCGCCCGATCGCGCCAAGCATATGAAGGCGATCGCCGACGAGGCCAAGAACGCCGATACGTTGATCCTCGCCACCGACCCCGACCGCGAAGGGGAAGCGATCAGCTGGCATGTGCAGGAGGTGCTGCGCCAGAAAAAGGCGCTCCCGGCCACGGTCCAGCGCGTGACCTTCAACGCGATCACCAACAGCGCCGTGACCGAGGCGATGAAAAAGCCGCGCGAACTGGATTTAAATCTGATCGATGCTTACCGCGCCCGCCGGGCGCTTGACTACCTCGTCGGGTTCACGCTGTCGCCGATCCTGTGGCGCAAGCTGCCCGGTGCGAAATCGGCGGGCCGGGTGCAATCCGTCGCGCTTCGCCTGATCGTCGACCGCGAGCGCGAGATCGAACTGTTCCGGCCGCAGGAATATTGGCAGGTCGCAGCGACTTTCGAGGCTGACGGACAGCCCTTCACCGCCCGGCTGGTTCAGTTCGATGGCAAGAAGATCGATCGCCTGACGATCGACGCCAAGGCCGAGGCGGACGCTGCCAAATCCGCGGTCGAAACGGGGCATTTCACCGTCGCCACGGTCGAAACCAAGCCCTTTGCCAAGAACCCGCCACCGCCCTTCACCACCTCGACCCTGCAGCAGGAAGCCGCGCGCAAGCTGGGCTTTTCGGCCAGCCATACGATGCGGGTCGCTCAAGGCCTCTATGAGAGCGGGGCGATCACTTACATGCGGACCGATGGCGTCGACATGGCCGCCGAAGCGATTAGCGCCGCGCGGCGGGCGATCGCGAACCGCTACGATTCCGGCTACGTCCCCGACAAACCGCGCCAATATACCAGCAAGATCAAGAATGCGCAGGAAGCCCACGAAGCGATCCGGCCGACCGATTTCGACCGCCAAAAGGCAGGCAGCGATGATAGCGCGCGGCTCTACGAACTGGTGTATAATCGCGCGCTGGCCAGCCAAATGGCTTCGGCGCGGCTGGAGCGGACGACGGTCGAGCTGAGCGATGGGGCGGGGCGGGCGACCTTGCGCGCAACCGGCCAGGTCGTGCTCTTCCCCGGCTTCGTGGCACTATATGACGAAGGCCGCGACGACGCGGCCGATGAGGATGGCGGCCGCATGCCCGCACTGCGCCAGGGCGACGCACCGGCCAAGACCGGGGTCGAGGCCTCCCAGCATTTCACCCAGCCGCCGCCGCGCTTTTCCGAAGCCTCATTGGTCAAAAGGATGGAGGAATTGGGGATCGGCCGGCCATCGACCTACGCCTCGATCCTGCAGACGCTGAAAGTCCGCGACTATGTCCGCACCGACAAGAACCGCTTCATTCCCGAAGAAAGCGGGCGGCTGGTCACCGCGTTCCTCGAACGCTTCTTCGAACGCTATGTGAATTTCGATTATACCGCAGAGCTGGAGGAAGAACTCGACGACGTTTCGGGCGGGCGGCTCGACTGGCAGAAATTGCTTGAAGCCTTCTGGCGCGATTTCAAGCCCAAGGCCGGCGAGGTCATCGAACAGCAGCCCTCGGCGATTACCGCCGAACTCGACGAATTCCTGGCGCCGTGGTTGTTCCCGGACCGGCAAGACGGCAGCGATCCGCGGCTGTGTCCGCAATGCGGCACCGGGCGGCTGGCGCTGCGCGGGGGCAAGTTCGGAGCGTTCATCGCCTGCTCCAACTATCCGGATTGCAAATATACCCGCCAATTCGGCCAGGCAGGCGGAGTCAACGGCGAGGCGCCGGCGGCGACGGAGTTGGGCGACGGCATCGAGCTCAAGACCGGGCGCTTCGGTCCCTATCTCGAGCGTGACGGCAAGCGCGCGTCGATCCCCAAGGACGTTGCGCAAGACAGCATGACCAGCGAAATCGCCGAGCAATTGCTGAGCCTTCCGCGGACCATTGGCGCTCACCCCGGAAGCGGCCTTCCGATTGTCGCGTCGATTGGGCGTTACGGACCCTATCTCGCCCATGACGGCAAATATGCCCGGCTGAAATCGACCGTCGACGTGTTCGAAACCGGAATGAACGCCGCGGTGGTCAAACTGGCCGAAGCCGCGGCCAGCGCTGGTGCGCGTAACGGCGGTGCGCGCGAACCGCTCGCGGTGCTTGGAGCGCATCCGGGAAGCGGCGGCGAGATCAAGGTCATGGCCGGGCGTTACGGCCCCTATGTCACCGACGGCAGCACCAATGCGACCTTGCCCAAGGGCATGGAGCCGGGCGACGTCGGCCTCGCCGAGGCGATCCGGCTGATCGACGAGCGCGCCGCCAAGGGCCCGCCAGCCCAGAAGAAAGGCGGGCGCAAGGCTCCGGCCAAGAAGGCTCCGGCGAAGAAGGCGGCCGCCAAATGACGGCAATCGCGATTGAGATCCAGCGCTTGCCCCACGGGGAGGGCCTGCCATTGCCGGCTTATGCCACCGCCGGAGCGGCAGGCATGGATGTCGTCGCCGCCGAGGATGTGACCCTCGCGCCAGGAGCCCGCCACGCCGTCGCTACCGGCTTCGCAATCGCCATTCCGCCGGGCTTCGAGGTACAGGTCCGGCCGCGCTCGGGCCTCGCGCTCAACCACGGCATCACCTGCCTCAACACGCCCGGAACCATCGACGAGGATTATCGCGGCGAGGTCAAGGTGATCCTCGCCAACCTCGGCGACGCGCCGTTCGCGATCGTTCGCGGCGAGCGCATCGCCCAATTGGTCCCGGCGCTGGTCCAGAAAGCGACCTTCGCCGAAGTCGCTGCGCTCGGCGACACCAGCCGCGGTGCCGGGGGTTTCGGGAGCACAGGGCGCTAGTGGCCCTCACCGACGACGAACTCGACCGCTACGCCCGGCACATCGTGCTGCCCCAGGTCGGCGGGGTCGGCCAGAACAAGCTCAAAGCGGCAAGGGTTGCGGTCATCGGCGCTGGCGGCATCGGCTGCGCGGTCATCCCGGCGCTTGCAGGAGCGGGGATCGGCCGGCTGACAATAATCGACGACGACTTAATCGAGCTTTCGAACCTCCACCGCCAACCCTTGTTTCGGACCGCGGATGTCGGGCAGGGAAAGGCCCCGCTCGCCGCTGCATTCGTGGCCGCGCAAAACCCGTTTGTGGATGTGCGTGCGATCGCCGAGCGGATCGACCCGGCCAACGCCGCCGCGCTGCTCGAAGGCCACGGCCTGGTCATCGATGGAAGCGACAATTTCGCCACCCGGCTGGCGGTCAGCGATGCCTGCGTCGGGCTCGCGATCCCGCTCGTTTCAGCGGCTGCAATCCAGTTCCAGGGCCAGATCGGGCTGTTCCAAGCGCGGCCCTGTTACCGCTGCTTCGTCGGCGATGCGTTCGATACCGAGGATTGCGACACCTGCGCGGAAGCTGGGGTTCTCGGCGCGCTGACCGCCACCGCCGGCGGTTTCGCTGCATTGCTCGCGATCAACTTCATCGTCGGTATCGGCGACGACCAGTCGGGTAAATTGCACCTGTTCGATGGCGAGCGACTGACGTGGCGGACAATCGCCATTCCGCCCGACAGCGCCTGCCGGATCTGCGGTTCAGCCTAAGATCGCGGCGATCCGTTTCACTAGGCGCAATGCGACTTCATCCTTGCTCAGTTCGGGCCAGTCCTCGACCCCATCCGCGCTGACCAGTGCAACGCGGTTGCGGTCGCCGCCCATGACGCTTTTTTCCGTCCCTCCGCTGACGTCATTGGCGACGATCCAGTCGCACCCCTTGGCGGCGCGCTTGGCGACGGCATTGCTTAGAACATTATCGGTTTCGGCGGCAAAACCGATCAGCAGACGCGGTCGCCGCGGGCTGGCGGAAAGGCCGGCGAGGATGTCGGGATTGAGCAAGAACTGAAGGTCGGGAGGACCGTCCGCTTTCTTGAGCTTGGCCGGGGATGGGACCACCCGCCAGTCGGCGACCGCGGCGACCAGGATCGCGCAATCGGCGGGCAGTGCGGATTCGACTGCGGAGTCCATCTGAAGCGCGGTTTCGACATTGACGCGGGTCACGCCCGGCGGGGTGTCGAGGCACACCGGACCAGCGATCAGGGTCACGCGCGCACCGGACTTGGCGGCTGCGCCGGCGATCGCGAAGCCCTGCTTGCCGCTGCTGCGGTTGGCGATGACCCGCACCGGGTCGATCGGCTCGTGGGTCGGGCCGGCGGTGACGATGACGTGTTTGCCGGCGAGCGTCACTTGGCTGCAAGAAGCCCGTTTTTGCTCAGCCAGTCCATGATTGCCTGCGGCTCGGGCAGCCGGCCGGGACCATGTTCGCCGCACGCCATGTCGCCCTCGGCAGGCTCGATTACCTGGACCCCGTCGCCAACCAGCTGCTGGACATTGCGGGCGGTCGCCGGATGAAGCCACATGCGCACGTTCATCGCCGGTGCGACGACGACCGGCTTGTCGGTGGCAAGGAGGAGGGTGGTGGCGAGATCGTCGCAAATCCCGGCCGCCATTTTCGCCAGCAGGTCCGCAGTCGCCGGGCAGACAAGGATGAAATCCGCGCTTCGCGATAGCTGGATATGGCCGATCTCGACCTCGTCTTTCAAATCCCACAGCGAACTGTGAACCGCGCTTTGGGCCAATGTTCCGAGGCTCATCGCGGTCACGAAATGCTCGCCGCCGTGGGTCAGGACCGGCGTGACCGAGTGCCCCGCTTTTTTGAGCAGACGAACGAGTTCGAGGCTTTTGTAGGCCGCTATCCCGCCGCCGACGATAAGAAGAATGTGGGCCATGGTCACAGATTAGCCGCGCTTGCGGGTCGAAGTCGAGCGCAGCCTAATGTGCCGGTTCGAGAAATTCGTCGGCAATGATCGTCGGCGGGACGATTCCCGATGCCCAGATCGCGGCGAAGGTGTCGCGCGATGAATATGGACGTTGCTCGGTTTCCGCCCGATGGCTGGCAAGCGCGAGCAGGTGATCGAATTCCAGCTTGCCGATGATGTAGCTTGGGCCGTAGCCGGGCTGGCGCAGGTACAATAGCTGCTCGAACCCGACCAGGCGGCTGTTGGCGTCGGACCAGCCGCGCGGGGTCCAGCCGGCGTGGAACTTGCCTGCCTCGGCAAGCCCGATCTCATTGTTCTGGACGCGCAGCGAGGCAAGGCCGCGGGCGGCGCGATTGGCGAGCATTGCCCACACCAATTCGCGGCCGTGCGGCTCGTCATCGTACAAGCCGGCCTGCATCAGGATTTCTTCCATCGCCGTCGCCAGGCCTTCGGATCGATCTTCGTAGATGTTGAACAACGGCGGAGTATCGCGCATCGCGCTGGGATGCGGCTCGTGCTGCAGGCGGGCAAGCTCGATCCAGTGGAACTGGTGGCTCGACAAAGGGAGCGGGTCGAGCGCGGTCACATGGGTGAAGAAATTGCGGTCGGCGGGCGCGGTGTAATCGCCAAGCTGGCCGAACAGCCCCGAACGGAAATAGGGCCTGTCGGTGATGAACCCGGCGTCGACCAGGAGGGTATAGAGTCGCTCCTGACGGGCCAATGCGTTCTTGCGATAGGCGGCAGGATCGCTCAGCCCGGCAATCGCCGGTGCCGCTCGATTGCGCACTTCCTCAAGCCGCAAGCTGGCCAAGGATCGATCGAGCTCGCGCTGGAGCAGCACCGTCTGCTGGTCGAAATCGTAGCGGCTCAGAAGGACGTTTTTGAGGTACCAATTGTAATTGTCCTTGCCGACACCCGACGGGCCGGTGCGGCGCGGGGCTTCGGCCTTCACCCAATTGGCGAAATCGGCGCTCGCCATGCGCGCCTGTTCGACCGCCGTCTTGAGCGCAGGGCTCGCACCGGCAAGCGACACCTTGCGCCGCCCATTGAGGTCGTTGAGGCTGAGGTCGCCCTTTTGCAGCGCGGCGAGCGCGTCGGCCTGTTCGTTAAACGCGCGGTCCCCATAAGCCCACAGGTCATGCGCCTGGCTATCCGCGAGGTTGACCTTGGCCTGGGCAAGAGTCGCGGGCACCGCGCGGAGCGAGGCGGCGAGCGCCCGGTCGTCGCTGGCGGACAATGGCCAGCTCAGTTTCCACAGATCGACATTGGGTTCGGCCGAGGGTCCTTCATGCGCCGGGACATCGCTGCGCTCGGCGAAGACGGTCTGGTAAAATCCGGGATCGCGGGCCCACGGCTTGAGCACTCGAAGGAAGAAATCGAGGCCGTTCATTTCCGCCTCGACCAAGCGAGTATCGCCGCGTTGCGACGCGGTCCATTCACTTTGGTCGATTCCCGCCAGCCGCTGCTTGAACGCCGCCAGACCGGCGGCCTTCGCGGTCATTGCCGGGGCGCTGTAATCAGGTACGCTTTTGGTCATCGCTGGATGATTGAACGCGCGCCACTCGGCGAACAGCGCCGTCAGCTGGCCGTGCGTCGAAGACGCTGGCGAAACCGCAGGCGGCGGGGCTGCCGAAGCGGCGGTTGGCATCAGGCTGGCAAGGGAGGCGAAGGACAGTGCAACGGCGAAGGGGCGCATGGGAATCTCCTCGTCCGAGTGATGGCGCAGTCGGGCGCCCTAAGGCAACATCAAAGCCGCAGTCAGCGCCGCGCCGGTCGCGGCCGCAAGCACCGCAAGAGCGGCGTAGCGCCAGAAACTACCGCCTTCGATCAAGTCGACTTCAGTCAGCGGCGGGGCGGGCGGGGCTGCGCCAGGTTCAGGATAAGAAGCGTCGATCTTGTCGATCAGATGCGGAATTTTCTTGAGCGCCCGAACGACGTCGATAATCCGATCGGCATAATAAGCTTCGGGGCCAAGCTCGCCGCGGATCCATTCCTTGAGGAACGGCTCGGCGGTTTCCCACATGTTGATGTCGGGGTTGAGCGCGGTCGCAATGCCCTCGTTCATCACCATGCTTTTTTGCAGGAGCAGCAAATGCGGCTGCACCGGCATGTCGAAATCGCGGGTGATGGAAAACAGGCTGTCGAGCATCCGTCCGACCGAAATATCCTTGACCGGGAGCCCGCGGATGGGCTCACCGGCGGCGCGCAGCGCGGTCGCGAACTCGGCGACATTGTGGTGCGCGGGGACATATTGCGCCTCGAAATGGATTTCGGCGACGCGCAGGTAATTGCCGGTGATCAGGCCGTAGAGAATTTCCGCCAGCCACAGGCGGGCGCGGCGGTCGATGCGGCCCATGATCCCGAAATCGATGGCCGCGATGCGCCCGTCGGGCAAAGCGAACAAATTGCCGTGATGAAGATCGGCATGAAAGAACCCGTCGACCACCGCCTGGCGCAGGAAAGCGCGGACCAGGACCGCAGCGAGCGCGCACCTGTCCTGGCCATCGGCGATCAGCGCATCATGGTCGTTGAGCTTGATCCCATCGAGCCACTCGAGGGTCAGAACCCGCCGAGCGGTTCGCCGCCAGTCGATATCGGGAATATAATAGCCGGGCTCGGCGACCATATTCTCCTTGAGTTCGCTGGCCGAAGCGGCCTCGCGCTGGAGGTCGAGTTCGCGCGCCGTCCATTGCTTGAAATGGGCGACGACCAGGCGCGGCCGAAGGCGCTCGGCCTCGCCGCCATAAATCTCAACATGTGCCGCGGCCCATTCATAGGTCTCGATCGCCCGGGCGAATTCCGCTTCGATCCCGGGACGCAGAACCTTGACCGCGACATCGCGCCCTTCGGTCGTCCGGGCGCGGTGGACCTGGGCGATCGAAGCCGCTCCAACCGGCACTTCGTCGAACTCGGAATAGAGGCTTTCAAGCGGCATTCCGAACGCCGCTTCGATCGTCTGGCGAATGAGCGGAAAGGATGCCGCCGGCAGATTGTCCTGCAATTGGGACAGGTTCGCCGCCGCCTCGTCGCCGACCAAATCGGGCCGGGTCGACAGGCTTTGCCCGAGCTTGATCGCCGCTGGGCCGATCGCGGTCAGTGCGGCGGCATAATCTGGCACCTTGGGGACCAGTGCGCCAAACCGCGCGATCCGCGCCAGACGGCGGACCGGCGGCGGGGTCGCGGGATCGTTCTCAATGCCCTGCAGCGCCCCGTGACGGGCCAGCGTCCGGCCCCATTTGAGGAGCCGCCAGAGATGGGTTGTGCTTCGGGTCAAATCTTCCAGCCGCTGAAAATGCTCACCAGACCGCCGAGCATGGGTTCGGAATTAGAGCGAACGAACCCGGCGTCGGCGATCATCCGGGCAAACGCCTGGGGGCGCGGAAAGCGGCGGATGCTGTCGACCAGATATTGATAGCTTGCTTCATCGTCGGTGATTGCCTTGCCGAGCTTGGGAATAACCTTGGACGACCATCTTTCATAAAGCTGCGCGAAACCGGGCCAGTCGCTGGTTGAAAATTCCATGCAATAGAAGCGCCCGCCGCGCTTGAGCACCCGGTGCGCTTCGCTCAAGGCGGCCGGGATGTCGGTCACGTTCCGGATGCCGAAAACGATGGTGTAGGCATCGAAGGTGGAATTAGCGAAACCGAGGCGCTCGGCATTCTGGACCGACCATTTGAGCCCCTCGATCTGCTTCCTCGCGGCGCGCTCCTTGCCCACTTCAAGCATGTCGGCATTGATATCCGACACGGTCACCAGCGCTCCGCGCCGTGCCATCCTGAAGGCGATGTCGCCGGTGCCGCCGGCCATATCGAGGATCTGCTCGCCCGAGCGCGGCTTGACCCGGGCGACGAAGCGGTCTTTCCACAGCCGGTGAAGGCCGCCGGACATGAGGTCGTTCATCAGGTCGTAACGGCGCGCGACCGAGCTGAAGACTTCGCCGACGCGGCGGGTCTTTTCCTCGGGGCTGACGATTTCGTCGCCGAAATTCACCTTCTCATCCATGGGTCGCGGCTCTAGCGGGGTCTCTTCGTCATTGCGAGCGTAGCGAAGCAATCCATATTGCACTGAAAGAACTGGATTGCTTCGTCGCTTCGCTCCCCGCAATGACGGTGCGATGCCCGAGCTTCCCGAAGTTGAAACTACCGTCCGCGGGCTGGAGCGCGTGCTCAAGGGCCGCCGCATCGCCCGCATCGAGGCGCGCCGCGCCGATTTGCGCCGGGCGCTCCCCCATGACCTTGGCCAACGGCTCACCGGCGCAACCGTCACAGCGCTTGGCCGCCGCGCCAAATATGGCCGCATCGACACCGACCGAGGCGACAGCCTGATCTTTCACCTCGGAATGTCGGGGCGGTGGCGGATCGACCCGGCGGAAATCGAGAAGCACGACCACTTTTTAATCGAAACCGATGACGGCCATGTTCTGGCGCTCAACGATCCGCGGCGCTTCGGTTCGCTCGACCTGGTCGTGACGGCAGGGATCGACAATTGGCCGGCCTTCGCCGCGCTCGGGCCCGAGCCGTTCGACATCGGCCCAGCCGAGCTCCAGCGCCGATTGAAGGGCCGCAAAGCCGCGATCAAATTGCTCCTGCTCGATCAGCGAATCATCGCTGGCCTGGGCAATATCTATGTGTGCGAGGCGCTGTTCCGGGCGCGCATCAATCCCCGGCGCGCCGGCGGGTCGGTCTCGCTTCGGCGGCTTGGTCGCCTGGTCCCGTCGATCCACGCCGTGCTCGCCGAAGCGATTGCCGCCGGCGGATCGAGCTTGCGCGATTTCGCGTCGCCCGATGGCGAACTCGGCTACTTCTCCAAAAGCTTCGACGTTTACGACCGCGAAGGACAGCCGTGCCGGGGGAAATGCGGCGGAACCGTGCGGCGGATCGTCCAGGGTGGTCGCTCGACCTTCTATTGCCCCAAGTGCCAGCGCTAGCAGACGGTTGACCTTGGCGGCCCTGCGGCGTAGTGGGAGCGCGCTTCGGCGCGGCCTTAAATGGCACTGCGCCGTTTTTCTTTGCAGACACAGACGATACGAGGTTCATCCGATGGCGAATACACCGCAAGCCAAGAAGCGAATCCGCCGCAACGCCAATCGCGCGGAGATCAACAATGCGCGGGTCAGCCGCATCCGCACGTTCATCAAGGCCGTCGAATCGGCGATCGCGTCGGGCAAGAAGACCGATGCCGCCGATGCGCTGAAGAAGGTCCAGCCGGAAATGGCGCGCGGCGTCGCGCGCGGGGTCATTCACAAGAATACGGCGTCGCGGAAATTCTCGCGCCTGACCAAGCGAGTCGCGTCGCTCGGGTAAAAATCGAGTCCTGAATTTGGACTTATTTGCGGGCTGCCGGGAAACCGGTGGCCCGTTGCTTTTTGCTACTCAGAAAAAATGTAGCATTTCCCGCGATTCGCACGATCGTTAAATTTGCTTTCATCGCGGAAACGCCGGATTTTGGCCGAAATTACCAGTGCGCCTCACATTTGCATGTCAATCCCTATTATTTCGCTTTTATGAAAATTTGCTTCTTGAATCCTGACGAATAGGATTTCAGAAGCAGACTTCCGGCTGCGAATCCGCAGCTGGGACAAGAGGGAAAAACAAAGCAGCGCGCGCGACTCGGTTCGCTCGCAGCGCCAGCTTTTTGCCTGTTGTCTGGGGGCAAGCAGAAGGAAGGGCGGCAAGTGCAGGGCAGTGAAGTCAAGTCGTCCGCAATGCCCGCACCCTCCGCCACCACTGAGTCGAATGTGGCGCCGATCGACGCCGCCTGGGCATCGATCCGCTCGGGACTGCGCCGCGACCTTGGCGCACGGACCTTCGACGGCTGGCTTCGTCCGGCCGAGCTTGGCCAGTTCGATCCTTCCTGCGGCACTCTCGATATCGTCATGCCGAGCCAGTTCATGGCCGACTGGGTTACGTCCCATTTTGGCGACCGGCTCGGGCTGGCGTGGAAGACGATGCTTCCGATCGTCTCCAACGTCCGGGTAATTGCAACGGCCGATGCGCCGCGCCCGTCGCCGTTCCTGATCCTCGACGAAAGTCCGCCACCGATCGAGCGCGATCCCAATGCGCCGAATTTCGATTCGCGTTACCGCTTCGAAACCTTCGTCGTGGGCAAGGCCAATGAAGTCGCCGCGACCGCTGCCCAGAACATCGCGACATCGCAAACCCTGGGTTTCAACCCGCTGTTTCTTCATGGCGGCACCGGGCGCGGCAAGACCCATTTGCTCCACGCCATCGGTCACAGCTTCCTGGCCCATCACCGCGGCGCCAAAGTGGTGTCGATGTCGGCCGAAAAGTTCATGGTCGAATTTATCAGAGCGCTGAAGGAAAACGATACCATCGGGTTCAAGCAGCGGCTGCGCAGCGCCGATCTGCTGTTGATCGACGACGTTCAGTTCATCGCCGGCAAGGATTCGACCCAGGAAGAATTCTTCCACACCATGAACGAGATTATCACCGCCGGGCGGCGGCTGGTGATCACGTCCGATCGCGCGCCGCAGGATCTGGACGGGATAGCTCCGCGCATCCTGTCGCGCCTGTCATGGGGCCTGGTCGCCGACATCAACCCGGCCGATTACGAACTTCGCTTTAACATCATCATGTCCAAGCTCGAAGCGCTGCCGGGCGTTGAAATGCCGCGCAACGTGGTCGATTTCCTCGCTCGCCGGGTGACTTCTTCGGTGCGCGAGCTCGAAGGTGCGCTCAACCGCATCGGCGCTTATGCGATGATGACCGGTCGGACGATCGACGTCGCGTTTGTCGAGGAGGTGCTGGCCAATGTGCTGCGCGCCAACCAGCGGCGGATTTCGATCGACGAAATCCAGACCCAGGTCGCCGAACATTACCGCATCCGCAAAGCCGAGATGACCTCGGCCCGGCGTGCCCGCGAAGTCGCCCGCCCGCGCCAGGTGGCGATGTATCTGTCGAAACAGCTGACGCCTAAGTCACTCCCCGATATCGGTCGCCGCTTCGGCGGTCGCGATCACACGACGGTGATCCACGCGGTCAAGCAGATCGAGAAACTGCGCGCCGCCGACGCCGAGCTCGACGCCGACATCCGGCTGCTCACCCGCCAGCTCGAAGGCTGACGGGCCAGCGTTTCGCGGCCTAGCCTTTGGGCCGCGGCGGAACAGTGATCCGGACAGTCTCTCCGCTGCGGCCGGGAAAACCGGTAAACATTGCTTCGATCAGGTTGGGGACCAGCGAATTCAATTCATCGGTCGAGGATCGCGCCTTGGCGTGACCTTCGAACAGCGGCGCCCCGGAGGCGCGCTGGCTGATGTTCATGTCGAGGTGCGAACGGTAGACCGTATAGCTGTCATAGCCGCGACCGTAGCGGCCGTATCCCCCGTATCCGCCAAATCCGCCATAGCCGTACCCGCCCGAATAAAAGGGGTCGTTCCAGCCATAATAATAAGGAAAACTGGAATAACGCGAGCGATAGGAGTGCCCGTAATAGCCGCTGTAGAAGGGGTCGTAGAACGGATCGTTCCAGCCATAACCATAGCCCGATCCGAAACCGCCGCGGTAAAACGGATCGGCGCGCTCCTCGGTGCGGCCTTGATCGACCCCGTAATCGAGCCGGACCAGCATGTCGGCAAGCTGCGGTGCGCCAGCGGGATGATAGCCGCGCGCTTCAAGTTGCTGCGACAGGATCGTCGCATAATGATAGAATTGGGCATCGCCGCTGCCCTGGGCGGGAACGACGTAGAAACTTTGCCCGGCGGGGATTGCCGCAGCCTGAAAGCGGGTGACTTTGGTCGGCAAACCGGTCGCGCAGGCGGTAAGGCCGAGGGCCGCGAGGCCGAGCGCGGAAGCGGCGAAGAGTGAGCGAATACGCATGACAATTTCCCCATCGACTCAGGAAAATCCTGAAACAACAGGACCGTTCTTAACTCAAAAGCACTGAACCGTCGATGAAGCGAGCGGTTTAGCGGGTCAGGCCGACCGCTTCATAGGCCCCGGCAAGCGTCGGTGCGGCGAGCGCCGCGGCCTTGGCTGCGCCAGCGGCGAGGATCCGGTCGAGTTCGGCAGGATCGCCGCGCAAATGGTCAAGCCGGCCGCGCAACGGCTCGAGCAGCGCCACCAGCGCTTCGGCCAGCGCCGGCTTGAACGTTCTAAAGCCCTGGCCGGCGAAGCGGGCGAGGACCTGCTCGATGCTTTCGCCAGTGATCGCGGCGTAGATGCCGACGAGGTTCTTCGCTTCGGCGCGCCCATCGAGCCCGGCCGGATCGGCGGGCAGCGGCGCTGGGTCGGTCCGCGCCTTGCGGATTTTCTGGGCGATGTCGTCATTGCTGTCGGTGAGATCGATCCGGCTCATCTCCGACGGGTCGGATTTGCTCATCTTGGCCGTGCCGTCGCGCAGGCTCATGACCCGCGCCGCGGTGCCACCATCGATGAACGGTTCGGGCGGTACGAACAGCTCGACGTCAAAATCATTATTGAATTTCATCGCGATGTCGCGGGCCAGCTCGATATGCTGTTTCTGGTCTTCGCCGACGGGAACATGGGTGGCGCGATAAATCAGCACATCGGCCGCCTGGAGCACGGGATAGGTGAACAGCCCGACGCTTGATCGCTCCTTGTTCTTGCCGCCCTTTTCCTTGAACTGGGTCATCCGCTCGAGCCAGCCCATGCGCGCGGTGCATTGCAGGATCCAGGCCAGCTCGGAATGGGCGGGAACCGCGCTTTGGGCGAACAGGATCGATTTTGCCGGATCGATCCCGCTGGCGATCAGCGCGGCGGCCATTTCGCGGCGATTGTTGCGTAGCTGGGCCCGGTCGACCTCGACCGTCAGCGCGTGGAGATCGGCGAGGAAGAACAGGCACTCGGCCTCATCCTGCATCCGCACCCAGCGCAGGATCGCTCCAAGCAGGTTGCCGAGGTGGAGGCCGCCGGTCGGTTGGATTCCCGATACGACTCTCATGCCGCTCACTTTCTTTCCAGCTGGGCTTTGCGCGCCCGTTTCGAGAACAGAGCGCGAAGCTCATCCTTGTCAGTCCCGCCGAGCAGCCACACGAGCGGGAAATAGACCGCCATTCCGCCGCCGACCAGCGCCGCCACCCCAGCCAGGCGATGCCCGAACGATCCGTCGAACCACGGCGCGAGTACCATCTTGATGGCGAACAATGCGGCGGCCATCGCCGCTGCGGCGATGATTTGGCGGACGACCCGGCTGGCGAGCCATGCCGGCACCCGAAAATGGCCGCGGCGGTGGAGAATGACATAGAGGATGATGCAGTTGAGCCAGCTGCAGATCGCAATCGCAGCCGCCAGCCCGCCGATGCCGAACGGCGGAATCAGCACGAAGTTAAGGACGATATTGGCCACCAGCACGAAAATCGCGGTCTTAACCGGAGTGGCCGTGTCCTGGCGCGAATAAAAGCCCGGGGTCAGCACCTTGACCAGCACATAAGCGGGCAATCCGAGCACGATGATCGACAAGGTCAGCGCCGACAGCCGAGCGTCCTCGGGCGTGAACTCGCCGCCCTGGAACAAGGCCGAAATGAGCGGTCCCGCACTGACCGCGAGCGCGACTGCGGCGGGCAGACACAGCAGCATCGCAAGCTCCGCCGCCTGGCCTTGGACATGGGCGGCCTTGCCCGGCTCGCCAGCGCCGACATGGCGGCTGACCTGGGGCAGGATCGCGGTTCCCAGCGCTGCCCCGATCACGCCCAAGGGCAGCTGGTTGAGACGGTCGGCGTAATTGAAATAGCTCATCGCGCCAGTGCCGATGCGGGTCAGGAAGAAGGTGTCGATGAAGGCGCTGATCTGGTAAACGCCGGCACCAAAAGTAGCCGGAATGACCACCCTGACGAACTGGCGCACGCCTGGCGTCATCCGCGGCCGGCGCCACTTGAGGACGATCCCGGCGCGCGAGCAGGCAAGCATCAACAGGCCCAGCTGGAGCACTCCGCCAAGCGTGACCGCGATTGCCAGCGCGGTCGCGGTGATGTGTCCGCCCTCGGGCATGAAAATCAGCGCCGAGAGCATCGCCAGGTTGAGCAGCGCCGGAGCGAAGGCCGCCGCGGTGAACCGCGACAGGCTGTTGAGGATTCCGCTGTACAGCGACACCAAGCTGATCAGGATCAGATAGGGGAAGGTGATGCTGGTCAGGAACGTGGCGAGTTGGAGCTTGTCCCCCTCATAGCCCGACAGCAAGGCGACGAACGGACCCATGATGATTTCGAACAGGATCGTGAACAGCACCAGGGTCGGAGCGAATACCGCAAGCACTTCTTCCGAAAAGTTCTTGGCCTTGGCCTCGCCATCGGCGCCCGAATGGAGGCGCTGGGCGTAAAGCGGGACGAAGCCCGCCGAAAAGGCGCCTTCGCCGAACAGACGGCGAAAGGTGTTGGGCAGCCGGAAGGCGACGAAGAAGGCGTCGGCCTGCCAGCTTGCGCCCATCACCCGGCTCATCAGCATTTCGCGGGCAAAGCCGGCGATCCGGCTGACCATGGTCAGCCCGCCGATGGTGCCGGTGGCCTTGTGCAGGTTCATCGGCTGACTTGCCGTTCGAACTTAGGCGTCGGTTGGTTCGTCGGCTTGCGGGGGCTGGTCCGCAGCCGCTTCGCCACCCGCTTCGCCAGTGGCCTCCTGAGCCGCCTGGAGCTGCGCCATATAAGCGGCGCCAAAGTCGATCGGATCGAGCAGGAGCGGCGGGAAGCCGGCACTGGACACCGCATCGGCGACGACCTGCCGAGCGAATGGGAACAGCAGCCGCGGGGCTTCGATCAGCATAAACGGGCCAAGCGCCTCGTCGGGCACATTGCGCAAACCGAACAGCCCGCCGTAGCTCAAATCGACCACGAAATGGACGCCCTGCGACGAGCGCGCCGAAACGTCGATCTTGAGCACGACTTCGTGGACACCTTCGGCGAAGTTTTCGACCTGGATGTTGAACTGGACGTCGAGCGCGGCCTGTTCTTCCCACTGGAAGACCGACGGAGCGCTGGGATTTTCGACCGACAGGTCCTTCACATATTGGGCCAGTACCGAAACTTGCGGATCGCCATTGTCGATGGCCGCGCCGTCATTGCCCGATCCGTTGATGACCGGGTTTGTTTCCTGCTCCGCCATTATTCTGCTGTCCTTGCAATCGATTGGATGGTTTTTCAGAAGGCCGCGGCCGGCGCGGCACGTCGCGGCTGGCGACTAGCAGCCGCATAAATGGGGCGCAATGGCGGCTTGTGCGTTGTGTACTGTTGGAATCTTGGGCCGTCGCGCATTATGTTAGGCCTTAGATCGTAACACAGGACCATCCCTTTGGCCGTCATCGTCATCCTCGCCTTGGTCGCAATATTCGTCGGGCTTCGCTTGTACAGCGTGCTTGGCGAACGCACCGGCCATGAGCAGCAGCCCGCCATTCCCACGGCGGCCGACCCCGAATCCCGGACCGCCCCGCGAGTCGCTCAGCCCGGATCGGGCGTGATCGCCGATGTCGATTCCGGCGACCTTGCATTCGTGCCCACCGCCGGCCCTGGAATCCGGGCGTTGCTGTCCGCCGATTCCAGCTTCGACGTCGCGCGCTTCCTGGAAGGCGCCAAAGCGGCGTACCGCTTGATCCTCGAATCGTTCTGGAAGGGCGATCTCGAGACCATCCGAAGCCACGTCGATGACAATGTTTACGAGACGTTCGCCGCAGCCGTCGCCCAGCGCGACAAGGATGGCTTCAAACTCGATAACCGGCTGGTCGCGATCGACCAGGCGGTGATCTCCGAAGCGTCGCTCGATCGAAGCGTCGCAATCGTCACCGTCCGCCTGGAAGCGGATATTGCAGCGGTCACGCGCGACAAGTCCGGAGCGGTCGTTGCCGGTTCGCTGAGCGACGCTGTCCAGACCCGCGACGTGTGGACTTTCCGCCGCGATGTCGCTCAGCGCGATCCCAATTGGCTGCTCATCGAAACCGACGAGGACGAGTGAGCCTGACCGTTCGCGCAGCGGCGCTGTGCGCGTTCGCATTGCTGTCCGCCTGCGCCTCCCAGCCCGAACCGCAGCCCTTGCCGCCGCCGCCCGCACCGGCGCCCGCGCCAGCGCCCCCATTGCCACCAGCGCAAGTGCTGCCACCGCCGGTTCCCGCCGGTCCCGATGCGCGGGCGACCGGGGTCACGATCGAACTGCCGCGGGTTATGACCGCGCTGGAGGCGACCCGGGCGCTTGGCGCATTCACGTCCAGCTGTCCGGTGCTGGTGCGCCGCGAGGATTCGTCGCGCCTCACTGTTGGTGCCGACTGGCGCGCCTTGTGCGACGAAGCTGCGACCCTCGACCCGCAATTCGCGCCGGGCTTTTTCTTTTACCGCTTCGATTGGGTCAGAATCGGCGACGGGCGTGCCTTTGCAACCGGCTATTACGAGCCCGAGGTGGCCGGTTCGCGGGTGCCGCTGCCGGGTTATGCGCCGCTCCACGCCACGCCGTCCGACCTGGTTCGTTGCACGCGTTCGAATGGCAAGACCGGTCGCGGCCGGATGGACCGTTCGACCGGGCAATGCACCGACTATTTCACCCGCGGCGAGATTGAGGATGGCGTCCTCAACGGGCGCCGGCTCGAGCTGGCCTGGGTCGCCGATCCGGTCGAATTATTCTTTCTGGAAATCCAGGGGTCGGGGAGGGTGCGTTTCCCCGACGGAAGCGTGATGCGGGTTGGCTATGACAGCCAGAATGGCCGCGATTATGTCGCGGTCGGAAAATTGCTTCGCGATCGCGGTTTGTTGCCGCCCGGCGGCGCCAATATGCAGTCGATCAAGGACTGGATCCGAAGCCATCCCGAAGAGGGCAAGGCATTGATGCGCGAGAATGCCTCCTACGTCTTTTTCAAGGAACTGACGGGCGCCGGGCCTCTTGGCGCGCTGGGCATTGCGGTCACTCCGAACGGCACTGTCGCCGCCGATCCCAAATATGTGCCGTTGGGCGCTCCGGTGTTCCTCAAGCTCGACCGGCCGCAAGCCAGCGGACTGTGGATCGCCCAGGACACCGGTGGAGCGATCAAGGGCCCCAATCGCTTCGACACCTTCTGGGGCGCCGGCGCCCAGGCCGAGGCTTATGCCGGCGGCATGTCGGCGTCGGGCGAGGCGTTGCTGCTCCTGCCCAAAGGCACTGGCGTTGGTGCGCAAACTCGGCCCTGACGAATCTGCTGTGTGGAAGCAGGTGGCGCGGACGATCCGCCCGCTCAAGGCGACTGATGCCGAGCAGGGAAGTCCTGATCGCGACCAACCGCCGCCGCTCGTGCTCGACCCGATCTCACAGCTGCGCTCCGCATCGACCCGGGCGCTCGAGCTTGGCGACGGCCTCGACGGGGGCTGGGAACGGCGCTTGCGCGGTGGATCGGTCGAACCCGATTGCACGCTCGACCTCCACGGAATGACCCTCGATAGCGCCTGGGCAGCGGTCGACCGGCTGCTCGACCGGGCGTGGACCCGGCGCGAGCGGGTTGTGCTGCTCGTTACCGGTCGCGAGCGAAGCCAAAATGACGGATCGGGGCGCGGGCGAATTCGGGCCGCGGTGCGCGACTGGCTGGCGGCATCGCGTCATGCCCCGCACATCGCAGCGGTTCGCGGTGCTCATCGGCGGCACGGCGGTGGGGGCAGTCTGTACATTATCCTGCGCCGCCACTGACTTTTTCTTAACCCTTCCTGGTTATCGCGGGTGCTCAGGCGGGTTAACCGTCACCGAGGCTCTTTTTGACGCGATGAAATCGGAAACCGCCCAAAAATTCAGCAATGCGATCCTGTCGTGTGCGGCAGGCTTCGCCTCGTTCATTTTTTCCTTGAGCGCGCTCCTCTATCTGACCGAGTTCGACGAGAAGCTCGTCGCCGCACTGGTGGCGGGCGTATTCTGCCTGATGATCAGTTATATGGCGTCCGAGCGCCCCAACAGCGAAAGCGCAAAAGCGCTGACTGCGCTGAGCGATCGTCTGCTCGCGGTCGAGGATGGCGACCTCGTCTCTCCAGCGCCGCCTTTGGTGCGCAAGACCATGCCCAAGCTCGCGGCCGCAGTCGACACCCTGTTCGCGGAGGTTCGCGCCTCGATCGAAAACGCCCACGCCTTGGGGATGTACGATCCGGTCATGTCGCTTCCCAACCGCCTCCATTTCCGATCGGAAGCCGACAAGATGCTCGGCGACGCCGAAGACGGCTCGATGTCGGCGATGCTGTTCGTCGACCTCGATCAATTCAAGACCGTCAACGACAGCCTCGGCCAAGCCCGCGGCGACCAATTGCTGATCATGGTCGCCAATCGCCTGCGCGTCGTCGTCAACGCCGAATTCAACGGCAATAGCAGCGTGCGCCCGCTGCTCGCCCGGCTTGCTAGGGACGAATTCACCATGTTCCTGCCGGCAGTCTCGTCGGTCGATGAAGTCGAGCGGGTCGCCCGCCGGGTCGCCTTGGCGATTTCAGAACCGTTCGAACTGTGCTCGCACAGCGTCGATATCGGCGCCTCGATCGGGGTCGCCATCGCTCCAGACCATGGAACGACGGTCGAATCGCTGATGCGCGCCGCGGATATCGCAATGTATTGCGCCAAAGCGCAGGGCGGCGGGCAGCATTGCCTGTTCAACGCCGCGCTTGCCGCCGAGCATCAGGAAAACCTCGATACCGAGCGCGCGCTGACCGACGCGGTTCAGCGCGGCGATTTCCTGCTCGCGTTTCGGCCTCAGATGAGCCTGGTGACTGGCGAAATGGTCGGCGCCGAGGCGCTGTTGCGATGGAATCATCCGCGCGACGGGTTGCGCCCGCCCAACAGCTTCATTCCGGTCGCCGAGCGGACCGGAATCATCGCCGAAATCGGCGACTGGGTGATTGGTGAAGTCGCTGCGTTGCTGAGCCAGTGGCAGCGTGACGGCTTTGCCGGACGAATGTCGTTCAACATCAGCCCGCGCCAGGTCGAGCGCCCCGATTTCTTCGTTAAGCTGCGCCAGGCGTTTGGCGATGCCGGGGTTCCGCTGGCGATGGTGGAACTCGAGTTCACCGAGACCGCGGCGATGGACGCAAGCGAAGCGATCATTGCGGAAATCGCCTTGCTTCGGGATAGCGGCGCCCGCATTTCGATCGACGACTTTGGCACTGGCTATTCGAATTTGGCCCGCCTCCAGACCTTGCCGCTCGATCGGGTCAAGGTCGACCAGTCGCTAATCGCTGGCATCGAGACCTCGGAGAAGTCGCGGGTCATCGTCCAGGCAGTCATCCATTTGATCAAGGGCATCGGATGCGAAGTGGTCGCCGAAGCGGTCGAAACCGTCAGCCAGGCCGATATCCTGCGCGCCATGGGCTGCGACACCGTCCAAGGGTTTGTCTATTCGCCGCCGATGATGGAGCGCGAGTTTCTGAACTGGACCAGCCGCGCGGATGGCGCCGCCAAATCGGTCGCCTAGCCGAACAATAGTGGCTCCAATAGTGTTTGCGCGCTGAGCATAAATGATTGATAACGCAAAAGAATCGAGCCGCTTGTTGTATGGCAATGCGGGACAACGAGACTATTCGTGGAGCAAAACCATGCGGGTTGGACGTTGGACAAGGCATTTTTTGACAGGCTCGGCAGCGGCGCTTTCGATCGCTGGCTCAAGCCCGGCGCTTGCCACGCACAGTTGGTCCGGCCTGCATTGGCCGCGCGTCACGACATTGACTCTTCGCCTTGGCGATAATGTCAATTCGGCCTGGGACCCATATCTCGCAACGGCGTCGGTCAATTGGACCAAAGCCGTTCAAATCGACACATTGGCCCTGCTCGGGCTACGAAGCCCGGCGACCTGCTACCCGACCTACGGCCGGATTGAGATTTGCAACTATTCCTATGGTTATAATGGCTGGCTCGGAATCGCGAACGTCTGGACCCAATATGGCCATATCGCGCAGGCCACCGTCCGGCTCAACGACAGCTATTTCGCCTCTGCCACGTACAACACGCCATCGTGGCGCCGGTTCGTCATGTGCCAGGAGATCGGTCATACGTCCGGCCTTGGCCACCAGGACGAGAACCACAGCAACGTCAATCTCGGATCGTGCATGGACTATACCAGCGACCCCAGCGGTACCAAGGGAACCAACGGCACCAAGAACAATGAGCAGCCCAATGGGCACGATTACGACCAGCTCAACCTGATTTACGCGCACAATGATGGTTGGCAGCTGACTTCGACCCGCGCGATCGCGTCGAATCTTGTCGCAAATTCGGTGCGCGGTCAGGAATCCGCCGGGTCCGCCGCCGCCGCGTTCGCCGAGGCGGGGCCGATCGATCCCAAAAAATGGGGACGCGTGCGGGCCTTCGACCGTAAAGGCCGCGGCATCATTTATGCGCGGTCTCTTCCGGGCGGCGCCGAGGTGACGACCTTCGTCCTGTGGGCGGACCCCGATCACCGCTAGCTATTAGCGAAATCAGATGCTCAGCGCTCTTTGCAATATCCGCTCGTAAATTCTCGACAGCGCTTCGATGTCCTCGACCGAAGCGCTTTCGTCGAGCTTGTGCATGGTCGCGTTGGGAAGGCCGAAATCGACCACCGGGCAGAGCTGGATCAGAAACCGTCCGTCCGATGTGCCGCCGCTGGTTGAAAGTTCGGGCTCGACCCCGGTTTCCTCACGGACGGAATCGACGATAATGTCGTAGAGCAGCCCTGGCGGAGTGAGGAAGGCCTCGCCCGAAATCCGCGCCCGGACCGTTGCTCCGGGCGCTTCGTGGGCGGCGATCTGCTCGACCATGGCGACGAGGTCGGCGCCGCGCTGGAGATTATTGAAGCGAATGTTGAGTTGCGCCGTCGCCGCGCCGGGAATGACGTTGCTTGCGCTCGTCGGTGTGGTCACCGCGGTGAATTCGAGATTGGAGGGCGGGAATTCGTGAGTCCCGTCGTCGAGATGGACCTGGTCCAGCGCCGCGACCACCCGCGCCAACGGGGCGATCGGATTGTCGGTCCGGTGAGGGTAAGCAACATGACCCTGAATGCCGGGAACGTCGATCCACATGTTGACCGAGCCGCGGCGGCCGATCTTGATCGTGTCCCCCAGGCGATCGACCGAAGTCGGCTCGCCGATCAGGATCATGTCGGGCCGGATCGAGCGCTCGTTGAGCCAATCGATGATCCGCGGCGTCCCGTAAGTGGCATAGCCTTCCTCGTCGCCGGTAATGAGCAGCGACAAGGTCCCCGCCGTCTGGTCGATCCGCGACACCGCAGCGACGAAGGCGGCGATGGCGCTTTTCATGTCATTGGCGCCGCGCCCGACCAGCCGGCCGTCGACGATCTTCGCTTCATACGGCCCGACGCTCCAGCCTTCGCCCGGCGGGACAACGTCGAGATGACCGGCGAACCCGAAATGCGGTGACCCTTGCCCGCGAATCGCGACCATATTCTCGGTCGGGCCGTCGGGTGCTTCGCCCATCACCCAGCGATGAACGGTAAAACCCAGAGCCGCTAGCTCCTGGTCGAGCAGGTCGAACACCGCGCCGCTGGCGGGCGTGACACTTGGACAGTTGATCAGTGCGGCTGCAAGCGCGATTGGATCGATCGACATATACGATTCCTAGCAAAGGACATGGCAATGCCCAAGATCGACCTTTCGCAAATCGAACAGACTTCCACCACCGGTTATCCGCCGCCGTTCAACGAGGAGGTCGCCGGACGCCATTACCGCCGCCTTGGCCCCGCGCTTGGGCTGACCGATTTCAAGGTCAGCGAAGTCATGCTCGAACCCGGCGCCTGGTCGTCGCAGCGCCACTGGCACGACGGCGAGGACGAATTCCTCGTCATGCTCGAAGGTGAAGCGGTGCTGATCGAGGACCAGGGCCGGTCGGTGTTGCGCGCGGGGGATATGGTCGCCTGGGCCAAGAGCGTTCGCAACGGCCATCATCTGATCAACGAGACCGATCAGCCGTGCCGCTTCGTCTGTTTCAGCGGCGGCGAGGTCACATGGGGCGAATATTCCGACATCGACATGCAATTTCACGCCGACGGCCGCTATCGGCGCAAGGACGGGACTCTCTACTGAGCGCCGCTTTCTTCATAGGCTTCGATCACCCACGGCTCGTCCTGGGCCTTGTCGATCCATTCGGCGACATCGGCGTGGGACAGAACCGCTTTCATGTAGATTGCCGCAAAGCTTGGGACCGGGACTCCATAAGTGAGGAAACGAGTCACCACCGGAGCGAACATGATGTCCGCCGCCGACCACGTGCCGAACAGGAAATCGCCGGTCCCGCCAAAGCGCGCCCGGGCCTGGGCCCAAATCTGCATGATCCGATCGATGTCGTGGCGGACATCCTCGTTCAACTCCTTCGCGGCAAAGCTGCGGCGGACATTCATCGGCAGTTCGCGGCGCAGGCTGGCAAAGCCCGAATGCATTTCGGCGGCCATTGACCGGGCCATCGCCCGCGCATCGACAGCTTCGGGCCAGTAACGCTCACGGCCAGTCCGCTCGGCCAGAAATTCGATGATCGCAAGGCTGTCCCAGACGACGCATTCGCCGTCCCACAGGATCGGCACCTTGCCGCCGCCGGGCGCGAATTCATCGCCCTCGCGGCGCTCTTCCCATTCGGCGTCGAACATGGGGACGACCAGTTCCTCGAACTCCTCGCCCGATTGTTTAACCGCGAGCCAGCCGCGGAACGACCAGCTGGAATAAGCGCGATTTCCGATGACGAGCTTGAGCAAGGCTGATGATCCCTAAGCGAATGCGGCGGCGAGGATGGCGGTTCGAAGCCCGGCGATACCATCGCCGGTCTCGCTCGAGGTGGTCAGGATCTCGGGATGCGCCGCGAGGTGCTTGCGAGCGTCGGCGGCGACCTTCTCCAGGGTGGCGGCGAGGACGGTCGGCTTGACCTTGTCGGCCTTGGTCATGACCAGCTGATAATTGACCGCCGCTTTGTCGAGCATGTCCATGATCTCATGATCGACCGGCTTCAGGCCGTGGCGGCTGTCGACCAGCACGAGGGCGCGCTTGAGCACTGCTCGCCCGCGCAGAAAATCATTGATCAGGAAGCGCCAGCGCTTGACCATGTCTTTGGGCGCTTCGGCGAAACCATAGCCCGGCATATCGACCAGCCGCAGCCGCAGCGGCTGGCCGACGCCGAAGAAGTTCAATTCCTGAGTCCGCCCCGGCGTGTTCGACGTCCGCGCCAGCTTGTTGCGATTGGTCAGCGCGTTGAGGAGCGAGCTCTTGCCCACGTTCGAGCGGCCCGCGAAGGCGATTTCGGGCACGTCCGGATTGGGCAGAAACCGCAGCTCGGGCGCCGATTTCAGGAACGTGATCGGGCCGGCGAACAGCTTGCGCGCCTGCTCCGCCAGTTGGTGATCGTCGGCCGCGGTCATGATTCGATCGGGTGGGTGTCGCTGAAATGCAGTCCGAAACGCCGGTACAGCCACCATTGTTGGAGCAAGGTCAGGATGTTGTTGGTCATCCAGTAGAGCTGCAGGCCGGCCGCAAACGGCGCCATGATGAATACCAATAGCCACGGCATGATCGAGAAAATCTGCTGCTGGGTCGGGTCCATCGGCTGCGGGTTGAGCTTCATCGTCAGCCACTGGGTCGCTCCGACCAGGATCGGAAGCACGCCGATGGCCAAGAAAGCCGGCGGCGAGAAGTGGAGCAGGCCGAACAGATTGACCGGGGTCAGCGGGTCAGGCGCGCTCAAATCCTTGATCCACAAGATGAAGGGCTGGTGGCGCATTTCGACCGACACCATCAGCACCTTGTAAAGCGCGTAGAACACCGGGATCTGAATCAAGATCGGAAGGCAGCCGCTGGCCGGATTGATTTTCTCGGCCTGGTAAAGCTTGAGGATTTCCTGCTGCTGGCGCTGCTTGTCGTCCTTGAAGCGCTCCTGGATCGCCTTCATCTTGGGCTGGACCTTGCGCATCGCGGCCATCGACTTGAACTGGCGCTGGGCGATCGGGAACATGATCAGCCGGACGATGAACGTCAGCCCGATGATCGCGAAACCGAAATTGCCGGTCAGCCGGAACAGGATCAGCAGCAGGCCGAAAATCGGCCGCATGAACCATTCGAACCAGCCCCAGTCGATCGCTTTGGACAACTTCGTGATGCCTTGATTCTCGTAACGGTCGAGCCACACTTTCTCTTTGGCTCCGGCGAACAGACGGGTCTTGCTGGTAAGCGCCTTGCCGGGTTCGACGATCGACGGTGCAAGGGCGTAATCGGCCTGGTAGCCGCCGCTTGGCGAGCGGCGGAAATCGGTCGCCATGCGCGGGTCGCCGACAGGCGCGAGCGCGGTCAGCCAATATTTCTCGGTAAAGCCGAGCCAGCCATCGACATTATTCGCTGCTTCGCCAGCGGGGCCGGCCTTGTCGAGCGTTTTCCAGTCGACGTCGTAATCGGCCGTGCCGTCGAAGACGCTGATCGGCCCGACATGATTGGTCCACGTGGATGCGTCGGTCGATTTGTCGGCGCGGCTGACGAGGCCGGTTGGGCGCAGCGCGACCGGCTTGCCCGAGCCGTTGGCGAAACTTTGATCGACGGTGAACAAATAGCCGCGGTCGACCGCGATTTTCAGTGCGAACGTGAGGCCATCGGCGCTCGTGCTGGTCAGCGTGACCGGCCGGCCGGGCGCGAGTACAGTGCCGTCCGCGGTCCACATCGTGTCGAGCCCCGGAGCGCTTTGGCCGGCCCAGCCGAACTGGGCGATGTAGGTGCCCGCGGCACCAAGCGGCGAAAGCAGGCGGACGGGTTCCGAATCCTTGGCGATCCCAGTTCGCTGCGTGAGCAGGACGAGGTCGTCGAACTGCGCCCCCTTGAGGTTGATCGATCCCTTGAGCGATGGCGTATCGATCCTGACGCGCGGGCTCGCCCCAAGGACCGCTGAGCGGTTCTGGAGCACCTTTGGCGCCACCGCCGCAGTCTGCGCCGTCGGCGCCGATGGTGCACCCGCCGGTCCCGCCGCGACGGTCGCCGCGGGCGGCGCTTTCGCGGTCGGGAAATAGCGTTCCGCGGCCCAGCTCCAGCCGAACAGGACCAAAGCGCTGAGCGCGATTGCGATGATGAAATTCTTACTGTCAGTCACTGATTGGCCTCATCATGGAACCGGGTCGGGGCCGTGGCCGCCCCAGGGATTGCAACGCAGGATACGCTTCAGCGCCATCCACCCGCCGTGGGCCGCGCCATAGCGCTGGATTGCGGTAATCGCATAGGCCGAACAGCTCGGCTGGAAGCGGCAGCTTGGCGGAAGGACCTTCGACGGGCCTTTCTGCCACGCCTTGGCAACCAGGATCAGGGCTTTGTCGATCACGAATCGCGCAGCCGCTCAAGCGCGCTTGCAAGGTCGATTCGCAATTGGCGATAGTCGCGTTCGACCCCGCCGGAGCGGCCAATCATCACATGATCGGCGCCAGCGATGCCGGTGGTCGGAACGAGGTCGCGGGCTAGCGCTCGGAAGCGGCGCTTCATACGGTTACGGATGACGGCGCCGCCGATTTTTTTGGTTACGGTAAAGCCGACGCGCATCGCGGGATCCTGGTCTTCGCGATCGCGGACCAGCAGGATGAAGCCGGGAGTGGTGCTGCGCTTGCCTTTATTGGCGGCAAGGAAATCCGCGCGCTTGCGGATAGGGGTTAGGCGCTGAGCTTGGCCCGGCCGCGGGCGCGGCGCGCGTTCAGCACCTTGCGGCCGCCCGGAGTCGCCATGCGGTGCCGGAACCCGTGCCGACGTGCGCGGACGAGATTGCTTGGCTGGAAGGTGCGCTTCATCGCTCATTGCCTCAAAGTCTAAAGAAAAAGGGCCGCCCTCGAGGCAGCCGCTGTCGAGCGCGCCGATAGTCGAGCATGCCGGCCAAGTCAATTCCCGCTGCTGCTTTCAACTGCCGCCGCAGCGGCATTTTTCTCCGCCTTGAGCAGTGCTTCACGGCGGGCCGCGCTCTTTCTGCGCAAGCTCCAGTCCATCCACCGCCCGGCCCGCGGCTGCCAGCGCTTGACCCGCACATAGTGGCGCTTGGCCCAGATGCTGCTCCGAAGCACCAGCGCGAGACCTGGGGCGATCAAGAAAATCCCGCCCGGCCCGGGCAGCGGCGAAAGCATCAAACCGCCGACAATCAGCAGGATGCCAAGCGCGAACAGACTCCACTCGACCTTGGGCAAGCCGAAAAACTTCTTCTTTGGTTCGGGTGTGCCCATGACCGCAATGTGGTTGCACGGCGCGCCGTACGCAAGGCTTGCTTAGGGTCCGTCGACCGCGCTACCGTCAGCCGGCCGAACAAGGGGGGATCCTGACCACAATTGGTTGTCCGGGACACGGGGCCTGATGGCCGCGACCGTTGCCACCGTCGCCTATCTCGGGCTCGAGGCACGCGCCGTCGAAGTCCAGGTGCAATTGTCCGCGGGCTTGCCGGCCTTCATCATCGTCGGCCTGCCCGACAAGGCCGTTGCCGAAAGCCGCGAGCGGGTGCGCGCAGCGCTGTCATCGATCGGCCTGGCGCTTCCGCCCAAGCGGATCACGGTCAATCTGTCGCCCGCCGATTTGCCAAAGGAGGGCTCGCATTACGATCTGCCGATCGCGCTTGGCCTGCTGGCAGCGATCGGGGCGTGCGATGTCGAGACTCTCGCCGATTTCGTCGTGGTCGGGGAATTGAGCCTCGACGGGCGCATTGCTTCGTCGCCCGGGGTGCTGCTCGCGGCGCTTCACGCTTCCGGTATCGACAAGGGGCTGATTTGCCCAGCCGCACAGGGCAGCGAGGCCGCCTGGGCGGGCGAGCTGGATGTCGTCGCGGCGCCCGAATTGCTCGCCTTGCTCGCCCATTTGAAGGGCACCGCTTTGGTCGCGCGACCGGCGGCGGTCGAAGCGGAGCCGGTCATCGGTGGTCCCGACCTGGCGCAGGTCAAGGGTCAGGAAGTGGCCAAGCGCGCGCTCGAAATCGCTGCCGCTGGCGGGCATAATCTGCTGATGAGCGGACCGCCGGGGTCGGGCAAGTCGCTGCTCGCGGCGTGTTTGCCGGGGATTCTGCCACCGCTGGAGCCGTCCGAAGCCCTCGAAGTGTCGATGGTCGCGTCGGTTGCTGGCGAGCTTAGCGACGGCCGGATCCGCCGCCGCCGGCCATTCCGGGCGCCCCACCACAGCGCGTCGATGCCGGCGCTGGTCGGCGGCGGCCTCAGGTCAGGCCGGGCGAGATCAGCCTTGCTCATCTGGGGGTGCTGTTCCTCGACGAGCTTCCCGAATTCCAGCGCCAGGTGCTCGATTCCCTCCGCCAGCCGCTCGAAACCGGAAGCGTCAGCGTTGCCCGGGCGAGCAGCCACGTGACATTCCCCGCCCGAGTCCAGCTGGTCGCGGCGATGAACCCGTGCCGCTGCGGCCATCTTGGCGATCCGGCGCTCGCCTGCAGCCGAGCGCCGCGCTGCGCCGCCGATTATCAGGCGCGGGTATCGGGCCCGTTGCTCGACCGGATAGATCTTCATGTCGAGGTCGCCGGGGTCGGCGCGGCCGACCTTACATTGCCGCCGCCGGCCGAGGGCAGTGTCGCGGTTGCAGAACGGGTCGCGGCTGCTCGAACGATCCAGTCCGGGCGCTACAAGGGCTTGGGTGTGCGGACCAATGCGGAGGCCGATGGCGCGCTTCTCGACCGCGTCGCGACGCCCGATGAGCCAGGCCGCAAATTGCTTGCCGATGCGGCATTGGCGATGCGCTTGTCGGCGCGCGGCTTTCACCGGGTGATGCGGGTCGCGCGGACCATCGCCGACCTTGCCGGAGCGGATTCGGTCGGCCGAATTCACATCGCAGAGGCCTTGAGCTATCGTCGCCAGGCACCGCGCAATTGAGGGCGGGGTCGGCATTCGCCGGGTCAGCCGTGTGACAACAGGGGGCTGACTGATGAACGACAATCTATCGCCAATCGATTGGGCCAAACGGCCGCTTCTGAAATATGCCGATTTCAGCGGCCGCGCGCCGCGGTCGGAATATTGGTGGTTTTTCCTGGTCCTCTGTATTGTGGCAATCGTCGTTTCAATCGTCGAGGATCTGGTTGGCCTGGGTGGCATGGTCATGGGAATATATGGCCCGATTTCCCTTTTGTTATTGGTCGGTACGATCGCTCCATTGCTTGCTGTGGCAGTGCGTCGCCTCCATGACACGAACCGCAAGGGATGGTGGATCCTGCTCCCGCTTATACCAGAGGGAATTGCTGCCTATTTTCTGTCCGGGGCAATGCTTGAAGCTAAGCTCGGCGGCGAAATCAGCGACAAAACCATGGCCTCGGTCGGGACGGGCGGACTCTTTGGGCTTCTTGCGATCATCGGCGCGATTGTCGTGATCGTCTTTCTGGTCTTGCCGGGGAACCGGGGCGACAACCAATACGGCCCTGATCCGTTCGGAGCCGTTGCCAAGGCTTGAGGCGCGAAATCATAATTGGAGCAGGCTGTCAGTCCTGTTTACGAGGACGGCAGCGTGCCCATCAAATATGACCCCGCCCGACTAGGCTCAGCGTCTTGATTTGACGTTCCCAAACCGCGCTTGACGGTTGCTCCGGCGCGCGGCCTTCGCTAGCTGAGCCGTTCGCGCAGGGCCCCTGTGGCGGAATGGTAGACGCGCTCGACTCAAAATCGAGTTCTGCAAGGAGTGTCCGTTCGAGTCGGACCAGGGGCACCACCGAGGTCGCGAAACGGGGGCCGTTTTAGGCGTAGCGCAAGTCCATTCTATCCAAGTGGGGCGCACCGCGCCGCTTGGTCCGCAGGGCGTCCCGAGCGCGTTTCGCAAGCATGAAGTCGCTGGCAGGATTGCGGTCGGAGCGCATTGCCTGGACGGCGACGAACAGGCCGATCGAACGGTTCATGGCGGCGAGGAAATGGCCGTCTATGCTTATCCTTTTGCCCATTATGCCCGTTGGATCGCCGATTTTCCGCACCATAAGGCGAAATTCGTCCCCGGCGGGGTAAGCGAAAATCTGACGATGAACGGACTGGTCGAGGCCGATCTGTGCGTCGGTGACGTCCACCGCATCGGCGGCGCCATTGTCCAAGTGTGCCAGCCGCGCCAGCCGTGCTTCAAGTTGGCGCTTCACTTCGACGATAACCAGCTGCCCAAAGCGATGGTCCGCAATGGCCGCGCTGGTTGGTACTACCGGGTTCTTGCGCCCGGGAGCATTGAAGCCGGCGATATTTTCCACCTCGATGACCGGCCGAACCCCGGATTTTCGTTCGAGCGGCTCGTGGAAATCGTCAATTTTCGAAATCCTTCGCCCAGCGAGATCGAGGCGATGGCGAGCATGACGGGCTTGGCAACGTGGATGCGCAACGCCGCGCGAGAGCAACTGGCGGATCGCTAAACCAGCGGGTCGGCACCGCGAGCGGGCGCTGCCACTAGCCTAGCGCGCGAAGCTTGATATGGTCTCGCGCAATGAACCCCAAGACTCCGCCCGCCACTGATGCAAACGACCAGCCGAGCGAGGAGGTCCTCGCCCTCGCCGAGGGCATAACCGTCAAGCGCGACCGGCTGCTGGCCTCGCTGGTGTTGATCGCGGGAATCGCCACCCTGGTCGGATTGCCGTTCGCATTCCGCGCCGGCGCCGAGTTTTTTCTGCCCGTCACGGCGGCGCTGGTCGTGGCTATCGCGCTGGTTCCAATGCTGCAGTTTTTCGAGCGGCGCGGCGTTCCGTCGAAGCTCGCCGCGGGCCTGTGCGTGATCATCTTCCTGGTGGCGATGATCTTCGTCATCGGTTCGATCGTGATTCCGGCGACCGATTGGGTAGCGCTGGTTCCGCAGCGGATCGAGAAGGTGCGCACCGCGCTCCAACCGATTCTCGATATCTACGCCAACCTCGACAGTTACATGTCCAAGATCGCGGACAAGATTCAGGTCAGTTCGCAAACCACCCGGGCGGTGCGCATCGAAACGCCCAATTCGGTCGTCGGATTGCTTGCAACCTCCGCGCCGCACCTCCTGATCCAATTGTTCTTCGCCTTGCTGGTCATTTTCTTTTTCCTCTCCGGCTGGACCAAGATGCGCAAGCACACGATCGTCAATCGCGGCAGCTACGAAGGCGCTCTGACGACCGCTCGGGTGATCCAGGAAGTGGTCGATGCGACTTCGACCTACATTGGCACGATTACCATGATCAATCTGGGGCTGGGCGCGCTGACGGCGTTGATCCTGTGGTTCCTGGGCATGGATTCGCCGATCATGTGGGGCGGCATCGTCGCGGTCGCCAATTACATTCCCTACCTCGGCCCGATCGTTAGCGCCTTGCTGTTGTTTTTTGGCGGATTGATGACCTTTCCGGACGCCTGGAGCGCCTTGCTTCCGCCAGCGGTCTTCATCTCGCTCCACCTCGTCGAAGCCAATTTCTTCACCCCGATGGTGGTTGGCGAGAAGCTGGAGGTCAGCCCGCTCGCGATCCTCATCGCTTTGTCGTTCTGGTCATGGGTGTGGGGGACGACCGGAGCGCTGCTCGCGGTGCCGCTTCTGATCATCTTCAAAACCGTGTTTTCCGCAGCTGGAACCCCGGATATCGCCGGTTTCCTGTTCGAACATGGCACCTTGACTCATGTCGGCGAGCCCGATGAGGAAGAAATCGACGAAAGGCGCCAAATAGGCCCCGCTATGGTTGACACCAAAAAGCCTGCCACCTAGGTGCCCGCCCACGCTTAGGAGCGGGTGTAGCTCAGTTGGTTAGAGCGCCGGCCTGTCACGCCGGAGGTCGCGGGTTCGAGCCCCGTCACTCGCGCCACTTTTCACGCATGGAGCAAGCGGTTAGACCCTCGGCACATGGGGGGTGATCAATCCGCTTATGCCGTTCTTGGCCTTGAGCCAGGGGCTGACGCCGACGCTGTCGAGCGTTCCTACAAGCTGTTGATCAAGGAACATCACCCAGACCGCGCCGGTGGCAATTCGCAGCGGGCCGCAGAAATCAACCGTGCCTATCGCGAAGTTCGCGCCGCGCTTCGGCTCAAGGACGATTTGTCGCTTCACCCCTTGTTTCCGCGTCGGACGGTCGGGTGGTCGAGGCCGATCTGGGCCGCGGTTCTGCTGGCCGTCCTGGGGATCGTCGTGTTGCTTCTGTCGCTCCTGTCGCCAGGCGATGTGCGAAGCCTGACGGGCATCGAGCGCCAGCATCGCCCGACTGCCGCGGCCACGACCGATGTGATGGATTCCACGCTTAACCAGTCGGCCATCGATGCGGCTGTGAAGGAAGCGGTTCAATTGTCGCGCACGAGCGATGAAATGGCGTTGTCGAGCATGAGCCGACAGTGCCACCGCGACCTCCGCCGCCGGCCGAACATCGCGCGGTTCGATCGCTGCGCCGCGTTCGACGACGCGGTCACCCACCTCCAAGACCGGGACCCGTTGCGCGACAAGGGCAATTTCAGCCAGATCGCGGTAACCGGGCGGCTATGGAGCGCCGCAGCGGCCTTGTCCGGCGATTATATGGCGACCGACAGCAGGCTGCAGCGGATCAGGGTGCAGGTGGAATTGCTGTTAGTGCCCACCCAGAGCGGCCTTCCGGGCTGAAGCGAACTTCCAGCAGTACCGCTGACCGCTGCGGGCGCGGCCTTGCCAAGCGGCTTTTCGGCTTCGCTCGCGCTTTCGCCCGACAGCGACCAGCGCAGCGTTTCGGACGCTTTCACGCTTTCCGAATAATCCTTGTGGGTGGCGTCGTCGGCGGCATTGCGGGCGGTCTGGTTGAAGCGCAGCGCGACGCGCTTGTCGCCGCGCATCGATGGCGCCAGCTTGATCGCCTCGACGCCCGGCACCTGAGCGATGGCCGCTTCGGCCGAACTCGACGCGGATAGTCCGGCGGTCGCAGCTTCGACCGCGAGAGCGGCGCTGCGCAAGCTCGCAGCACTTGCTTCATGCCCCGAAGGACGCTGGGCGAAGGCGCCAGGAAGACCCCAATTGCCGCTCCAATGGTAGAAGAGATGCGCTCCGACAACCGCATTTTTGGCTAAAGTCGCGGCCCAATAGGGAACGACATAATCGGCGTGATAATGGGTTGCCCAGCCAACCGGCGCAAAGACCTGCCCGGCGAGTGAAGCTTCGGCCACGGCGTTCGCTCGGCGCCACCCGGCGGCGTCGGGCCGGCGATTGAGCGAGCCGTCGCAGGTGAAGGTGAACTGGCAGCCGGTGACCCGGGTCGAGCCCTGGTAAACGACCCCGCACACGCTCGCCGGAAAGGCCGGGTGGCGGACCCGGTTGAGAATCACCTGAGCTACCGCGCGTTCGCCGTCGACACTCTGGCTCCCGGCTTCATAATAAACCGCGCTGGACAGGCATTCGAGGGCCTGGGCGCGGGCCGCCGCATTGCCCGTGAAGACAAAGGCCGAGGCCGCCGGATTGAGTCCGATGGCGATCGGTATTTCCTGATTGACCACGACCGCCTGCTGGGGCGCCAGGGGGCGCACCGCCATCGATGGCGCGGTCGGCGGGGCGATGTGCGGCGCAACGCCGCCGTTCTGAATTCCCTGCCCGGCGCCGAACACGCCGCCGAACAATATCGCCGCGACCAGCCCAGTACCGACCGTGTCGCGAATCAGCGCGATCCGCGGCAGTCGAAGCATCAGCCCGGTGAACGGGCGGCGTGGAAGGGTAATTGCGTTCATATTAGTGCGGTATTCGTATAAGACACTCAGAGTTCGAACTCAACCGCGGCTCGCCGTCAATCGCGCTTCGGGTCGTCCACCTCGCCCGATTGGGCCCAGCGGATCAGCGGTTTGAGTGGGAAGATCCAGGCTATTCCCATGGTCAGATAGAATGGGGCCTGAACGAGGATCGGCCATTGCTCGACGAATCGAGACAGGCTTGCGACCAACACCGCCCAGAGCACGATAAACGACATGATTCCGGCAATTCCGATGAGTTTTCGTAGCGGCGGCGAAGGCGTTTTCATCGGAACCAGAGGAGTTTATCGGGCGCCGCAAAGCCATCGAGCGGAACGTCCCAATCGTCAGCGGGGATGGTGTCGGCCAGCCGCTGGATCGACCAGCCCACCCCGACGAGTTTCGCACCGCCGCGCCGCAGCCGCCCGAGCGTGCGGTCGTAATGCCCCTTGCCGCGACCGAGCCGGGTGCCGCGCCCATCCACCGCGATCAACGGCACCAGGATGAGGTCGGGTTCGACCATCGGGGCGGATCTGTCGGGCTGAAGAATGCCGAACGGGCCGCCGGTGGCCGGATCGCCGGCGCGGAACATGAATGGCTTGGCCGGATTGTCGAACGCTGGAAAGGCGACGATCGCCCCCACCGAGCGCGCTTCTTCCATCGCCATCTGGACGCTGATTTCGCTGCCCATGGATGAATAGCCGCCGACCACGATCGCTTCCGCGCACAAGGCGGTCAGACGCCGCGCCAGCCGCGCTTCCAGGGTCGCACGCTGGGCGTCGCTGAGCGTTGCGACATAGGCTTTGCGCGCTGCCAAAGCGGCGTTGCGAAGGCTGTCCTTGGACAGCTCGGGCGCCGGCGTCGGTTCGCCGGGCGGGAAGGGGGGTGACGGGACCACCGTGGCCGTTTGCCGGAAATCCTCTGACGCCACAAACGTCAGGTGGGCGCCGTGTGTGCCAGACCAGGGTCCAACCAGGGACAGCTCCCTAGGATATTTAATCGCCTCAGGGATTTTCGTGGCTTCGTACCGGGCAGTACCCGTCGATCCCTATCTAGGCGTTGATCGCTTCACCCTCAAGCGTTGCCGCCAGCGATTCGAGGCTTAGCGCCAACGCTTCGGCGCGTTCGACCAACCGAGTGTCGGGTTCGACCGGGGCCGGCTGAGCCGCAGCGGGATTTTTTTCGATCAGCTGGTCGGCCAATAGCAGCGCCGCGAACATGAACTGGCGCGACTCGGACAAGGTGCCGAGTCCGGCAATCGCCTCGCGGCATTTGGAATCGACCAGCCGCGCTGCCGCCTGCAGATTCTCCTCTTTGCCTTCACGGCACGCAACGGGATATACCCGGCCAGCGATGTTGAGGTCGATCAGCGCGGCCATCAGACTGCTGCCTCGCGAATCAATTGGTCGAGTTCGGCGACGGCGTCGCGGACTTTTGAGCGCAGCTCTTCGTCGCGGCCGCCAGCCGGTGACCGCTGGCCAAGCGAGCGTTCGATCCGTTTCACTGCAAATTCGGCGCGTTCGAGCGCGCGTTCCAGACTGTCTTCGCTCATTGTTGGAAACGCCTACGCACAAAGGCTGGTCCGGGCAAGATGAGCATGGTGTTGACGCTTCATCGCGTAACCACCAAAGGGGGCGCCGAACGGTCCGGCTGTCCCGGATCGACCTCAGCCCGCACCGGGAGCTTATGCAGCCGACACAACGCCGTCTAGCCAACGCCATTCGCGCCCTTGCGATGGATGCGGTGGAGGCTGCGAACAGCGGCCACCCGGGAATGCCGATGGGCATGGCGGATGCCGCCACCGCCCTTTTCACCCGCCATCTGAAGTTCGATCCGTCGGATCCGCACTGGCCCGACCGCGACCGCTTCGTGCTGTCCGCGGGGCACGGCTCGATGCTGCTCTACGCCTTGCTCTATCTGACCGGCTACGAACAACCCACGATCAAGGACATCGAGAATTTCCGCCAGCTCGGAAGCGTCTGCGCCGGGCACCCGGAAAATTTCGAGATGCCGGGGATTGAAGCGACCACCGGACCGCTTGGCCAGGGCCTGGCGATGGCAGTCGGAATGGCGATCGCCGAACGCCATCTCAATGCCCGCTACGGCAATGACCTGGTCGATCATCGGACGTTCGTCGTCGCTGGCGACGGCTGCCTGATGGAAGGCATCAACCATGAAGCGGTCGGGCTTGCCGGGCACCTCAAACTCGGCCGGCTGATCGTGTTGTGGGACGACAATCGAATCACCATCGACGGATCGACCGAGCTCTCGCGCAATGAAGATGTCATGGCGCGTTTTGCAGCGTCGGGCTGGCATACGATTGAGTGCGACGGGCTCGATGCCGATGCCGTCAACCGTGCAATCGAGGAGTCGAGCGGACGCGCTCGGCCGTCACTGATCCGCTGCAAGACGATCATCGGCTATGGCGCACCCGACAAACAAGGCACCGCCGGGACCCACGGCTCGCCGCTCGGCGCCGATGCAATCGTCAAGGCGCGAACGACCCTGGGCTGGGACTCTCCGCCATTTCAGATTCCCGACGACATTCGTTCGGCCTGGCGCAAGGCCGGCGAGCGCGGCCGGGTTGCTCGCGCCGAATGGCACCGCCGCCTTGAAGCCAGCGACTCAAAGGGCGAGTTTCTCGGCCAGACCGAAGGCAAAGCGAGCGACAAATGGCTTAAGCCGCTGATCGCGGAGCTGGTCTCCTCAAAGCTCAAGGTTGCCACCCGCAAGGCGTCGGAAATGGCGCTTGAGAAGATCAATGCCGCGATCTCGGCGACGATCGGCGGCTCGGCCGATCTCACGCCATCGAATAACACCCTGACCAAGGGCATGGAATTGCTCACCGCCGACAATTACGGCGGCCGCTACATCCACTACGGAATCCGCGAGTTCGGAATGGCCGCGGCGATGAACGGCCTGGCGCTCCACGGCGGGGTGATCCCCTATGGCGGGACGTTCCTGGTGTTCACCGATTATGCTCGCCCCGCGATCCGCCTGTCGGCGCTGCAGCAGGTGCGGGTGATTTATGTGATGACCCACGATTCGATCGGTCTCGGCGAAGATGGACCGACGCACCAGCCGATCGAGCATTTGCAGAGCCTGAGGGCGATGCCCGGACTGCTGACGTTCCGACCCGCCGATGCGGTCGAGACCGCCGAATGCTGGGCGCTTGCGCTTGGCGCGAACAAGCCGAGCGTGCTCGCGCTCAGCCGGCAGAATCTGTCCGCGCTCCGAACCAAGGCCGAAAAGGAAAATCTGTGCGCCCGCGGCGCCTATCGCATCAAGGCCGCGGCCAAGGCGCGCAAGGTGATCATCATCGCCACCGGGTCCGAAGTCGAAATCGCGGTCGCCGCCGCTGAGAAACTCGAAGGGCAGGGGATCGGGGTCGATGTGGTGTCGATGCCATGCACCGAATTGTTCGACGCCCAGGATGATTCCTATCGCGACGACATCCTGCCCGACGTTTCGAACCGCGAAATCCTGCGCGTGTCGGTCGAGGCCGGAGCGACGATCGGCTGGGAACGCTACACCGGGCTTCATGGACTGCGCATCGGGATCGATCGCTTCGGCGTCTCGGCCCCAGCGGCCGATGCTTATGAATTTTTCGGCATCACCCCCGACAAGATCGCCGAGCGGGTGGCCGAGCAGATGAAACAGAGGAAGATTAAATGACGAGAGTTGCAATCAACGGCTTTGGCCGGATCGGCCGCCTGGTCGCTCGGGCGATCCTTAGCCGCGACGATCATGGGCTTGAGCTGGTTGCGATCAATGACCTCGCCGACGCCAAATCCAACGCCATGCTGTTCAAGCGCGACAGCGTCCACGGCGCCTGGCCCGGCGACGTCAGCGCCGATGGCGACGTGATGATCGTCGATGGCAAGCGCATCAAGGTCACCGCCGAACGCGATCCCGCCAAGCTTCCGCACAAGGCCATGGGCGTCGACATCGCGCTCGAATGCACCGGCTTCTTCACCGACAAGGAAGGCGGCCAGAAGCACCTCGATGCCGGCGCCAAACGAGTCCTGATCTCGGCCCCGGCCAAAGGCGCGGACCTGACAGTCGTTTATGGCGTCAATCACCACAAATTGACCGCCGACCACCGCATCGTCAGCAACGCCAGTTGCACCACCAATTGCCTGGCGCCGGTAGCCAAGGTGCTTAACGATGCGATTGGCATCGAGCGTGGGCTGATGACCACCATCCATGCCTATACCAATGACCAGAAGATCCTCGATCAGATCCACGGCGACATGCGCCGCGCCCGCGGCGCGGCGATGAATATCATCCCGACCACCACCGGCGCCGCCCGCGCCGTCGGCGAGGTGCTGCCCGAACTGAAGGGGAAGCTCGACGGTTCGGCGGTGCGCGTACCGACGCCCAACGTCAGCCTGATTGACCTCACCTTCACGCCCGGTCGCGACACCAGCGTCGAGGAAGTCAATGCATTGCTCAAGACGGCGTCGGAAAAGGGCCCGCTCAAAGGCATCCTCGCCTATACCGACGAGCCGTTGGTATCGATCGACTTCAACGGCAGCCCGGCAAGCTCGACCGTTGACAGCCTCGAAACCGCGGTACTCGAAGGCAAATTGGTTCGTGTTCTGAGCTGGTACGACAATGAATGGGGCTTTTCGAACCGGATGGTCGACACCGCCGAGGCGATGAGCAAACTCGGCTAGAGTTAGCCGCCATCCTTGCGCTCGCTCAGGACGAACGGATGTTTAGATCTTGACCAATGATTTCAAAACCCTCGACGACCTCCCCGACGATCTGACCGGAAAGCGCGTCCTGGTGCGGGTCGATCTTAACGTGCCGATGGTCGATGGCGCGATCAGCGACGACACCAGGCTGCGCGCCGCGGTGCCGACCATCGCCGAGCTCGCCGACAAAGGCGCGATCGTGCTTCTGCTGTCCCATTTCGGCCGGCCCAAGGGGCGCGTCCGCCCCGACATGTCGACCGCTTTGCTGGTCAAGCCGCTGACCGAACTCACCGGGCGCTCGGTGCGCTTCATCGAGGATTGTCAGGGGCCGGAAGCGGCGCGGGCAATCGAGACCATGACCGCGGGCTCGATCGGTATTCTGGAAAATACGCGCTTTCACTCAGGCGAGGAACTCAACGATCCCGAGTTGGCGAAGGGCATGGCGGGGCTCGGCGATCTCTTCGTCAACGACGCTTTCTCCGCCGCTCACCGCGCGCATGCATCAACCGACGGTATCGCGCATCTTCTGCCGAGCTTCGCCGGGCGGGCGATGGCGGCCGAATTGATCGCCCTGCAGCGCGCGCTCGGCGATCCCGATCGGCCGGTCGCGGCGGTGGTCGGCGGTGCGAAAGTGTCATCGAAGCTGGCCGTGCTCGGTCACCTGGTGACCAAGGTCGATCATCTGATCATCGGTGGCGGAATGGCCAATACGTTCCTTGCCGCGCGCGGCATCAACGTCGGAAAGTCCCTGTGCGAGAAAGACTTGCTGGGCGAAGCGGAGAGCATTTTCGAACGCGCCGAAGCCGCCAATTGCACCATCCATCTGCCCTATGACGTGGTCGTTGCAAAGGAATTCGCGCCCAATCCGCCGAGCCTGCGCGTGTGCAACGTCCACGAAGTCGCGGCCGACGAGATGATCCTCGATATCGGTCCGGCAGCGGTCGAGGCCCTCGGCGACGTGCTCAAGAATTGCCGGACGTTGGTGTGGAATGGGCCGCTCGGAGCGTTCGAAACGAAACCGTTCGATGAGGCCACGGTGGCCCTGGCCCGAACCGCCGCCGCGTTGACTAGACAGGGGTCGCTAGTTTCGGTCGCTGGCGGAGGCGATACGGTAGCAGCGCTCAATCATGCCGGCGTCGCCGCGGAATTCACCTTCGTCTCGACTGCTGGCGGCGCTTTTCTGGAATGGATGGAAGGCCGGACGCTCCCCGGAGTCGCGGCGCTCGAACGCGCGGCCTGACTCCGTCGCCCGGAGTTACTGGGCCGGCGCCGGTTCCTGCATCAAGGGCACGAGGATGCGGTTGGCGTCGTCGATGTCGAGCGCACCCGATTTGGCGTAGCGCAGTACCCCTGAGCGATCGATGACGTAATTGGTCGGAAGCGCATCGAAATTGTCGAAGCCGCCGCCGCTGATCCGGCGCGCAGACGGGATCGCCATCGCCGCGAACAGCGGCTTGAGCTTGTTGAGCGGCAGGCTGTCTTCGGTCGCCACCGCGTAGATTTGCAGCGGCCAGCCGCGTTTCTGTGCCGCCCGATAATAATTGTCCAGGAACGGGAGCTCGGTCCGGCACGGCCCACACCATGTCGCCCAGAAATTCAACACCACGACTTGGCCGCGCAAGTCCTTGGAATGAACTTTTGAACCATCGAGCATGACCAGTTCGAAATCGGGGACCGGCTGGCCGACCTTGAAGTTCTTCCCAGTCGCCGGAGCAGCAAGCGCGACCAAGGTCAGTGCCGATAAAAAACGCAACAAGGTCCGCAAGTTAGTGCTCCTCCGCAAGCGGGAATGGTGGTCACTGGCGACGGGCCCGTCAAGCCATTGTTCTATGGTTCAGGCGTCATTATGGGCTGCGCGATGGGCTGACGAAAGCCAGGACACAGGGGTGGATCAATGCCGAATTCGGAAATGTACGACAAGGTTCGCCAGGGAAACGGCTTCATCGCCGCGCTCGACCAATCGGGCGGATCGACCCCCGGCGCGCTCAAGGCCTTTGGCTACACCGGCGATGAATGGGCCAATGATGACGAGATGTTCGCGCTGGTTCACCAGATGCGCGTCCGGATCATCACTTCGCCCGCCTTCACCGGCGCCAAGGTGCTCGGTGCGATCCTGTTCGAAATGACTATGGATGGCGCTGCCGACGGAAGGCCGGTGCCGGAGGCCCTGTGGGCGCGGGGCGTGGTTCCCTTCCTCAAAGTCGACAAGGGCCTCGAGGACGAAGCCGACGGGGCCAAGCTGATGAAACCCAATCCGGGGCTGGGCGCTTTGCTTGAGCGCGCGGTCGCCAAGGGGGTGTTCGGGACCAAGATGCGCTCGGTCATCGACCGCGCGAACCGGGCCGGAATCGCTGCCATTGTTGAACAGCAGTTCGCGGTCGCCAGCCAGATCATCGCAGCCGGGCTGATGCCGATCGTCGAGCCCGAAGTGTCGATCAAAAGCGCAGACCGCGCCCAGTCGGACGAAATCCTGCTCGCGGAATTGCTTCGGGCGCTGGATGCGCTGCCCGAGGATCGCCAGGTGATGCTCAAGCTTTCGCTGCCGGTGAAGCCCAATCTGTTCAAGCCGCTGGTCGATCATCCGCGCGTGCTCAAGGTCGTCGCTTTGTCGGGCGGCTTCAGCCGCGACGAGGCGTGCGCCGAGCTGGCCAAGAACGACGGCGTTATCGCAAGCTTCAGCCGCGCTCTGCTCGAAGGCCTGCGCCACGACATGAGCGATGCCGAATTCAACGCCACATTGGGCCGCTCGATCGACAGGATTTACGAAGCCTCGGTCGAAAAGGCCGACGCCTGAGTCTGGCCTAAAGGCCGTGCCATTCGAAGGTGAAGCTGCTCGGCGCCGGGCCGCCGCTGGCGAGCCTGGGGGGCATGACTGCGACCAGGGTCAGGGTTCCGCCCGGCAACGGCAGCGGTTGGCCAAGGGTTAGTTGGCGAACGCTGTCAGGCTGGCCGGGCGTTCCAATTTGCGCCTCGAGGATCAGTCGGCCAGCCCAGACGCATTGCACATTGGCGGGGCAGCGGCTGTCCTCGATCACGCGTCGCGGAACGATCCGGACGCCATTGATCGCGGCGCGTCCGCCAAAGCCGATGGTCGCGACCGCGGTGGCGTTCATCACAGGCATTCCAACCATAAGCGGCGGCGGGGGCGGACCATAAGGGACGGAAGCGCAGCCGCTCAGCAGCCCGATCGATGCAAGGGATAGCAGTGCTTTCATTGCGCCATTCAGCCATCAGGCTAATGAGCAGGCCATGAACGACGACGAATTCCTCGATCCTGCAGTGTTCCCGCCGCGCCGCGCCGAGCGCTGCGACCTCTATCTGATCAGCCCGCAGGAGGTTGGCGGCGACTTTCCCGACCGCCTCTGCGCTTCACTTGAGCCGGGGATCGCGACCGCATTCCAGCTTAGGGTCAAGGATGTCGCCGAGCATGAACTCGCTCGGCTGGCCGAACCGCTGCAACGGGTCTGCGCCGACCATGACGTCGCGTTCATCGTCAACGACAGCATGGCGCTGGCCAAGCGGCTTGGCGCCGATGGCCTCCACCTGGGCCAGTCCGATGGTAACATTCGCGAAGCGCGCGCGCTTCTGGGTCCGGATGTCCAGATTGGGCGGACGTGCCACGACAGCCGCCATCTGGCGATGGAAGCGGGCGAAGAGGGGGCCGATTACGTCGCCTTTGGCGCATTCTATCCGACCACGACCAAACCGTCGCATTACCGGCCGGCGCCGGTGATCCTCAGCTGGTGGTCGTCGGTGTTCGAATTGCCGTGCGTCGCAATCGGCGGGATCACTCCTGCCAATGCCGCACCTCTGGTCGCAGCGGGGGCCGATTTCCTTGCGGTTTGCCAAGCGGTGTGGGGCGCCGACGACACCGCACAAGCGGTCGCCGCCTTCGCCGGGGTCTTGGCAAACAGCGATTGATCGTGGCAGCATTGGAAATGACCAACTCCAGCCTCGCCTTGATCGCTTCCACGTTGCTCGCTTCAGCAAGCCCGGCGCTCGCCGCGGTTGATCCCAATTGTGCATCGCTGACTGCCCTGGTCCATCAGGCGCGGACCGATTTCCAGTCCTTGCAGACGCGCAAGTTCGAAGCCGGAGCCTGCGCATTGCGCAAGCAGGAATTCCGCTGCTCCTGGTCCTTCCCCAGCGACGCCTTGGCGGTAGCGGAGGCGCAGAGCGGCCAAGCGGAGCATTGCGCGCTTGCCATTCCCGGGGTTGAGGCGGTCGCCGGAAAGAAAGGCGAGACCGGCTTCACGATCGACGACGACCTCATCATGTTTGTCTCGAAACCCGAATTGGACATGGGCGAGTGGAAGGTTCGGATCCGCTTGGTCGACGACCTGCCGCCGGAATAAGCGGCCGTCGGGGAAACGTTTCAGCTCTCCATCGTTCCACCCTCGAACACATTCCAAGTTGAGGGAGAATAACGTTGCGTAAATTCCTGCGCCTGACCAGTGCGCTGGTCCTCGTTGCCGCGACCGCCGCGGTCGCCCAGACCCCGGTCAAGAGCCCAGCGCCGCCGACTGCTGGTTCTACCGCCGGCAAATCGACCGCCGCCAATCCGTCCAGCGTCAAAAGCTGGGCCGCGCCGGGAACCAAGGGATCGCCGATCGACGGCACCGCCTTCCACGCCCAAGTCCTGCTCGACGCCGCCGGCTTTTCGCCGGGCGTGATCGACGGCAAGAAGGGCAAGAGCCTCGACAATGCGGTCAAGGGTTTTCAGACGTCGCGCGGAATGACCGCGACCGGCAAACTGGACAACTCAACCAAGGTCGCGCTGCTCCAGCAGAACCGCCCGTCGACGATCATGGTCAAGCTCACTCCCGATCAGGTTGCGGGACCGTTCGTTTACCCGTTCCCAAAGAAGGCCGAAGACCAGGCCAAGCTCAAATTCATGGGCTATCGCAACATGCTCGAGAAATTGGCCGAGGAATTTCACACCACCCCGGCGACGGTCGTCGCGCTCAATGGTCCGGACGCGCTGATCGGGGCTGGCCAGACATTGCGCCTTCCCAACGTCGTTCCGGCTTCGGCCAGCTATGATGCCCGGGGCAAGGATGACGCCGCCAAATGGATGGCGCTGCTCAACGTATCGGCTGGCGACATCAAGGGTGATCACATCATGGTCAGCAAGCGCGAAGGGTTGCTCAAGGTGCTCGACGCGGACCAACAGCTGGTCGCTCAATTCCCAGTCACCACTGGTTCGAGCCATGATCCGCTGCCGCTGGGCGACTGGAAGGTGCCGGTGTTCAGCTTCCTTCCGCCGTTCAATTACCAGCCCGACCTGTTTTGGGATGTCGCCGACGACAAGGCCGAGCAGAAGCTTGCGCCGGGGCCCAATGGGCCAGTCGGCCTCGCCTGGCTCGATTTGACCAAGGAACATTACGGTATCCACGGCACCGGCGAGCCACAGACGATCGCGCGGACCGAGAGCCACGGCTGTCTGCGGTTGACCAATTGGGACGTGCTTCGACTGTCGCAAATCATGAAACCGGGTTTCAAAGCCAAATTTGTCGCTTAAACGGAGTCCATGCGATCTGTACTGACCTTCGCCATCGGCGCGATCCTCGCCAGCCTGTTCTGGATCTGGTTCTACGGTAATGTTCCCGGCCCCGCCGCCAACGGGCGAGTAACTTCGTCCGGGGATATTGCCACCGTCGATCGGGCGGGGTCGGGGCCGGTGGCGATCGCCGAGGGGGTGGAGGTCGGGCCGGCCGGCCTCGCCATCCCGGTTGCCGGGATCAAGGCGAACCAGCTCGTCGACACCTTTACTGCGGCGCGCGCCGGGGGCGCCC
>JACDEB010000063.1 GCA_013816595.1 Sphingomonas sp. | reverse complement strand
AACCCACCGCCGCCGCCAAAGCCACCGCCCCAAGAGGAGCCGCCACTGCTCCAAGACGAACCCCCACCGCCGCCCCAGCCGGGACCCCAGACGACAATCGGCCCAGCGCCGCGACGCCGGTAGGACCGCCCACCGCGACCGAATAATATGGGCCTGATGACGAAAAAGAAGACGAACAGTCCAAGCATGATCGTCGGGATCATGTCGCTGCCGCCGCGGTTGTTCGAATGGCGCTGCGCCTCGGCCTGCTGGAGCCTTTTGTCGGCTTCGGCTTGCGGAAGGCTCATTTGAGTCACTATCTGATCGACTCCGGCAATGATCCCGCCGCCGTAATCGGGCGGATTCTCGCGGAATTTGGGGATGATCGCATTGCGATAGATGATGCTGCTCATGGCATCGGTGAGGCGCGTTCGGGCGCCATAACCGGTCGCAATCCACACCTTGTGTTCGGCCGGCGCGACCACCAGGATCACGCCATCGTCCTTGCCTTTCTGGCCGATGCCCCAGGCCCGGCCAAGCTGATAGCTATAATCCTCGATCCGCTGTCCGCCGAGGCTGGGCACGGTGACGACCACCAGCTGAGCGCCGCTTTGCGCTTCCAGTGCTTGTGATTTGCTCGTGATGTCGACCACTTGCGACGCGTTCAGCAGATGGGCTTCGTCGACCACCCGCCCCGACAATTTGGGAAAGGATTGCGCGGAAACGGGCTGGGCCAGCGCAACCAGCGCAAGCCACAAAACGGCGAGCATTCGCGTCACATCAACCGGCGCTGTTGAAATTGACCTTTGGCGCGGCTTGCGCTGCTGCTGCGGCCTCGAACGGCACCTTGGGCTTGGCGCCGTAGAAGATCTTCGCGCCAATCGCGTCGGGGAAGGTGCGGATCCGGACGTTATAGCTGCGCACCGCTTCATTATAGTCGCGGCGGGCGACTAGGATCGAATTTTCCGTCCCTTCAAGCTGGCTTTGGAGGGTCAGGAAATTGGCGTTCGACTTGAGGTCCGGATAGGCCTCGATCGTCGCCAGCAAGCGGCCGAGGGAGCCGCCCAGCTGCGATTGCGCGTTGGCGAATGCTTGGACCTTGGCGGGGTCGCTGAGGTCGCTTGCGTTAAGCTGGATGCTCGACGCCTTGGCCCGCGCTTCGGTGACCTCGACCAGCACCGATTTTTCCTGCTGCGCATAACCTTTGACCGTCGATACCAGATTGGGGACGAGGTCGGCGCGGCGTTGATACTCACTCTGGAGATTACCCCAGGCGGCGTTGACCTGTTCCTCGGCGGTTGGAACGCTGTTGACGCCGCAACTCGAAAGGCTGATCGCGGCGACCGGCGCCAATAGCCCGAAGCGATGAAATCCGTTCATGGTCAAACCCCTCAAATTCGCGGGCCGCGGCCCATTGCCGGAAAAGGTAAGCAGTGACCGCCTCGCTTTCAATCGAAACGCGACATGATAGGGTGTGATTTCCGTCGTGCCCGAAGGAGCACATGATGTTGGGTGAATTCAAAGCATTCATCGCTCGCGGCAATGTCCTCGATTTGGCGGTCGCGGTGATCATCGGCGCGGCGTTCGCGAAAATCGTCTCGAGCCTGACCGAAGACATCGTCATGCCGTTGATCGGAGCGGTCTTCGGCGGGCTCGATTTCACCAACCGGTTTTTGCTGCTCGGCCCGGTCCCGGCGGGCTATACGGGTTCTCTCGCCGATTATGCGGCGCTCAAGGCCGCCGGCGCTTCCGTCCTCGGCTGGGGAGCGTTCGTGACCGCGGCAATCAATTTCCTCATCCTGGCGTGGATCATTTTCCTGCTGGTGAGAATGGCCAACAAACTGACCCGCAAGACGGACCCGATTGCCGGACCGTGCGAGACCGATTTGCTCACCGAAATACGCGACGAGTTGCGGCGACGCTAAGCCTTATTTGGGCATTCCGGTAAGTCCGCTGGCCTTACGCAACGCATCGCCATCGCAGCAGGAAGGCGGTGGTTAGCTTCTTGATCATTGCAGGGCCCCCCGTGGCTTGGGGCTCACCCTATGCGTAAGCAGTGCCGGCGCAAGCGATCTTTCGACCAACGGTCAGCGCGCAAAATTCAAAAAGTCCGAGGGATTCTGTTGCCCGGCTCCCTCGGAGGCCGCTGGATTCCCCTTCTGTTGCCCGGTGGGGTCCGACCGCGCTTTTGTCATTGTAACTTGTGACCGTTAGGCCGTCAGTTACGCAGCAATAGCAAGAGCCTGATTATCGTTGGCACTTGTGTGTACGAGCCGTCACGGTGGTCTCCTACCGATCGGCAATCGAGCCTTTATCGCACCCGTCGATCCTATTTCGCCCCCATCAGCAACCGAGCGCCCCGAAAATCCGGGCCAAGGCGGCTGGTGGTGGAGGCGCCGGGGTACTGCCCCCCGGGTCCGAAATGCTTATTCCACTCAACAGTCTACCGACATAGCCGGTTACCCAGCACCTCTGGAAATAAGGCTTCGGCGCGCGATTCACAAGGAGATTGGTCACTCAAGGGGTGGAACCAATCGCCGCGATGCTGGTAAGACAGTGGCATATCGATTCACTTAGACAGGGACTGACCATGACCAAGCTTACTTTCGCGATTGCCGGCGCTGCCGCGCTGACTCTCGCCGTTGCTGGCTGCAACAGCAGCAATGACGACGCGCTCAACACTGCCGCGGTCAATTCCGCCACTGAGGATTTGAACGCCATGGCTGGCGACGCCGCCGCCGACGCGGCCAATGCCGAAGCGGTTGCTCTTGGCACCCAGGAGCAGCAGCTCGAGCAGGAAAATGCCGCTGCCGCGGACGCCGCCACCAATCCGACCGACGCCGACGAGCAAAACGTGGCCGGCATGTGATCGGCGCGCTAGTCGCTAGCGCATGACCGATGAAGCGATCCCCGCGGCGACCCTGATCGTCGTCCGCGACCGAGCGTCGGGGCCACTCGAATTGCTGATGGTCGAGCGCGCCGGCGGAATGGCCTTTGCCGCGGGCGCTTTGGTCTTTCCCGGGGGTCGGATCGATGGGTCCGACCGCGATTTGGCTCAGGCGCTTGGAGCGGGCGACGGGGCAATGGTCGCTGCGATCCGCGAAACGATCGAGGAAACCGCGATCCCGGTCGGTATCGCGCCATTGCCCGATGCCGAACAAAGCGCCTTGCTGCAGACCGCGCTGGTCGCCGACAAAGGGTTTGGACGGTTACTCGACGCCGCCGATCTCAAGCTTCAGTTCGAGGCGCTGACCCCGTTCGCTCGGTGGGTTCCGAAATTCCACGCGGTGCGGCGTTTCGACACCATGTTCTACGTCGCCGAAGCACCGGCGGGAGAATGGCAGCCCAGGGTCATTGCCGGCGAATGCTCCGCTGCTCGATGGCTGGCCGCGGCGCAGATTCTGGCGATGGAACAGGACGGCCGGGCGAAGCTGATCTTTCCGACCAAGCGAACGCTCGAGAGGCTTGCGTTGCACACCAGTTTCGCGGCCATTTGCGCGGATGCGAAAGCGCATCCGATCGAGCCGGTTTGCCCGTGGATCGAGGAGCGCGATGGGCAACAATATATCACCATTCCCGGCCATCTTGGCTATCCGGTGACCGCCGAGCCGTTCGCGGGACAGTGGCGCGGTTAAACCAGCGGTTCCGATACGGCGCCGAGTCGCATTGCGCCGGACATGAAAAAGGGGACCCGCCGAAGCGGATCCCCCAGTATTCAAACCCTGGCTGAAGACTATTTCAGATGGTTCGACAGGTGCTTGTTCATTTCGAACATGCTGACCCGATCCTTGCCCCCGAAAATCTTCTTGAGCTTGTCGTCAGCCATGATTTCCCGTTTATTTGCCGGGTTTTGGAGGTTGTTCTTCTTGATGTGCGCCCACATCTTCGAAACCACCTCGCTGCGCGGCAACGGATCATTCCCGCAAATCGCGGCGAGATCCGCCGACGGTTGTACCGGACGAGCTAACCCGCCCCCTGCTTTACGACCACTGCCTTCTGCCATCTGGCCCTCCTGTTGTTACTCTCTCCGGTAGAGCGCAACTGAGCCTCTTGTGCAAGGCTTTCACGACGTAGATGAACTTTCGCGCGATTAACGGAATGGAACCACTTTATTGGCGCTGTCGTGGCCGATGTCCGCGCGGCTTCCAAAAGCAATCCCCGAACGCTTGCACCAGTCGCTCACAATGTCTTCGTCCTCGGCGCCGAATGCGGGGGTATTGGCGGGGATATCGCTAATCCGGCCGAGGCGAATTTGCCGCACCTGGCGGACATTCTGGCTGGCGGTCAAATGGAACATCGTCCGGTCGAGCCGGTAATGATGCTCGCCGACATCCTCGAGCAGCAGCTCGATGCCGCTCAAGTCGGGTTCGAGCGCCGTTCCAAGCAAGCTCGACAGAACCGTCAGGTTGAACGCCATCGCCGGGCCGTCGAGTCCCGCTTCGAGTGCTTGCGGCGAACCCGACACGAGCCAGTCGAGTGCGCGGGTGATCGCCGCATCGCCGCCAGTGCGCAGCAAATCCTGCGGCATCGGCCCCCACACCGCCTTGAGCCCAGCCTTGTCGAACGCGGCATGGAGAAAGCCGGAATCGCTATAGCCCATATAGGTCTTGGCACGAGCCGCGTCGGACAAGTCGAGCACCGCCGCTTCGGCGATGCGGTTCGAACCATAGCCGCCGCGCGCGAACCACACGGCGTCGACCGCGGGATCGGCCATGACTTCGCGCAACGCTGCCCGCCGTTCGCTGTCGGAGCCGGCGAAATGGCCGTCGCTGAGGAAACATTGCGGGTGGATCGTGAGTTCGCAATCGCCGCGTTCGCCGACCAGCGCTTCGAGCCGGCGGCCAGCCTCGCGATCAAGGATGCAGCTTGGGGCGACCACAGCGATCCGCATTTGCGCTTCCTCAAACCAAAGTGGCGACCAGCCGCCAGATAAAGCAGTCATTGGCCGAGTTGAAAGCGGAATGTCGATGATAAGGCCACTTGGCCCGCCCCTCTAGCTTTGGGCGGCGCTGACCAATAGTGCCGCCGGCATGAGCGATTCGAATGTCTTTTTCTGCGGTATCGGCGGCAGCGGGATGCTTCCACTGGCCTCGATTGTCCGCGCCAGCGGGGGCAAGGTCGCGGGTTCCGACCGCTCGCTCGACGCCGGCCGAACCGCGGGCAAATTCGATTATTTGCGTTCGCTCGGAATCCAGTTGTTCGCCCAGGACGGCTCGGGGCTCAAGCCCGGAATGACCCTTGTCACCTCCACCGCGGTCGAAGCGACGATCCCCGATGTCGCCCGCGCCCGCGAACTGGGCCTGACCCACCTCACTCGGCCGCAATATCTGGCCAAATTGTTGAACGCAGCGCAGCGCAGCGTCGCGGTTGGCGGCACCAGCGGCAAGTCGACCGTCACCGGAATGATCGGCTGGATGCTCCACGCCTGCCACCGCCAGCCAACCGTGATGAACGGCGCGGTGATGAAGAATTTCGTTACGCCCGGGACGCCGTTCGCAAGCGCGTTGGTCGGCGATCCCGAATTGTTCGTCAGCGAGGTCGACGAAAGCGACGGCTCGATCGCGCTTTATCGGCCCGAGGTCGCGGTTATCACCAACGTAACGCTCGACCACAAAGGGCTGGACGAATTGCGCGGGATGTTCGCGGGATTTGTGGCGGCCGCGCGCAAGGCTGTGGTCAATCTCGACGACCCGGAAGCGCGGCTGCTGGCGGAAAGTCTGCCGGCCGGCAAGCTGATCGGCTATGGTCTCGACAGTCCCGGCGCAACGGTCCTGGGCAAGGACGTCCGCGAGGAGGATGCCGGCGCTGCACTGGCGGTCGAAGCGGATGATCAACGCGTCGAACTCCAGCTTCAGGTGCCCGGCCGCCACAATGCCTCAAACGCGCTTGCGGCGATCGCGGCCGTGCTCGCGTTAGGCGTCCGGCTCGACGACGCGTGCACTGCGCTGGGACGGTTCGAGGGCACGAAGCGCCGCCTCGAGATCGTCGGCGTCGGTGGTGGCGTGACCGTGATCGACGATTTCGCGCACAACCCGGACAAGATTGATGCCACGCTGGCGACGTTGCGATCGCGCCCGGGACGATTGCTGATCATGTTCCAGCCGCACGGCTATGGTCCGCTAACCAAGATGGGCGAGGAATTGGCCGACAGTTTCGCCAGCGGCATGGCACCGGGCGACAGCTTGTTCCTGCCCGACCCGGTTTATCACGGCGGAACGGTCGACAAGGCCCGCGACAGCGCCTGGCTGGCGGCCGCGGTCACCGCCCGCGGTGGAACCGCGCGCCACCTCGCCGGGCGCTCCGCGATCGGCGAAGCGCTGATTGCCGAAGCTCAGTCCGGCGACCGGATCGTGATCATGGGCGCGCGCGACGACACGCTCAGCGAATTCGCAGCCGAATTGCTCGAACGTCTGGCTCGCCGGCGCTAAGCCCGCTCAGGCGGCCTGCGCAACGTCGACTTTTTCAACCCATTCCGGCCAGAACACTGGCTCGCGGCTCGACCAGCCCGGAGCGGTCGCCGCGCTTTCGCTGATCGACTGAAGCAGGATCCGGCGCCGTTCGGGGTGAAGGTGCGGAAGCGCCGCCGCCGAACAGAAAGCCGCTGGCAGCCACGGCCGCGATGCCGCGCCGACCAGCCGCTCGTAGAGGAAGCGGTAGGACGCGAAACAATCGAGCCGTTCCTGGCCAAGATCGAACGCGGTCAAGGTGATCAACATGCCGATGAACGGTTCGATCATGTCGAGCCCGCTATCGTCCGGCACCTGGAGGCGAAGATGGTCGAGCTGCTTGTAGAGCCGGGCCTGGGCACGGATCGAGGCCGTCTCCCCGTCGTCGCGGGACCAGCATTCGATCGCGTCGCGGCGCCCGTAGGCGACATCGAGCGCGCGCCGAATGTAGCGCTGCGTCGATTTCGGAAAGGTAGCGAACTCCTTCATTTCCGAGATCAGCAGGGTTCCGCCTGCTGGCTGGCTGGTCCGCGTGATCATTACCCGACTCCTATTGTCCTGGCAGGATCATGCACCGGTCATGGTTGATTGACCGTTAACCGCAATCCCACCCCCGTTCAGATAGAATCAGAGGCGAGTCAGCGCGGCAACGCTAAATCTTCACTTATCCCCAATTTATTACAGTGCTGTTGAGTTTCGGCAACGATTTGAAAGGATTCCGGTACCGAAATGAATTGCGATTTATTCCGGAAATCCGCTCGACGGCACCGGTTCGTCGGTCTGACCCGGTTGCGAAGCGGCCGGAGGGTCGGATGCGTCCATCGATTGATCGCTCCCGACGTCGGCTTTGGCGTCGAGATCATCGGGATTTTCCGACAGCCTTTTCTCAAGCGCTTCCTCGGGCTCGCCGGACAGGACGGGCGCCGGAGCCGGAATTGAAGCCGGAACCGAATCCTCAGCTGGCTTCTCATTGTCGTTGTCACTGCTCATGAGCGGCCTCGCATAGTTCAATCTGTCAGGGTCATCACCGTAACGAGTGTCACATGGCGGTGTTCCAACGCTTATCATTCGACGGGCGGTGGCATGCTTCTGCCAATGGCCGAAGGGCGGTTTGCGTGGCGCTCGATTTGCGACATGAGGGGACGATGGCCAGCGTCGTTTCAAGCAACAGGGTTTCGCGTTTCGCCGATTGGCGGACGGCACTGAAGTCGATTCTCGGTTTCTGGCTGTTCTACGCCGTGACCGTCGTCGCCCGCGCCTTCCTCGGTTCCGACCCGCTGACCACCCTCGAAAACAAGCTCGTCGTGATCCTCCTGGGAATGTTGCTGACCGGCTTGATCTACGTGTCGATCAACATCTTTGCGCGGACCGCGCCGATCTGGACGAAAGCGGTGGTTGCGGGCGTCAGTTCGCTGGTTGCCTCGGTCGCCTTGTCGACGGTCCTCCTCCAGCTCGAGGACGTGATGCGCGAAAGCCGCGAGGAATTCCGCTACCAGGCGCGCGAGGGTTTCGTCGTGGTCGAAAAGGGCCAGCAGATCCGGATCGAGCGCAGCGCCCAGGAGCCGCTGGTCCTGACCTTCCCGAAAATGAAGGACCTCGATAGCAATAAAAGGCTGCGCTACGGCGCCGACGTCGCGGTCGTTTGGCTGTTCTTCTTCCTCGCGTGGAGCGCTTTCTATCTCGCCATCCGGGCGCAAGCGGCATCGCTTGCAGCGCAGCGGCGGGTCGCGGCGGCGGAAAGCGCCGCCCAGGCCGCTCAAGTCCGGGCGTTGCGCTACCAGGTCAATCCGCATTTCCTGTTCAATACGCTCAATTCGCTGTCGTCGCTGGTCATGACCGGACGTGCCGATCGCGCCGAAGCGATGCTACTCGCTTTGTCGACTTTTTTCCGGACCAGCCTGTCGCTCGATCCGGGTGCCGACGTCACTTTGGCCGAGGAAATCGAACTTCAGAAACTTTATCTCGACATCGAGATGGCGCGTTTTCCCGATCGGCTCAATGTCGATATCGATGTCCCGGTCGAACTCCAGCGGGCCATGCTGCCGGCGCTGATCCTTCAGCCGATCGTCGAAAACGCGATCAAATATGGCGTGTCCAAAAGCCGCAAGGCGGTGGTCATTTCGATCGCCGCCCGGTCGCTCGGCGACGGCCGGATGATCCTCGATATCAGCAACCGGCTCAAGCACGGCGGCAAGGACGAATTGCCCGCCGCGACCCACGAAGGCACCGGCCTTGGCCTCGACAATGTCTGCCAGCGGCTCGAAGCGCGTTTTGGAAACCGCGCCAATTGCCGCTTCGGCCCAATGGCCGCAGGCGGTTACAAAGTGTCGCTGACACTCCCGATCGAAAGCCGTGACTGAGGCGCGGCCGATCCGGGTGCTGGTCGCGGATGACGAACCGCTAGCGGTGGAACGACTGCAATTGCTACTCGCCAGGGCCGTTGGAGCGCAGCTTGTCGGAACCGCGAGCGATGGCGAATCCGCGATCAACCTGACTGCCGCGCTCCACCCCGATCTACTCCTGCTCGATATCGCGATGCCGGGACTCGACGGCATTGCCGTGGCGCGTTCGCTGGCCCGCCAAGACCCGTCGCCAGCGGTCATTTTCGTGACTGCTTTCGATCAGTTCGCGGTCGCCGCCTTCGAGGTCGAAGCGGTCGATTATCTGATGAAGCCGGTCGACCCTGTCCGGCTCCAGCGGGCACTCGACCGCGCCCGTTCCTATCTTGAGCAGCGCACCGCCCAGCCGCAGCGCGACGTGTCGCAATGGCTTGAGGAATTCTGGGCCTCGGACCTGTCAGGCCTGGTGCGGATCGCTGCTCGCGATGTCGACCGGGTGTCGGCCGAGCGCGATTACATGCGTCTCCATGTCGCCCGCCGCAGCTGGCTCATCCACCATTCGATGACCGCGCTCGAGGAGGGGCTCGACCCGGAGCTGTTCGTCCGGCTTCACCGCTCGGCGATCGTACGCAAGGATTTCATCGCTGGCTTCACCCGCAACCCGTCGGGGCGGTGGATCGCCCGGCTCGCCGACGGGACCGAGCAGCCGGTCGGACGGCTTTATGCGGACCGCGTGCGGAGCATCGCCGGGCGATAAGCGCGCGGCGCCGTGTCGCTCGGGTTTTGATGGCCCGCAATGCGTCTTCGCCAGTCCGACGAACGCCGTCTTGATCCCCATCAACCGACGAGCGGGGTCGGTTCAGCTTTTCGGTACTGCCTTGGTCTTGCGGTCGACGGCGCCGGATACAGCAACATCCATCGTCACATTGGCCATGGTTCGAAGCATGTCGGGGATCGGCTCCAAAGCGATGAAAATGCCGAGCGGCGCAAGCGGCAGGCCCATCGCCACGGCGATCGGACCGACCGAGGAAATAAAGCTCAACTGGCCGGGGAGTCCGGGTGCCGAAATCGATGCGAAGGTGGCCACCGCGACTCCGGCGGCGATTGCCCCGGCATTGAGCGGAAGTCCGAGCCAATGTGCCATGTAGAAACACACCGCGATGTTCATCGCCGGTCCCGACGCCCGGAACAGCGCCACCGCCATCGGCAGGCTGACGTCGCGCGTCTGCTCGCTGACTCCGAGTTCGCGCGATGCCTCGACCATCAGCGGCAAGGACGCGGTCGACGACTGGGTCGACAAGGCGAATGACTGGGCTGGAACCATGACGCGCGCAAACCGGCCGAACCCGAACCGCGCGGCGCCAAGTGCAACCGCATAAGCGAGCAGCAAGACGATCACTCCGACCGCGCAATAGACCAGGAAATAATGCGCGACTGCGCCGAGCGCTCCACCCCCCGCCCCGGCCCCGAGAACGAATGACAA
>JACDEB010000062.1 GCA_013816595.1 Sphingomonas sp. | reverse complement strand
CTTGCTCGCTGCAGAACGCAAGCAAACGCTCGTCACCTTCCTGTTCTTCGCCTTCGTCACCGGGGTCGGCGGCGGCACCTTGCGCGATCTGCTGATCGGCGCCCCGGTGTTCTGGGTCCACAGCAATGCAACGCTTCTGATCTGTATCGCCGCCGCGATGCTGGTGTGGCTGTTGAGCCGCCGCTGGTTCGCCGGACGCGCCTTATTGTGGTTCGACGCCGCCGGGCTCGCGGCTTATTCGACCTTCGGCGCGGCCAAGGCCTTGAGCCTCGGCGTTGCTCCGGTCCCGGCGTTCGGAATGGGCGTGCTTACCGCCTGCGCCGGCGGAATCGTCCGCGACGTCCTTGACGGCGAGCCCTCGATCCTGATGCGGCCCGAACTCTATGTCACCGCAGCGGCGCTGTCGGCGGGATTGTTCGTCCTGCTCATCCTGGCCGGACTCACAATCTGGCCGGCGGCGATCATCGCCGCGCTCGCCGGCTTCATCCTGCGCGGCGGCGCCATCGCCCGCGGCTGGAGCCTGCCCGCCTATCGCGACTGATCAGCGCCCGCTTCCCCTTGGCTCGCGCTTGTGCCAGTCTGCGGCAATGCGCGCTTTTCCATTGATCCTCGCTCTGGCGCTGACCGGCTGCGCGACTATGTCCCCGCCGCCACCCCCGCCCGATACCGAGGTCGGAGTCGCGTTCAACCGCACATCCGAGATCGCCAGCTTCGCCGACGGCATCGCCGACCCGCAATCGCACCGCGCGGTCACCGCCGACGATCCAGTGCGCGTCGCATCGATCAGCAAACTGGTTGTCGCCATCGGAGTCCTCAAACTGGTCGAAGCGGGCAAGCTCGACCTCGACGCGGACGTTTCCGCAACACTGGGCTGGCCGTTGCGCAACCCCGCTTTCCCCGATCGCCCGGTAACCCTGCGCCAATTGCTGTCGCACATCAGCTCGGTCCGCGATAATGACGACCAATATGCAATCCCGCTTGGCGGAACGGTGCGCGCGGCGATGGCCGACCCGCGCTCATGGGATCCGGCACACGGCCCCGGCGACGGCTATTTCACATACGGCAATATGAATTTCCCGATCATTGGCTCGATCGTGGAGCGCTCCACCGGCGAGCGCTTCGACCAGTGGATGAAGCGCGAAGTGCTCGGCCCGATGAAGCTCGACGCCTGCTATAATTGGCCAACCTGCAGCGATGCCGCGGTCGCGAAGGCGGTCGAGCTCGATGGCCCCGACGGAAATCCGCAAAAGGACGATCTGCACGGCGTCCGGCCGGCCTGCCCGGTGTTCGTCAAGGACGGCGCCGCCTGCGACCTCGACCGCTGGAAGCCGGGCGAGAATGGCGCCTTGTTCGGCCCCCAGGGCGGACTTCGAATGTCGGCGCGCGGGCTGACGCGGGTCGGCCGGATGCTGCTCAATGGTGGAACGCTCGACGGGGTTCGGATCCTCACTCCGCGGTCAATCGACGCCCTTCTCGGCCAGGTCTGGCAGTTCAATGGCCGCAACGGCGAGACCGAAAAGGGCTTCCTCTGCAGTTACGGCCTCGCCACCCAGCAAATCCCGATCCGCGTCGCCGGCTGCAAGGATGATCCGGGAACGGGCGGCGCGATTTTCGTCGGCCACGCCGGCGATGCTTATGGCCTCAAGGCGGGCCTGTGGATCGACCGCGCGCGCGGCGTGGGGATTGCGTATTACGTCACCGGTATCGCCGAATTCCCGCCGCCCGCCCCGGGCACCGCAATGGGCGTGGCCGAACGCAACGCTTTCCGCCGGACCTTCGCACTCCTACCCCGTTAAGGCGTTCGCCGGGCGCTTATCGGGCCACGCAATGGGCTGCTCCGACCGGTCGATAGCCGGCGGAAAATTTGGGCATATTGCCCGACCAAACAGGCCTTGCTAGGCGGCTGCTCCCGATGCGAAACTCTTCGGCTTGGTAGTCAACGCCTCGAGCGGCACGTCGAGAGTGTAGACAAATCCGCTCGGTTTATACTCTATTCCAACTTGGCCCTTCAATTGTTGGCCAAGCGATGTGATCATCCGGGTCCCGAAACTCTTGCGCGTCGGCTCGGTCACTGGAGGCCCACCGGACTCGACCCATTCGAGGTGCAGCCGCTGTCCCTCAACCCGCCACGAAATCCGCACCTGACCGGTTGGCAGCGACAAAGCTCCGAACTTCGTCGTGTTGGTGCACAGCTCGTTGAGGGTCATCGCGAATGCGATCACCGAGCTCGACGTGACCCGGATGTTCTCGCCGGAAATGATGAACCGGTCGCCGCCTTGGTCGAACGGTTCGACCGCGCTTCGAATAGTGCTTTCGATCGTCGCATTTTCCCAACTCACCCGAGTGAGCAGATCATGGGCGCGGGCCAAAGCCACGAACCGCCCGTCGATCGCCGCGCTGGCATGGGCCATGCTGGTTGCGGTGCGCAGGCTTTGATGAGTGATCGCGCCGACGGTCGCGAGCATGTTCTTGATCCGGTGGTGCAGCTCCGCATGGATCAGGTTCTGCAGCTTGTCGGCGGCGTCGCGTTCCTCAGCGTCGATCCCCGATTGGACGAGCAATGCGGTGGCGTCGATGCCGGCCTGCTCGAGCGCCAGTTTGAGGCTGTCATTCTCGGTCGTAAGCGCGTCCTGGAAGGGCTGGTTCTCGTCGATGATCAGCTGCTGCTTCTCGGTGTCGGACACGGTTTTCACGAGCAGTGCCTGGGCGTCGATTCCCGCCTGCTGAAGAAGGAAGCGGAGTTCCGCATTCTCCCTGGTCAGCGAATCGTCCGCGACGATCATCGAGGACATGACTTTGAGTGCACCTTCGGCACCGTTGCCGATCATATCCTGAAGTTCCCGGATCATCTGCTGAACTTCGAGCGGCTTGGGGAAGAATCGACTGTCTTCCGGCTTGTCCGCATCGGTCACCGCAATCTGCCCGGAGACCACGATGATCTTGATGTGCGGCCAGCGGATCCGGGCGGTATGGGCAAGTTTCAGCCCGTCCAAAGTGCCCGGCATTTGAATGTCCGTGAACAACAGCGAGATGTCGTCCCGCGATTCCAGAATCTGGAGGGCCTAGTCGGCGCTGATCGCCTCAATCGGCACGAACCCAGCGTCCTGAACGATGTCCACGGCGCGCATCCGCAGCATCATCTCGTCTTCGACCACCAAGACAATCGGTGCAGAGGCAGGCTTTTTCGTCACCAATTCCTTTGGTGGGCCTAGGCTTCCCCAATGAAAGCGGAAGCCGATCAACGGCGGTGGCGACGCCCACTCACACTGTCAAGCACGCCAGCCAGCGCCGGGGCAATCCGCCATTGGTCACGGCCAACCGGTTTTTCGCAGGCGCCCCGCGAACTAAGGCTGGCGCGTTGTTCATCAAAAGCGCGCCGGTCGGGCGGATCGATTCAAGTGCCATTCCTTGGAATTGCGCCACGCCTCCAGCTTCGCCGGATCGCAAAAGCGAAGCGATACCGTCCACGCCGAATCGCTGGCGGTGGCCGGTGTCAGTTCCGAATTCACAAAGCCGTCGAATCCCGCGGCTCGGGTCAGGGCCCGCGCCTGCCACTCGGCGAATTCGCCCTCGGTGCCAGGGCGGACGTGGAACCGCGCGATCAGGATCGCTGGACTCACTGGAGACGCGGACTCGGTCACGACACCCGACTAATTCACCCGCACCGCCAAGTCGCGCACAAAATTAATCGGCATTGCCCGCGCTTCAAAAGCGCATCGACATCCCGCCAAAGACCTCGACATCGGCGGTGTCGCGGTTGAGTCCGAAATTGGCGCCGGCGTCGAACTGCCATTCGCTGCCCAGCGTGTACGCCGCCGATCCGTCGACCGAGGCCTGGCGGGTGATTCCGGACGGATCCCAATCCCACGCGCCCCACAATTCCACCGACAAGTTCAGCGCCGAGGTCGCCTGGAACCCGAGGCTCAGCGTCTGCGCCATTGCGGCATGATAGCCAGGACCATCGCCGTCCGCCGCCAGGTCGATTTCGGGCGACGCCGACAGTGACCAGGCCGAAGCGCCAAGCGCCAGGCCGAGCGGAACCACCACCCCGACTTCGACCTTGCCATTGCCGATCCGCTTCGATGCCGTTGGAATTTTCACATAAGGATAAAGCGCCGCCGAAAAGGTCGCTCCGTCGGCGGTTAGTTGCTGCTTGAGCTTGACGGTGGTGTCGCCAAATCCGGACGTCGTGCTGTGCCCGGCCGAGCTTCGGCTCGTTTGGCGCACCAAGGGTTTGAACGACACTTCGAAATGGAGCCGGTCGTTAACGCCATATTTGACCGACGTCTCGCCCAGTTTGAGGTCGCTCTTGCGCGTTCCGCTGGACTTGGTCAGCGACCAGTCGGCAAGCCCGGTTTCGAACTGGAAGTGTCCCGCGGGCGTGGTGCAGGTCGCGCTACCCTTGCCCGGCCGGTCGGCGCATATGGGATCCGCCATCTTGCCCGCGGTCGCCGGCACTGACATCACCAACACAACCGCCGCAGCCGCGACTCTCCCCGCCACCACCGCCGCTCAAGCCTTTGCGATCGGTAGATTGTGGCGCCGGCAATAGGCCAAAGTGGTTGATTCGCGGTCCAGAAATTCGCGCCTGCGCGACGCGCTTGGAACCGCTCCGATGCCTTCGGCCTGCTTCATTACCGATCGTGACAGGACCGCCATCAGCTCGCCCTTTTCGCGCTCGCTTTCGATCAGTTCGACATAATGGTTCTTGATCGTAGGATCGATGTCGAGCGGCTTGGTCAGTCCAAGCAATTTCGCCTGCTCGGTGGATTCATCCTCGTTGAGCTTGCTCAGCATATCGATTTCGCCGTGGACCGCGGCATAGTTCTCGCGTTCGTCGCGCGAGAAATGCGACAGCATTTCGTCGGCCTCGACGCCTTTCCACGCGGTGTCGTGCCACGGCTCCCACGGGGCGCGGTAAGCGAACACGAAATCGGGTTCGACGATCAGCGGCACCGGAGTCATTTCGCCGCGCGCCTTGAGCACTGCATTTTCGAGCGAATCGAGCTGCGCCATCAGGCACGGCTTGGCCGCCACTCGTTCCTCGGCGAGCAGATAATCGGTCATCAATTCCTCGCGCAGGGTCTGACGGCTACGCTCGACCTTGTTCGACCAGTTCCATTGCAGGATCGCCTGTTCGAGCCCCAATGCGATGACCACGCCAAGGACGATAATCCCGACTTCACCGAAAAACTGTCGCCAGCCGTCGAGCGGTTTGAACTTGGCCAGGCCCATCGCAATCCCCCTTGGTGCCAATCGCTATCAGACTGAGCGCCCGGCGCAAATGCGCGGGCGGCCGAGATAACATCCGCATTCACTGTTGCATCCCGGCCAAAGCGATGAAAATTTGCGTTAATTTGCATTTATCCGCTTGCATCTGATTCCAGTTCAGGCACAATAGGTAGTAGCGCGGGTGGGGGAACACTCAACAACTAGTGTTCGGCGCCGGAATAACCATATTCCGGTGACGGGCCAACTCGTCCCCGTTTTCCACAGGGTCGAGGATGCGATTTTCCCCCGCTGGGCTGCGAAACAGGCTAGGATGCCGGTCATGGCGTCGAGTCGAACAATTGGTGAACAGGAGGTCCGCGAGCGGGCTTCAGAGGGACAGGATCAGGCGATGGATTTTTCAACCGGCAGCGACGTCATCAGCGATGATGTCTCGACCAACGTCCGCACCAGCAAGACCGTCGACGAGCGCGCGTTCGAAGTCACCACTGACAACAGCCGCGACGAGTTGCTGACCGAATTCGGCAAGGACACCTTGCGCGACCGCTATCTGCTGCCGGGCGAATCCTACCAGGATCTGTTCGCGCGCGTGGCCGCCGCTTATGCCGACAACGCGCCCCACGCCCAGCGCGTCTATGATTATATCTCGCGTTTGTGGTTCATGCCCGCGACCCCGATATTGTCCAACGGCGGCACTGGCCGCGGCCTTCCAATCAGCTGCTATTTGAACAGCGTCTCCGACAGTCTCGAAGGCATTGTCGGGACGTGGAACGAAAATGTCTGGCTGGCGTCAAAGGGCGGCGGCATCGGCACTTATTGGGGCAGCGTTCGCGGCATTGGCGAGCCGGTCGGACTTAACGGCAAGACCAGCGGAATCATCCCGTTCGTGCGCGTCATGGACAGCCTGACCTTGGCCATTTCGCAAGGCTCGCTGCGGCGCGGCTCGGCGGCGGTCTATCTCGACGTCGACCATCCCGAAATCGAGGAGTTCCTCGAAATCCGCAAACCGTCGGGCGACTTCAACCGCAAGGCGCTCAATCTCCACCACGGCGTTCTGGTCACCGACGAATTCATGGAAAAGGTCCGCGACGGGACCGAGATGGAATTGAAATCGCCCAAGGACGGCAGCGTCCGCGGCACCGTCGACGCGCGCAGCCTGTTCCAGAAATTGGTCGAAACCCGCCTTGCGACCGGCGAGCCGTACATCATCTTCATCGACCAGGTGAACCGCTCGATGCCCAAGCATCACCGCGATCTGGGCCTCAAGGTCTCGACCTCCAACCTGTGCAGCGAAATCACCTTGCCCACCGGCCAAGACCATCTCGGCGCGGACCGTACCGCGGTGTGCTGCCTGTCGTCCTTGAACCTCGAAACCTGGGACCAGTGGAACGGCGACAAGCAGTTCATCGAGGATGTCATGCGCTTCCTCGACAATGTCCTCAGCGATTATATCGCCCGCGCGCCCGACGAAATGGCGCGCGCCAAATATAGCGCCGAACGTGAACGCAGCGTCGGCCTTGGCGTGATGGGCTTTCACAGCTTCCTCCAGGCGCGTTCGATCTCGTTCGAAGGGGCGATGGCCAAAAGCTGGAACCTCAAGCTCTTCAAGCATATCCGGACCCAGGTCGACACCGCCTCGATGATGCTCGCCAACGAACGCGGGCCCTGCCCCGACGCCGCCGACATGGGCGTGATGGAGCGCTTTTCGTGCAAGATGGCGATCGCTCCGACCGCCTCTATCAGCATCATCTGCGGCGGCACCTCCGCGTGCATCGAGCCGATCCCGGCCAATATCTATACCCACAAGACGCTGTCGGGCAGCTTCTCGATCAAGAACCCCTATCTCGAGAAACTGCTCACCGAAAAGGCCAAGGACAGCGACAAGATCTGGAATTCGATCCTCGAGCGCGGCGGCAGCGTCCAGCATATCGACGTCCTCACCCAGGAAGAAAAAGACGTGTTCAAGACCAGCTTCGAAATCGACCAGCGCTGGCTGATCGAGCTCGCCGCCGACCGCACGCCATTCATCGACCAGGCCCAGTCGCTGAACCTGTTCATCCCCGCTGATGTCGACAAATGGGACCTGATGATGCTCCACTTCCGCGCCTGGGAATTGGGCATCAAGTCGCTCTATTATTTGCGCTCGAAGTCGGTCCAGCGGGCCGGTTTCGCCGGCGGGGTCGAAGCCGACAACACCCCCGACCTCAAGGAAATCCAGCTCGCCTCGACGACCGATTACGACGAGTGCCTGGCTTGCCAATGACCCCCCGCGAAATCCTCGAACTTACGCTGGCCGCGGTGGCGCTTGGTGCGGGCATCTGGCTCTACCGCCGCCCGTCCCCCGAGCCCGACCATTATGGCAGCCAGGGAGCGGTGCTGTTGTTCATCCTCGCCGCGATCCTGACCGTCCACGGCCTCGGCCTGCTGCGCTATCACCCGGACCCGGTCGAGATCGAGGCCGCGCGCCAATGACCGGCTTCATCATCCTCGGCGTCATCGCATTGCTGGTCGGCGGGGCGATCCTCGCCATCGCCATCCGTCACCGCCGCGATCAGCGCCCGCGCCACGCCGCAATGCTCATCGGCGGAATGATGCTGACCGCTTTCGGGCTGGTCATCACCGGTTTCGCTCTGGTTTACAATTCGACCGCGCCGCTCGATTTCAACACCGCAGAGACCGCTCGATGAAGCGCCTCATCATCCTCGCCGCGAGCCTCGCGCTCGCCGCCTGCGCCGCCACTCAGGCGGCCGATGCAATCGCCCCTGCTGCGCCCGGCTTCCTGCTCGGCCTGTGGCGCGGCTTCATCTTCCCGGTCGCCTGGATCGTCTCATTGTTCTCGGGAAAGGTCGCGGTTTACGCCGTGCCCAATAATGGCGGCTGGTACGATTTCGGCTATTTCCTCGGCATCGTCGTGTTCGGCGTCGGCGCCCCCAAGTCCCACGTCGTTACCCGCGACCGCGTGATCAACGTCCGCGCGCGGAGGATCGAGGGATGAGTGGGTACCGCCTCGTCTCTGGCTTGCTTCTCGGCGGGTTCGCTTTGGCTCAAGGTTTGTGGATTCTTGCCGTTCGCCCCGATCCGCCGGCCGGCGCCGTGACCGCCACACGCAAGAGCCGTCAAATCATCGCGATTGGCGCCGTCATCATCGGCGTATTCCTGATCGCGCTCACTGTTTCAAATATTGGTCCGGAGTAACTGACATGCCCCTTCTCGAAGCCCGCAAGCAGTACAAGCCGTTCGAATACCCGTGGGCGTTCGAATATTGGAAGCGCCAGCAGCAGATCCACTGGATGCCGGAGGAGGTGCCGCTGGGCGAGGATTGCCGCGACTGGGCGCAGAAGCTGACCGATCACGAGCGCAATTTGCTCACCCAGATCTTCCGCTTCTTCACCCAGGCCGATGTCGAGGTTCAGGATTGCTATCACGACAAATACGGCCGCGTGTTCAAGCCGACCGAGATCAAGATGATGCTGACCGCGTTTTCCAACATGGAGACGGTCCACATCGCCGCTTATTCGCATCTGCTCGACACCATCGGCATGCCCGAAAGCGAATATTCGTCCTTCCTCCAGTTCAAGGAGATGAAGGACAAGCATGATTATATGCAGCAGTTCGGCGTCGACAGCGACGAGGATATCGCCAAGACTTTGGCCATGTTCGGCGGCTTCACCGAGGGCCTGCAATTGTTCGCCAGCTTCGCCATGCTGCTCAATTTCCCGCGCAACAACAAGATGAAGGGCATGGGTCAGATCGTCAGCTGGTCGGTGCGCGACGAAAGCCTCCATTGCGAAGGCATCATCAAGCTGTTCCACGCCTTCGTGAAGGAACGCGATTGCTTGACCGCGTCGGTCAAGGAAGCGATCATCGATTCGTGCCAGAAGACCGTCCGGCTCGAGGATGCGTTCATCGACCTCGCCTTCGAAATGGGTCCGGTCGAAGGCATGACCGCCAAACAGATCAAGAAATACATCCGCTACATCGCCGACTGGCGCCTCGGCCAATTGGGCTTCGCGCCGATCTACATGGTCGAAGAACACCCCCTCCCCTGGCTCGCCCCGCTCCTCAACGGAGTCGAACACGCCAATTTCTTCGAAACGCGGGCGACGGAATATTCAAAAGCCGCAACGCGCGGCAATTGGGACGAAGTGTGGGACAGCTTCGACCGGCGGCAAAAAGCCAAGGGCGAAGTCGCGAATGACGGGCCGGCGGGGGAAGCGGAGGCGGATATGTTCAGCGATGCTGACGTGGCGGCGGAGTGATTCCGCAGCGGGCAACCGCGCCTAAGTGATTCAAATGACTCGACTTTCACCGAAGACAGGCCCCGAGCCAAAGCCCAAAGCCCGCCTTCGCGCCTTCGCGCCTTTGCGTAAAAGCCACCTTCCCCGCTGCAAAAACCATTTTCCTACAGCCGATAAGCTGATGTATCTGGTCCGACTCTGGCGCGCTTGCGGCCGCGCCCAACGACCGGAGTCGAGACCATGGGCGCACCGTCCCAAAAGCAAATCGATGACTGCATCGCCTTTGGGCTGTCGCGCCGGCATGACGAGGCGACGATCCTGCGCGACCTGCTCACCCTCGAACGCATGACCAATAATGACCGCCCGCTTGCTCGCTCAACCGCCCGCCGCGATGCAGAAAATGCCCGCCACCCTGCGCTCTCGCCACGCTCGCCCGCGCCAGTGCCGATGACCAGCGCCATCACGCCCCCTCGCCGCGGCCTTTGCGATCATGCCGCGCCGTGGCATGATCGTCCCCTTTGTCACGCTGACTTGAGGGGGAAAGGCATGACCGCAGGATTGGGCCGCCGCGCGCGCACCGCCGCCGAAGTGATCACCAACATGCAGGCGCTGGGCGGGTTGGCGCCGGTCGCTTACCGCCCCTATAAACCGCAGCCGGGAGACGTCTTCCTCACCTCCTGGGCCAAGAGCGGCACGACCCTGATGCAGCAGATGTTCCACCAGCTGCGCATGGCCGCGGTCAACGGCGCTGGAGACATGGATTTCGACGACATCAGCCGAATGATCCCGTGGGAAGACGCCGCGCCGATCGTCGATTTCGACATGACCGCGCCGCAACGCGCGAGCCCGCGCGGGTTCAAGTCGCACCGCGAGTACGAGCGTCTTCCGCCGGGCATGCATTATGTCGTCACGCTGCGCGATCCCAAGGAAACCTATGTCTCGTTCCACCGCTTCTTCGACGGCTGGCATTTCGAGCGCGGCAGCGTCTCGC
>JACDEB010000109.1 GCA_013816595.1 Sphingomonas sp. | reverse complement strand
GGCTACGGCTCCGGCTCCGGCTCCTATTGGAGAGCCTGCGTCAAATACTTCGCCGCAAAGTGGGCGGACGTTCAAAAAACGAGATTGGCGGCGCTTGAAAATTCCGGCGCAACCATCGCGTTTTGGCGCTCGGGCAAGAACGGAAAGCCTTGCAATGGCGGAAAGGGCTCAGGCGTTAAACCGGGCGACCTTCAAACTGTGCTTGGCCCGCTGTCCATGTGCGGCCCCGGCGCACTTCATGCCACCCTGATTCCGCCGAAGTGGAAAGGCGAACGCTGGTGGATTGTAGCGCTGACCGGTGAGATCGTGGGTGACGAAGAAAAGTTCGGCGCACTCTCCCGCGAAATAATAGGAGAGTGTGAATGACCGCCTCGCCGTCCAGTCCCAACATGGCGGCACCCTTCGCATGGGTGCATGAATATGATGGGTGGAGTTTGCTAACGCGAACGCGCCTTACTGTCGCCGAGAAGTCCGAAGGCTGGATCGAAAAGCCGCTATACACCGCCACCGCTGCGTCACCTGACTACTACGCGGTACAGACAGCCTTGAGTCCACACATGGCGTCCACCACCGAGCTTATGTCGGCCATGTCGTCAATCTGGCCGCTCATTGAGCGTTTATCCGCAGAGAGTGCGGACCTCCGCGCCGAACTGATAACCGTTTACGAGATTGCGCGAAGGAATGACGCCCGCGCGATTGCCGCCGAGGCCCGGCTCGCGGAGGCGGTGAAGGCTTTGAAGCCGTTCGCTCAAATCGCAGAGCACGACATCGGCGCAGACGAAGCGGATCAAGACACTTACCGCCCGATGCGCAGCAACAATCGAGTGCCGCCTGTTTCGGTGGGCGACCTGCGCCGAGCGCTGACTTTCTAGAAGATGCAGCCGAATGAACAGTGTCGCGCTCTCCACCCCAAGTAGCCTGACGATCACAGCGAGAGATAGCCGGATGCTTTGGAAAATTAAGCGATGGTTGGGAATTAAAACGGGTCAAATCTGCCCGAGATGCCATGCCGATCTATGGCGAGTAGCTACTTGCGGAATATGCGGCAAGGGCTATCCGCCGTCCTGCGAATAGAGGTCCAGATGGACGAGACCAAAAGAATGGTAATCCGAGTTTGGGGGCTGCTGGTCATGCTGCTGGGCGGCATTATCGGATGGCTACTGCACAGCGTTTTGTCAGTAGGAAACGCGACATGCCCAACATAAACGAAGTCAAGATTGAAAGCGGCTCGTTCGGCCATAATCTTAAAACGGCTGAACCCACGCATGGCCTTCGCTTCCTCGACGGCACATTGCAACAAGCATGGCTTGTCGTTCTGAGCGGCGCAGTGAATCAGACCGTAGAGCAGCATATTGAATGGCGTACCGTGCCATCGGTCACGAATGGCGACGGCGACATCCTATGACGACTATTATTACATGGAAAGAGCGCGTCGCGAACCTGACCTATGAACTAGGCCGCGAGCCGACCCTCGGCGAATTGCTGGAGGCGGCGTGGATACACGAGATGACGCCGGAAGAGATTCAAGAGCAGCGTCGATCGTTAGTACGCAACGCGCGTTGTGAACATGGTGAGATGGACTTTGAACAATGCCCGAAGTGTAGGGAGCAGACATAGAAAAGAGGCCGCCCCGGTTAAGGAGCGGCCAGTCTAGGGAGGAGCCGGTTAACCGACCGGCGGCGGATTATTTCAGACAGCGAATCGCATTGCGAATCTGGGCGAAGCTGTAGCCGTTTTCTATTGCCCACTTGATTGCCGCCGCCTTGCCATGTTCGGCAACGTACTGGCGTATCGTGGCGCAATCGACGCCAGCGGGGAGGTCGGCGGCCCTCGCCCTGATGCATGTCGCGACCAGCAACGCAGTCGCGAACAGCAACACAATCCATCCGCGTCGGTTTACCATAGGCGCGAGTAGCCGCCCGGAATGAGACCGAGCAATGCGTAAATCACCACGATACACAGAATGACTATCAGGATAACCCGAACCACCTGTCCAATGGGTTCAGGCAGTGGGATTAACGGCAAGATTTGCGTTATTGCCCACCACACAACGCCGACGATGAGCAGGATGACGAGAAGATGAACCAAAGATGGTATCATTGTTTAAGCCTTTCCTTAATGAATGGAAACGCGGGCTGTGCCGCCCATCCCAATATGATTAGCGGCAGCGCGAGACAGATCGATACAGCGTCCACGAACAAAAGGACCGCGATCAGTAATGCGGACATGAACGCTCCTACCGTTGCCGTGATTGGTGACCGTGACGTGGCTACCGAAGCGCCGCGTCTTGTGGGCCGCAGTTAAGGCGTGGGTGTTGAAACGCTCGCCAGAGGCGGTGCGTTTACCGTGGTAGCCGTCGCCAACTCCGTAC
>JACDEB010000061.1 GCA_013816595.1 Sphingomonas sp. | reverse complement strand
GTTCGCGGCTTCGCCGGTGACGGCGTCGATGGCGGTGATGTCATTGGCGGCGATCTTGTCCGCGGTCAGTCCGGTGTCGGCAGTGGCGTTGGCATCGGCCTCGCCCTTGTTGCCGCACGCCGAAAGGGCGATCGCCGCGCCGGCCAAAAGGGTCAATCCAGGTCGCATTTCACACTCCAAGCGAATCGCAAAAGCGAAAAAAAAGAGGCTGCCGGAATAACCAGCAGCCCCTTTAAATGCCAACGCCTCCGAAGCGGAGGCGTTTTTGATTACATTGCGTTGGTCGTCGCATTCATGTTGGCGGCGTTCATGTCCGCATTCATGCTCATGTTCGCATCCATTGCGTTCATGTCCATGGTCGCATTCATGTCAGCATTCATGTCCATACCGGCATTCATGTCGGCGGTCATGTTTTCGTCGAGATTCATCGTATTGTTGGCGGCATCGTTGCTGCTGCAAGCAGAAACTGCCAAGGCCGCACCAGCGACCAGGATAAGAGCACGCATTCAAAAACTCCCTAATTATTGCGATTCGCCACGGAGTTTCCGTCACGCAAATCGAGGGACTCATAGTATGAAGCGACCCGTTCCTTCAAGACTCTTTACGCTTACGGTTCAAATCATCGAGAAATTGGCTGAAACCATGGCGTAATGCGCTGTCGATTTCGCTCATCGTGGCCGATTTACCCAAGGCCGCGACGCTGGTTACGCCAAATTCGCTGATCCCGCACGGCACGATTCCGGTGAAATGCGACAGGTCCGGATCGACATTGATCGAAAAGCCGTGGAGCGTGACCCAGCGCTTCACCCGCACCCCCAAGGCCCCGATCTTGGATTCGTCGCGGCCGTCGCCGACCCAGATCCCGATCCGCCCCGGCGCTCGGTGCGCTTCGACCCCGCAGCGCCCAAGGGTGTCGATCATATATTGCTCAAGGGCATGGACGAAGTTGCGGATGTCCTTGCCGCGCCGCTCAAGGTCGAGGATGAGATAGCCGACCCGCTGGCCCGGCCCGTGATAGGTATAGCGCCCGCCGCGCCCGGCCGCGAACACCGGAAAGCCGAGCGGATTGCTGAGCTCGGCCGGATCGGCGCTGGTGCCGGCGGTGAACAAGGGCGGATGCTCGAGCAGCCACACCATTTCGCGCGCCTCGCCGGCGCGGACCGCCGCGGCACGCTGCTCCATCGCCTCGAGCGCCTCAGCATAAGGCGTCAGGCCGGGGCTGATGGTCCAATCGATGTCGGGGAATGAGTCCATGACCCGTGGCAGATGGCGATCAGCGGGCGGACGGGCAAGCATGATTGCGCTTGCACTGGCCGCCGACCATAGAGGGCGCCAGTCAAGGGAGCGGCAATGGCAGACCTATCGATTTCCAAAGCGTGGGACGAATCCCGATCATTGTTCGCCAGCGATGGGCGGCTGTTCACCGCCATTGCGGTGGCACTGATGGGGGTTCCCTCGATGATCAGCGGATTGATTGCGCCCGAGGGTCTGGGCGTCCAGTCTAACCAGCCCTGGTATGTCGATTTGCTGCTGTTCGCCTTCATGCTGGTGGCGCTGGTTGGCCAGCTGGCATTGGTCAGGATGGCGCTCAAGCCATCGCTGACCGTCGGCGCGGCGATCGCTCATGGCGCTCGGCGGATGCCGGTTTATCTTGGCACCGCGATGATCATCACGGTCGCGATTATCGCCGTGGCCGTTCCGGTGGTGGTGATCGCGATGCTCAGCGGCGTCACCTTCGATCCGGCGGCGGCGACCAAAATGACCCCGGCGATGGCGGTTCTGGTCCTGGTCATCGTCGTCATCGCCGTACTGATCGGGGTCCGAATGTTGATGGGCACGCCGGTCGCTGCAGCGGAAAGCGCGGGTCCGGTCGAAATCATCAAACGCAGCTGGCGCCTGACCACAGGCGTGTGGTGGAAATTGCTCGGCTTCCTGGTGATGATCTTGATTGGCGCGGGCGTGGTCGCATTTGCGATCAGCATGGTCGTCGGAAGCGCCGTGACAATCGCCTTGGGCCCGATCGAACCGATGAGTGCGAGCGCGCTTGTAGTGGGGCTGTTCCAGGGCCTGTTCAACGCCGCCTTCACCGCCGTGTTTGCGGTGATGCTGGCGCGAATCTACGTTCAGTTGTCGGGCCGCGACACGGTCGAAGCGCCGACCAAAGGGATTTGAGGAGCGCAGCCGGTCGGCAGGATTCCGCTTAGCCGGGGATCGGGGAAGGTCTCGACCGCGCGCTGGTAGGGAATGAAGCCGGCGCGACGATACGCGCCAAGCGCCGCCGGATGATCGAGCGAGCAGGTGTGGACATGAACCCGGCCAATCCCGACGCGCCACGCGCGATCGATCGACTCGGCCAGCAACCAGCGGCCATGGCCGCGACCCGAAAGCTCAGGAATGAGGCCGACGAAGGCGAGTTCGCATTTGCCATCGGCGCGGAAATCCAGCTCGAGCATGCCCGATGGCCGGCCCGCTTCATCCTCGACCCGATAGAGTTCGACCCGCCGATCATGGGTGATCGCGTCGAGCGCCGCATCATCGAGCAGGAGCCGCGAAAACCACAGCCACGGCGAGCCGACCAGCCGGAACAAGTCGCGATAATCGGCCGCCGCCGGCCGTTCCATCCGCCGCAAGCTGAGCGGCGCCGGCGGGACGGCAAGGTCCGGCCGCTGACGCATTTCAAGAAACGTAACGACCGCCGCGAGATCGCCCGTCGGGACCGGCGTGTAGCTTATTGCCATGTGGCGACGGGGGGCAGGCTCATCAATATGGCGTCGATATTGCCGCCGGTTTTGAGCCCGAACAATGTCCCGCGATCGTAGAGCAGGTTGAATTCGACGTAGCGGCCGCGGAAGTCGAGCAGCCGCTTTATGTCCGAATCATCATATTCCGTCCCCATCCGCGCCCGGACGATAGTCGGGAAAATATCGAGGAACGCCTCGCCGACATCGCGGGTGAAGGCGAAATGGGCGTCGAAATGCCCTTCGAGGTGATCGAAGAAAAGGCCTCCGACGCCGCGCGACACATTGCGGTGGGCAAGCCAGAAATATTCCTCCGCCCATTTCGAGAAGCGCGGATAGAAAGTTGGGTCGTGGGCGGCGCAGGCGGCGCGCAGCCGGGCGTGAAAGGCTTCCGTATCCGCGGCATAGGGAATCGCCGGATTGAGGTCGGCGCCGCCGCCGAACCAGCGCTTGGTGGTGGTCAGGAAGCGGGTGTTCATGTGCACCGCTGGAACATGCGGGTTGGCCATGTGCGCGACCAGGCTGATGCCCGTTGCGAAGAAGCTGGGGTCGGCCTCGGCGCCGTGGATCTGGCTCGCGAATTCGGGCGAGAATGCGCCGCCGACGGTGGAGACATTGACCCCGACCTTTTCGAACACCTTGCCGTTCATCTGGCCGCGGACTCCGCCGCCGCCGGGCGCTCCGGAGGGGTCTTCGCGGTCCCACGGGGTGAAGACGAATTCGGCCTCGCTTCCGGCTTCGCGCTCGATGCTCAAAAATTCAGCGCAGATGCGGTCGCGCAACGCCTCGAACCAGTCGCGGGCGGCCTGTTGCTGGTCGTCGAGTTCGAGCGTCATCGCAGCGCTCAATAAGCGCGGCGCTGGGCCGCGACCAGCATTCGCAGAAGCATTGCAATCGGGCGCGGAACGCCGACCTTGCCCTCAAGCCACAGGCTGACCGCCGAGCGCGACACGCCGATCGCCTGAGCGAGATCGTTCTGGGTGCGATAGCCAAGGCTGCGCATCGCGGTGCGCAATTCCTCAGGGTGCATCGATGCGAGGCGTTCGTCCATTCCGGCGCTCAAACCCTCATTGCGAGTCCGGCCTTATGCCGGGCGAAGCAATCCAGTTTGTTACAGTCGCTGGATTGCCGCGTCGCTGCGCTCCTCGCAATGACGAAGACCCTAGTCATATCGCGTCCGGTCCCCGGTCGCCGGTTCGGATCCGGACCGCTTGTTCGACCGGCAGGATGAAGATTTTGCCGTCGCCGATGCGCCCGGTGCGGGCGGCATTTTCGATCGCTTCGACTGCTCGGTCGACCATATTGGATTCGACGACCACCTCGATTTTCACCTTGGGCAGGAAGTCGATGACATATTCGGCTCCGCGATAAAGCTCGGTATGGCCCTTCTGGCGGCCGAAACCCTTGACTTCGGACACGGTCAATCCCGACACGCCGACTTCGTGCAACGCGTCTTTCACGTCGTCGAGCTTGAATGGCTTGATGATCGCCTCGATCTTTTTCACTTGGCGTCGCTCCATTTCCCTGATTGTCCGCTAATGCCCAATCGCCGCCGCATTTCCAAGCAAAGGCCGCCGAACTTATGAAAGCAATCATCCTTTCCGCCGGCCAGGGATCGCGCCTGGGGCATCTGGTCGACGACCGGCCCAAGTGCCTGATCGGGTTTTCCGGCCCCTCCTTGCTCGATCGCCAGCTCGACACTCTGGCCGCCAATGGCGTCGATGACGCGGTGGTCGTGACCGGTTTTCACGACGAGCTGGTCGATTCGGCGATCGCCGCGCGGGGCACAGCGGGCCCGCGGGTGCGGACGATCTTCAACCCGTTCTTCAAGGTCGCCGACAATACCGGTTCGCTGTTCATGGCGCGGGCCGAGCTGTCCGGCGACTGCCTGGTGTGGAATGGCGATACGCTGGTTGCCAATGCGCTGATGGCCAAGGTCGTCGCCAATCGCCAGACCGGCATTTGCGTCACCATCGACCGCAAGCCCGACGGCTATGACGACGACGACATGAAAGTGGTCGAGGAAGGCGGGCTGCTCAAGGCGATCGGCAAGCGCATCGAGCGCGGCGGGGTCAATGCCGAATCGATCGGTCTATTGGCGTTTCGCGATGGCGGGGCGGAGCGGTTTCGAACGGCGATCGAAGCGGCGATGCGAACGCCCGAGGGCACCAACATCTGGTATCTTCGAGTGATCCACCAACTGGCGCAAAGCGAACCCGTCCACACGCTCGATATCAGCGGCGAGGAATGGGGCGAGGTCGATTTCCCCGAGGATGTCGCGGTGGCCGAAGCGCTGTGCGCGGGCTGGGACTCTCAGTCGTCGCGATAGCCGAGTTGGCGCGCCCACGGCAGGAGGACCGGGAGCACCGGCGCCATTTGATCGCCGTAGCGCCGCCAGCGGAACACTGGATCTTTGGACAAAGGCTCGGTCACCTGATCGTAGCTGGTGTTGGGGATGAACCCGCGCGCGGCCGCGGTTGAACGATGGTCGAGCAGCCGCTCGTCCCACGCGACGCCGAGAAAATCGAGCAATAAGCGAAGCACCGCCTCGGGGTCCTCGACCAGCTCCTCATAGGCAACGGCATGGACATTCAATGGCAATGCCGTTCGGCTCGCCGACCATAAGGACAGGCAGGCGTCGAAAAAGTCCGCGGCATCGGCAAGGTCGAGAAAGCTCGCCATGCCGATATTGGCGTCGAACGCCTGCATATACCCGCTGAGCACCGCATCGCACGGGTGGCGCTGGACGAAGATAATTTTCGCTTGCGGGAACAGGCAGTGGATCAACGGCGCGGCGTTGAGGTTGAGCGGGAATTTGTCGATTTCGATCCCGTTTGACCCCGGTTCGAGCAACCGGCCACGCTCGGCAAGATAGGTATCGCGCGCACTGACCAGTGCCTCGTGGTCGATTCCGGCAAGTCCAGCCAGCGGGCCGGTCGGCTTGCCGGCGGTTTGCAGGAGCGGATATTCCTCGAGCACGACGAGCCGGGGATGGCCCATGAGGAACGTGTCGAGCAGGGTCGTTCCCGAGCGCGGGAAGCCGAGCATAAACACCGGCGGCGGTCCCGCCAATGGCGCGAGGACCGGCAATCGTTCCGCCCACTCCGTGGAAATGGTCGATGCAAGGTCGCGCAGGCCGGAGCGATAGCGCGCCGCGCGGGCACGCCATTGGGCGAGGTCCGGCTGGGCGCGGTTCATCGCTTGAGCGGCGGCGAAGGCTTCAGCCGGTTTGCCCAATTCCTCGGCGACCTTGGCCTTGAGCCGGTTCCAGCGCATCGGATCGCGGTCCGCGGCCCCGGATAGGATCGCCTCGGCGACTGCCGGATTGCCGCGCCGCCGTTCCAACGACGCCGATAGAAACGGCAGGCGGTCGCCGCTGATCATGATGCTTGCGGCATCATCGATCAGCGCGCCGAGCGCCGCGATCCGGTTCGTCCGTTCGAGCAGGTCGCCGAGCTCGTTGACGAGGTCGAGGTTCGCCGGGTTGAGTGCAAGCGCTCGGCGATACGCGGTTTCGGCGGCGTCATGATCTTGGGCGCGGATCAAAGCGCGGCCAAGATTGACCCAATTGCCGAGGTCGCCCGGGCGAAGCTCGGCCAGAGCTCGCCACGAAGCCGCTTGCTCGATAGGGTCGCCGACGCGATCGGCGGCCTCGGCGCGGGCATGCCACAGCGCGATCGCTTCGGGAGACTCGCCCGGGGGAGGATTGGCCATCGCCAGCACCTCGCCGGGCCGGCCCGAGTCGATCAACGCGCGGGCGAGCATCACCTTAAAACCGATGTTGCCCGGCGCTCCGGCGACGGCCAGCAACGACTGCTCGACCCCGCCGTCGAAATCCCCGAGCCGGCACCGGATGAGCCCGAGCAAATGGTGCCAGCGAGGCGCCGGATGCCGGGTCACCGCGTCCTCGGCGATCGTTCGCGCTTGATCGATTGCGCCGCTGTGGAAGGCGGCAAGCGCTGCTTCAAAGGAGGTTTCGGGCGCTTCGCTCATCGGCCCCGGACCGCGTTCAATAAGGCGGGTGATCCAGGCCGGCCGGGCTTTTGGTGAAGACTTCGTGCCCGTCCTCGGTGATCCCGATCGAATGTTCGAACTGGGCCGACAATGAGCGGTCGCGGGTGACCGCGGTCCAGCCGTCGTCGAGCATCTTGCAGTCGGCCTTGCCGATATTGATCATCGGCTCGACGGTGAAGAACATGCCCGGCTTGAGCTCGGCGCCGGTGCCGGGCCGACCGGCATGGACGACCTCGGGAGCGTCGTGGAACAAGCGCCCGACGCCGTGCCCGCAGAAATCGCGGACGACCGAATAACGCTGCTTTTCAGCGTGTGCCTGAATGGCGTTGGCGATATCGCCGATGGTGTTGCCGGGCCGCGCCTGCTCCAGCCCGAGCATCAGGCATTCATACGTGACATCGACCAGTTTCCGGGCCTTGATCGGGACATCGCCGACCAGGAACATGCGGCTGGTATCGCCGTGCCAGCCATCGACGATGGGGGTGACATCGACGTTGACGATGTCGCCGTCCTTGAGGGTCTTGTCGCCGGGGATGCCGTGGCAGACGACGTGGTTGATCGAGGTGCAGCAGCTTTTGGTATAGCCGCGATAGCCGAGCGTTGCCGGAACCCCGCCGCCCTCGATCGTCATGCGGTGGACGATGTCGTCGACGTCCTGCGTGGTCATTCCTGGGACGACCTGAGTGGTCAGAGCGTCGAGGATTTCAGCGGCCAGTCGCCCGGCCTTGCGCATGCCCGCAAAGCCGTCCGGCCCGTGAAGCTTGATCGCGCCGTTGCGGCTGCCGAGCGCATTGTCGGCGGTTACGGTGACATAATCGTTCATTGGCCCGATATAGACGCGAATGACGAAATCCAAAACCTGGACCGCCGCTTTGCTCATCATCGGCGATGAAATCCTGTCCGGCCGGACCGAGGACAAGAATATCGCGCAAGTCGCTTTGTGGCTTAACGACCAGGGCATCAGGCTGGTCGAGGTGCGGGTCGTGCCCGATATCGAGGAGCGGATCGTGTCCGGCCTCAACGCGCTTCGGTCGAGCCATGATTATTGCTTCACCACCGGCGGCATCGGCCCGACCCACGACGACATCACCGTCGATGCCGTGGCCAAGGCGTTTGGCGTAAAGGTCGTGGTCCACCCCACCGCGCGTGCCATCCTGGAAGATTATTACCGCGATCGGCCCGGCGGGCTGACCGACGCCCGGATGCGCATGGCGCGTACGCCTGAAGGCGCGGAACTGATCGCCAACGCCGCCTCGCGAGCGCCGGGCATAAGGGTCGGCAATGTGTTCATCCTCGCCGGGGTCCCGCACATCGCCGCAGCGATGCTCGACGCGTTGGACGGGACGCTGGAGGGCGGCCGCAAGATGCTGTCGCTGACCATCGGCGCCCGCGCGCCCGAAAGCGATGTTGCCGATCTGCTCCGCCAGACCGAGGCCGATCATCCGGGTTGCGCGATCGGCAGCTATCCCTTTTTCAAGGACGGCGGCTACGGCTCGAACTTCGTCATCCGCTCAGAGGATGAAGCGCTTGCTCGGGACTGCGGCGACGTACTCAAGGACCGGCTCCGCGGGCACGGCTTCGAGCCGGTCGAGGGCGGAATCTAGGGCGGGCGGCGCAGCGATCGACCGCCGCTATTTGGAGCAGGCGTCGCTGCCCTTGGTCGCTGACAGGCGCGAGAAATTCTCCGGATCGGTGCTGATGATTACGCCTTCGGTGGTGCAGCGGCGAAGCTGAAAGCGGACCTTGCGGGCGCGGAAATCGAGCGACACGCGGCGGAAATTCTCCAATATGTCGGTGCCCAGGAGCAACGCCGGTTGGTCGGCGAGACCGAACAGCTTGAACGGCGGCAAATCGGCGAAAGCGATAGGAACGTCGTGCATCAGGATCGGGCCAAGCTGCAACTCGTCGATGATCGCCAGCTGGACCTTGATCATCTCCCCGGTCACGCCGATCATGTCGAGCGTCCTGACCTTGGCCCTGCTCCGGCGGAGCAATTTGTCACGCAACGCAATATTGCCGACGGTAATCTCGGTTCCGGTATCGATGATCGCGTCGAGCCGCTGATCCGACGCGCGCACTTCGGCAAGGATCAGCTGGCCGCGCTGACGCCGCGCGGTGATGACGATTTCGCCGGGCATCGGCCTGGCCCGGAAGCTCGCATCCTCGACCTTGATCAGGCGCTTGTCGAAATCCATCATCAGCCGCTGCTGGACGAGGGCGTCGATGCCGATCATCCCCTCGCCGCCCATGTCGACCTCGCGCAGCGCCGGCAGCTGGACATCGCGGATGGTGGTCGGCCCGAGCGTCAGGCTCGAGACCCTGACTCGATCGACGATATTGCGCGCGGTCATGCCGTTGAGGATGACCGGAGTGCCGAGCGGCAATTCGAGCGATCGGGCGATATTGAGGCCGACCGCCGAAGTGTCGGCGCCGCTGTCGACGATGAAGCGATAGGGGCCGCGGCCGTTGATCGTCACCTCGACGCTCAAGCGCGATTCGACCTTGCGCGCCTTGACGTTGTCGCCGCCGATGGCGAGCGTCGGGTCGAAATTAGCTGGCGGCAGGGGCAGCACGTCGGGCACGGTATTGGGCGCTGGCCGGGGTTTTGAAATCTGCGGCGGAGCGGCCGTCGTTGCTGCTGCGGCTGCGGTTGCGGGGGTCGCCGCCGCCGCTACCAGCAGCAGTGCAAGCGGGAAGATCAGCGCGCGGCGAGACCGAAGCATTAGCATTCCTTCAAGCGACGCACCGTTAGACCGTGTTTCTTGCAGAAGTGCTAGTCGGGCGGGGCGGGGCAGTCGCTTGCTCGTGCGCTACGCCCGTCGCTTCGCTCCGGCGCTCCAATTCTTCAACATTCCCCCAGACTGTTGGAATTGGAGCGGGTAGCGGGAATCGAACCCGCGCGTTCAGCTTGGGAAGCTGACAGGCTACCATTACATCATACCCGCCCGGAAGCGCGCTCGACCTATGTCGGACGCGGCCCGCCGTCAACGCGACCTTGGCCATGCCGTCGCCACTTGATACTTGCTTAATATAAGCAGGCTTATATCCGTTGCAAATGGATACGCTTCCCTTCCAAATCGCTGAAACCGCGCATGCCCTGCGCCGCGCCTTCGATCGCCGTGCGACCGGCCTCGGGGTCACCCGGGCGCAGTGGAAAGTGATGTTCCGGCTCGATCGCTCGCCCGGCCTGCGCCAGGTCGAACTCGCCGACATGCTCGATATCGAGCCGATCACCTTGTGCCGGATTATCGACCGGCTCGAGGAATCGGGACTGGTCGAGCGTCGCGGCGACCCGACCGACCGCCGCGCCTGGCTGCTCTATCTCGCCGACAGCGCGCGGCCATTGAAGGCCAAGCTCGACGCCCTTGGCGATGCCATGATCGCCGAGGCCTTTGCCGGCATCGACCCGGCAGACCTCGAGCAGATGAAGACGATTATGGCGCGCGTCCGCGACAATGTCGGGCGCGGTTCTGTTCAGCCCAAGGCGTCCAACCAATGAACAAGATGCCGACCAACGAAATGGGCGAAGCCGATGCCAAAGGCGCCGCCAAAACCGGCCGCGCAACCGCCAAGCGCCGCCGCGGCATCGGGCTGATGCTGATCGTCCCGCTGCTGCTGCTCGGCGCCGGTGTTTATTACTGGATGGTCAGCGGCGGCAGCGTCGGGACCGACAATGCCGCGGTCAAGCAGGACATCGTCTCGGTCAGCGCCCAGCTGGTCGGTCCGGTGGCCGAAGTCGCGGTCCACAATGGCGAGCATGTCAAACGCGGCCAATTGCTGTTCCGGATCGACCCGGCGCCGTTCCGCGTCGCGCTCGAACAGGCCCAGGCGCAGCTTTCCGCGGCCCAACTCCAGAC
>JACDEB010000003.1 GCA_013816595.1 Sphingomonas sp. | reverse complement strand
CCAATGCTCTGCTTGCCAGCGAAGTCGAATGGAATGTCGCCATGCATGTGTGGGTGCCCGAGAAACCGACAGTTCTTCTCCGCAAACCCTGCGAATCTCAACTGCGGGCGGCGCTGTCGTTCGCTCGTCGATGTAGGGCGTCGGCTGCGGCGGAGTAGGCAGCGATATCCAAACTTGCTTGCCGAAGCGTCTCGAGCCGCCTCTCGACACCCATCGTGCTGGTGGGCAGGGACAACGCCAGTTCAGCGCTGGTATCTTCCATGATCCGTCCGGCCTCGAGGCAAATACGGCTGATCAAATCGCTATTGCCTAGAGCGGGGTCGCTATCAGCCATGGGACGATACATGCGCCGTGTGCGGAGGAAGTCGAGACGGAGCTTTCTTGACCCGCAGTCAAGCGAGACCAAGCCTCTGCCTGAACGTCCGATTTGCGCCCATTTCCGTCGTTCGCGGTGGCTGACGTAATCTCCAAAACCCGACATTTTGACTGTGGCGCACCACGCTATACCTAAGACGATCACGATTTATGAGTTCTGTACGCGGCAGCCCCAGCCGCGTGATTTGCCCGCTGAACACGAACCTACTTAGTCATGACTGAGATGTCGATATCAATCACCGAGCATTCTCTTCAGGTTAGTGCGGATGGACTGAGCCATTTTCATCGGTGAAACGTGCGAGAGCTTGGCCAACGCGAGCACCGCGTCTACCACGTCAGCTGGAGCCGAAGGCCGCTCGCCGGTCTTCGTGAACGGTCCGTCAGTCTCGGTGAGCAGTCGATCGTACGGGAGCTCAGCGACGAGCGTGCGACGCTTCTGGTCGACCATCATCTCCGCGTTTATCGAGAAATAACAGCCGAGCTCCACCGCGCGGCGTGCCTCCGCCGCCGTCCCGGTGAACCAATGCAGTACGGGTGTGCCCCTACCGCGCGGGAGGTGCGCCTCAATCATGTTCAGAACTTGCCGTGTCGCGCGCACGCTGTGGATTGTCAGGATTTTATCGCCCGCAGTCGCACACGCCTGCAGCACCCGTTCGAACACCCGCTGCTGCTCCGCGAACGATGAGTAGAACCTCGGACCGGCGTCGAGTCCGACCTCACCGACGTAGCGCGTGCGCGGCAGCAACTCTTCCCAGAGCGCTAATTCCGATGCGCGGTCCCCCACCAGCTGAGGGTGCAGACCCAAGGCGGCGCGAACATATTTGGTCTTCGTTGTCGCAGCGTAATTGCGCGCCCACGCCTTGGGCGTCGTCGTCACCGTCAGCGTGTACACCGCATCCCGCTCCGCTGCCGCGACCGCTGCCTCAAAGTTGGGATAGAGGTCGAGGTGATCTGCCCCCTTCTGAGTGGTCCAAAATCTTTGTTATTTGGACCATGAAGGAGATCGGGAATGCCATTCAAGAAGCACAAGCCCGAGGAAATTATCGGCAAGCTGCGTGAGGCGGAGATTGTTCTGGCGCAGGGGGCATCGACCGCCGAGGCGTGTCGGCGGATCGCGGTCAGCGAACAGACATACTACCGGTGGCGCAAGGAATATGGCGGCCTGAAGACCGACCAGGCGCGGCGGATGAAGGATCTCGAGAAGGAGAATGGACGGCTGCGCCGGGCGATCTCGGACCTGACATTGGACAAGCTGATCCTTCAGGAGGCTGCACGGGGAAACTTCTGAGCCCCGCACGGCGACGGCGGTGCATCGATCATGTCCGGCAACTGCTGCCGGCGTCCGAGCGGCGAATATGCCGGGTGCTCGGGCAACATCGATCGACGCAGCGCACGGTGCCGCGCGGGGCTGACGACGAGCAGGCCCTGACCGAAGACATCATCGCGCTGGCCAAGCAGTATGGACGCTATGGCTATCGTCGGGTGACGGCGCTGCTGCGCAGCGCGGGGTGGACGGTAAACCGCAAACGGGTCGAGCGTATCTGGCGGCGCGAGGGGTTGAAGGTCCCGCAGAAGCAGCCCAAGCGCGGTCGGCTGTGGCTGAACGACGGGTCGTGTATCCGGCTGCGCCCGCAATATCCGGGGCATGTCTGGGCTTACGACTTCGTCGAGGGTCGCACCCATGACGGTCGCAAGTTCCGCATCCTGACAATCATCGACGAGGCCAGCCGGGAATGCCTGGCACTGATCGTTGCTCGCCAGCTCCGTCATGAGGACGTGCTGGCGGCGCTCGCGGAACTGTTCATCGCGCGCGGGCCGCCAGCCAATATCAGGTCAGACAATGGCCCTGAATTTATCGCGACGGCGGTCCAGAAATGGCTGGCCCAGATCGGCGTGACGACGCTCTACATCGCGCCCGGTTCACCTTGGGAGAACGGCTACAACGAGAGCTTCAACGGGTCGCTTCGCGACGAACTCCTCAATGGCGAGATCTTCTACAGCCTCGCGGAGGCCAAGGTGCTGATCGAGGCTTGGCGGCGCCATTACAACACGGTCCGTCCGCATAGCTCGCTGGGATACCGGCCACCGGCACCGGAAGCCGTTCCATCGCCAGTGCCGTCCTCCGGTTCCGCTTCGCTCCACCTCCGGCCAACACTGGCAAAGGAGGCAATCATGCACTAACAATCAAGCCGGACCACTCGATGGGGGCTGGTCACAGCTGCTGCTTGCCTTCCAGATGTATTGGACCGACGTCTCGGCTTGCGTGGCAAGGCTACGGACAGCTGTCGAAGCGCTGCTGGATCACCAGAAGGTGCCAAAGGAGCGGCTGCTGACCACAGGGAAGAACAAGGGGAAAATGCATCGGATGAACCTTCAAGAGAGGATCGACTCCTTCGCAAGCGGAGCGGTTCACCACACTCAGCTTCAGGGGCTTCGAAACATAGGGAATCTGGGGACTCATGGGACCGATGACGTCGACGACGATGACCTCTTTGACGCAATCGACGTGCTCCAGTTTGTGCTGGCCGGAATTTACGACACACAACCAATAAATTCGAAGGCAGCTAAATTGGGTAGCAAGAAGCCGAACCCCTGACACCGTTCAACGCCTGTGCGGAGCGATACCGGGCTATGTTGGCGCGACTAGAAGCGGTCGTTCCCGTGCCTTCATATTGGACGATGACTTCATCAACAGCCGGTCCGAACACGAACCGTCGCTGGAGGACGTTGGGCGCATTATATTCGGCGATGGCATTGAGCCCGTCATAAGCGAACCGCGTCGTGGTGGCGCCGTTGACATTGTACAATCGCAACAGCGGATCATAGCCCAACGTAACCCCGCCTGACGCCGAGATCAGGAGGTTCTCGGAAGAATAGCCATAGGTTTTCGCGGTTTGCGCTTCGGTGACGAGATTGCCCTTGGTATCCCATGCCGCCGCCGCGCCGCCGATGCTGGTCTGCTGGTTGAGGCCGTTCTGGACGAACGCCGTGGAGCCATTGCCGTGCCCGGTCCAGGCGTAAGTGTCGCCGGTGCGCACGGTGCTCGCGATCTGGCTCGCCGGACTGTAAGCGAAGGTGGCGGTCAGGTCGTTGGTCGTACCGCTCAGGTCATTGGTCAGCTGCGACAGCCGCGACACCGGATCGAAGGTGAACCCCTGGGCCGCGCCATTGCCGAACGTGGTCGACAGGCGATTGCCGAGATTGTCGTAGGTGTAGGTGGCGAGGACGCCGACGCCGGTCGTGGCGCCATTCTCGCGGACCTTGGTCACTTCGCCGGTCACGAGATAATCGCTGTTCACGAACAGGCCGGTGCCTGGATAGGTCAGCTGGGTGCGGCGCCCCGCGGCGTCGTAAGTGTAGCTCGCACTGCCTTGCGGCCCGGCCTGGGTGAGATTGCGGCTCAAGGCGTCCCAGGTGAACGACAAGGCATTGCCTGTCTGGCTGGCCGAAGTGAGGCGGCCAAAATTGTCATAGGCATAAGTGACGTCGGGCTCGGTTCCAGGCAGGCTGGATAGGTCATGTGCGGCATAAATCCGCAGAGTTTAGTGTATTTAGTAAACTGTCTCCGTAATCCACCGTAATTCCCTGTCACCAATTCCCACCGGAATTGGCGTCGTAATTTCACATACTAAATTGTCATGTAATTCTGACACCGTCCTCCTTAGCGATTAAAAAAACTTCTTATGGAATATAATATAAATTAGCGAGCTAAGTACTGTTAGAATGAAAACACAAGCAATTGATACAATTTTTGCTTCCAAATCAGGTCGAAAAACGCTTGAAATACCACCGAGAAATAATAGAATCAATAATGTTCCGTAAAAAATATGTTTCCGGATGTCTGATTGTAATCTATTTTTCACAGGGATCTTTCACATCTTTATTCACAAAGTAGCTAAGCGTCTTTTCCGTGACGATCTGGGACACAGGATTAAGCCGAGCTGTTGGAAGCGACAACAGTGATATCATTGTCACGAGCCCGCTTTGACCATTTAGAGATTTAATGCCGTTACCCACAGCGGATAATCCTGTTCCTCCAGCGTAAATCGAACCGCCGACCCCCGCAATTGCAGCTCCGGCACCCGCGCCGACTCCGGTTACGGCTGTCGCCACTCCGGCGACCAAACCTCCGATAACCACTCCCGTGCCGACGTCCTGTGTAGTACCTCCAAGCTTATCAACGAAGTCGCCAATTCGATAGCCAACGGAGGAGCAGTATTTTGGCTTTTCTTCGGAGTCGTTCCCGTCTCCTCCCACGCCGCCACCCGGCTCCCCTCGATTTCCGCCATTGGGGGAGTAGGTCTCCAACCTCAATCTACACGTGTTATGCGCAGTTATTATGACGCCGCCATCGGCACCATTGCCCGCCGAAGTAGAGTCGGGAATTGGTACGGTGTCGTAGCCCGGGGGGCATGAAAAAAGTCCCAGCGGATCAGTCCAGTTCACCGGGTCGCCGCCGACATAGGCGTATAGATTGACCCCGCCCGCCTGCCTGATCGGATCAGTCTGGGCGAAGATACCGAGGTGAGGGAGATAGTCGCGGAACTTGTAATCGTATAGGCCTGCCTCGGCGATCCATTTCTGCCCGGTGTACTGGAAGCGGCCGACGTTGGTGCTCTGCGGTTTGCCATATTCGTCGTAGCGGTTGAGGTTGAGCAAAACGCCGGTGTTGTCGGTCAGCGAGATCACCGAGCCGCGTTCGTCAGAACTCATGAACCGGCGGCTGGTCGTTCCCGTACCTTCATATTGAACGATGACTTCATCAACACCGGGTCCGAACACGAAGCGCCGCTGGAGCGCGTTGGTGGCATTATATTCGGCGATCGCATTGAGCCCGTCATAAGCGAACCGCGTCGTTGTGGCGCCGTTGACATTGTACAATCGCAACAGCGGATCATAGCCCAATGTCACCCCGCCCGACGTCGAGGTCAGGAGGTTCTCGGACGAATAGCCGTAGGTTTTGGCGGTCTGTGGTTCGGTGACGAGATTGCCCTTGGTATCCCATGCCGCCGCCGCGCCGCCGATATTGGTCTGCTGATTGAGGCCGTTCTGGACGAACGCGGTCGAGCCATTGCCGTGACCGGTCCAGGCATAGGTGTCCCCCGTTCGCACAGTACTCGCGATCTGGCTCGCCGGACTGTAAGCGAAGGTGGCGGTCAGGTCATTGGTGGTGCCGCTCAGGTCATTGGTAAGCTGCGACAGCCGCGACACCGGATCGAAGGTGAACGCCTGCACCGCGCCATTGCCGAACGTGGTCGACAGGCGGTTGCCAAGATTGTCGTAGGTGTAGGTGGCGAGGACGCCGACGCCGGTCGTGGCGCCATTCTCGCGGACCTTGGTCACTTCGCCGGTCACGAGATAGTCAGTGTTCACGAACAGGCCGGTGCCCGGATAGGTCAGCTGAGTGCGGCGGCCGGCGGCGTCGTAAGTGTAGCTCGCAGTGCCTTGCGGCCCGGCTTGGGTGAGGTTGCGGCTCAAGGCGTCCCAGGTGAACGACAAGGCATTGCCGGTCTGGCTGGCCGAAGTGAGGCGTCCAAAATTGTCATAAGCATAAGTGACGTCGGGCTCGGTTCCACCGCCTTCGCATTCGGCGGGCGACTGCTGGGGAGTTAGAATGTGTTACGGACTGAGTATCGCGGGGACGGGACCATTGGCTACACGGACAAACGTAGACATGCTGCTTCCGGTCGCTACGAGCCGCGCTAAAGCTCGATCAGGGTGTCCTTTTTTCACCCGTCGCGGGCGATCGCGATCCGGGAAATTGGTCTCACGCTGATTGGCCGCCGCTTACTCTTTAGAATTGGTAGCTGCCGCCACATGTAGGTGTGAGCAAAATACCGGACCGGCAGAACGGCTGCCAGACCCGCCCGCACACGTTTGATCCGCAGGGGGCGATCAAAACCACCGCCGTTCCGTCCTGCGTGATCCATTTGCGGAAAATTTGGTGTGGCACGCCGGCGAAGGCCAACGAGAGCCGCCAAGATTACCCGGAGTGGGTCCATGCGCTCGGGCGATCAATCCACGATGATCGTGCCCTTCATCCCGAACATGGCATGAAGGGTGTGAGTGCATTTAATCGGGTAACGTCCAGCTGCGGGTATAAGCTCTACATTGATCGTGCCGTGCTTCGGAACCTCGACCGTGCCACGCTGGACTCGTGAAATCGAGGCGGCTTCGAGCCGGGCGGCCGAAAAGAATTGCATGGCTGAAAAATTGTGCCCGCCACTCGCGCTGTTCTGAAACCGAAGAACGACCGGGACGCCCGCTCTCAAATGAATGATGTTGGGCGAAATCCTGAAACTGGAAAGGGTGACGTCCACGGTCGCTGAGGAGGCGGGCGCCGATTGTGCGGAAGAAGCCGAAAGTCCAATTAACAACGAAGCCATGACAAGCTTGCGCATCATTCGTCTCCCAATGTGGCCGTCGATTCTACAACACGGAGCGGTTGAAGGACAGATGAATCCCGATGTTCGCTCATCTACGCTGTGCTCAAGGGCAATGCCGAGGGCAAGAACTCAGACTGATCGCTTCCTATGAATTGGCCCCTTACTTTCGCATAGCCAAGGCTCGGCTTTCGCGTAATCTTGTTTCGTTCATCAGCAGAATTTTGGTCTTTCGACGGTCTTTCGACTGGGCCTATTGAAAGTAAAACAAGGGCTTTCGGCGATGTTCGGATGTAAAGTATGTTTTCGTTATGTCCGTTTTTCCACCCATTGGGCATTAGCCTGGTGTCCGCTTTCGACCCGTTTCCGTATCGACCCAGTCTCCAGGCGTTGACTGCCGCAGCATCGCTGGTGCCGCGCCGGTGGGAGCCATGGCCTAAATAAGGGTGTCAGGCGCAGGGCCCCCACTCTGCTGAGATGATCGTCGTCTACATACAGTGGCACGTCCTTATCTTGGACCAAACAACGCCGTGAATTGCACAAGCTTGGAATTGGGTCGATCACCGCTACGCCATGCCTCGCGGCTGCGGCCCGGATCAGCCGGCGTGCTAGCCGCTGGCGCTGCAAGACCGTTCGCAGTGATGACGCGATGTTTGCCTTCACGCCGTGCATTGCTGCAAGTTCTAGGGAATGCGGGACATCATAGCCTATCTCGGGGACCTCCTGAACAATTACCACTCTGGTACCAATCGCCGCCAGCGCCTCTAAAGTCCGGTCCAGCCCATGCTCCACCAGCGCCGATCGATCATGGATTTTGTAGGGCCGGTTAGGATCGAAAAATATACCCTCGTTGCCGAATCGCGCGTCTAACACGTCGCGAGGCCAACGGCCGACTAGAAAGACCGTGTTGACCCGCGCCGAGCGGACAAGGTCGAGCGTCGCCAAGTTGGCTTCTCGACAGCGCTGGATTCTGCCCCGGTTTTTCGACGGCATCGAGTAATCTATCAGCGGAAGGCAGCCGCTGCGCCCCACAAGATAGCCGCGCAGACCCTGTTGCTTTGCTGGCGCTTTAAGGGCCGGCAAGATCGCACGGGCATGCGAATCCCCCCATAGAAGAAAGCTTGGACGGGGACCCTCATCGCCTCCGATGATGCACAACCGCCCGGCGCGAATGTCCACGGCCGTCGGCCCATTGCCGTCCGCGTCGGCGAAACACGCATCGCTGGAGAAGCGGTCCCTGCGCTCTGCGGACTCATAAATGTGCCGAGCCTCCTGGGAAAGTCGCGATGGCAGACCGTCGTGGGCGACTACGAACATCCCGACCCCGATCGTCAGGGCGGTAGCGGCAACTGCGCCGCTGAACAGCCGCTCGCGCTCGGCGAGCAGCCGCTTCTGACGGAACGGCTGCTCGACAAAACGCCAGGAAAGGAATGCTAAAACTAGAGAGACGGCAACGATGGCGGCGGATTCTGCCGGGTTGGGCAGCCTGCCGAGCCGGTAACTCGCAAAGACCAGCAGGGGCCAGTGCCATAGATAGAGTGAGTAGGAAATCTTCCCCGTGAAGAGAAAGGGTTCGGCTGCCAATGACCGACTGGCCACGTTCGAAGTCCGACCCGCCAGCAAAACGAGAAGTGCACCCCCGCAAGGCAGCAGTGCGGCAAGTCCAGGAAAGGGCATGCTTTCATCATAGAACAACACGGCAGTCAAAATCATCGCCACGCCTGCGACCGCGACCACAGTGCTTGGCCTTTCGGCTAGCCTTAGCTCCGAGCCGGCGACTGCGAGTAGCGCGCCGCCCATTAGCTCCCAAAAACGCGTCGGCATCAAATAAAACGCGGCCGCTGGATTGGCAGCGGTAGCGTAGCAGCTAGCGGCAAACGACGCCGAAAAGACTAGGCTCAAAATGAGCAGATGACGTCCGCGGGAGAGGTTGCGAAGGCTCATCAAAAGAAGCGGGAAGAGGACGTAAAACTGTTCTTCTACCGCAAGCGACCAAGTGTGGAGCAACGGCTTCGACATCGCTTCGCTATCGAAATATCCCGACTGGAGAAAGAACAGGATATTCGACGAGAAGACAGCCGTCGTGATCGCACTTTTGGCGAAGTCCTTGAATTCCGGAGGCAGGAACAATACCCAGGAGGCAACGAAACTGGCGCCGATCACGGCGAACAGTGCCGGAAAAATGCGTCGGATTCGGCGTTCGTAGAAATCGGCCAAGGAGAAGCGGCCTAGCTGCAGGTCGCGTTGAATGAGTGACGCGATCAGAAAACCGGAAATGACAAAAAAAACGTCTACTCCGACAAACCCGCCAGTCAGGCCGAAACCAGCGTGGTAAAGAACGACAGGCACAACGGCCAACGCCCTGAGGCCATCGATGTCCGCTCGATAGCCATCGACGGTCAAGTGTCCGTTATCACTACCAGCGTGCGCTGGGATCTGAGCTACGAATACGTCTTTCCGTCGTCTCAACCGTGGAGCCTGTTCAGTTTGGGTATCGCTGATGTGCATGGGCGGATGACCCCTTTGGGTCTGAAGGTTCAGCAGCAGCTTTTGGTGACTCCGCTTCGCTTGGGGCCGCCAAAGCGGTTCAATCCCACGGGTTGGATAACTGCCGGCGAGCTTTCACTGATGCGGTGAATGGTTCCCGAGTTGCTGATCTGATTGCCAAGTACTGGCGCGTCCGATGCGAGCATGACGAGCAATGCGGTCGTCGCGCGAAGGCTGGCTCGGATAACAACTATGCATGTTCGACCTTTGGCCCGAGACAGTAGTCCCCGCCAAGGCGGGTACAATTAGCTGTTAGGCGGTCGATCGGGAACTGACGGAGCGAGGCCGGGCCCATCGTGATCTTTGAAGAATGCCGTAATTTTCACTTGGGCGGATCGTAGCGGCTCTTCTGATGAATTGGGAATTTCAGCCACGCTGTAGCCGCCGCGACCAAATTTTCCGGCAGTGATGAGGAACGGTCGACGAGGCTCCGAGTGACGGCTGATAGGCATTTCCGCCAATTGGCTCACGACCAATGGCGGGCGTCCGCCCGAACCATCGTCGATTGCATCGCTATAGCGGTTGCTCTGAGCAATCGATGGCGACAATGCACACAAGATCCCCGCCAACATGATGCAAAGGCGAACTCCGATTCGCTTTGAGGCCGTGAGAATTGTCAGCTAATTTACCTTGTTCGATCGCAATATGCCCCAGGCGATAAGGCGTATTTGCAGCGTTAGGTCAAGCGCGAAATCGGCGGAGGGACCGCTCGGCAATTCGCGCGTTAAGCTGTTTCTCATATCGTCAAATGGGCGCCATGAAACGCCTGCAACTGAACGACGGACGGTTTGAACTCGAAGTTGGTCATGACCACCGGCACGACATTCGGCACGTCGGCACGGGCAGTGCCAATGGCTGCAAGAACGCTCAGCGAAGCCGCAAAAGCAACGCGCGTATACACTTCCCTTCGTCAATCGTGACGCGTCCACTTGCACGCGAGCAGGCGAAATTGCCAGTCCACATTCGAGCAGACCGTCGAGATTGTACGTTTTCCTACGAGCTCGCCCGACTATCGATCCTGTAAGTCAGGGATACGTCAGGCTCCAGCCCTACGTCTATCTGAGTCTGTCCCGGAGATCGCGCCAGACTGAGATGGAGCACAGCCTTGCCCGATATCCGCGACCATGGATTGCAGCTTCGGACAGTACGTACCATTCCCTCACTTCGAATTGCTGAACTTCCGCTGCAGCAGGTGGACGCTCCTGCGTGCCACGAACCCCGCCTCGTCCCAGTCCCGGATCAGATCGACCATGCGCCCGCTCAGCTATCGAGCCGAACATCTATCCCCTCCGTTTCTGCGAGAGTCGTGTATGGCGGCCCCGACGGCCCAGCGCGGAGATTGCGCGATTTACTGGAAGAGCGAATTGATGCCGTGGGTCCGGGCGGCTCGATCAATTGGATGACCTATTATTTTCGCGACGAAAGGCTTGCGGATGCCTTGATCCGTGCACGTCTTCGCGGAGTGAACGTCCGGCTTTGCCTGGAAGGGCGTCCGCGTAATCGTCGGGTCAATTCAGAAGTGATCCGACGCCTGGCTGATCCCGTCAAGGGGTTGGGGAAGGGTCTCCGCATTGTGCAGCACATCCTCCCTCTGCACCTGCACACGAAAATCTACTGCTTCTCGGATCCGCAGCCCACCGCCTACATCGGATCATTCAATCCTTCGGGGAATGAGCCGGAAAATACGAAAATCATCAGCGACATCGGCGACCAGGATCGCGGGCACAACCTTCTGGTCAACATCACCGATCCAGAAATTGTAGCGGAGTTAAATGAGCGCGTTGTGATCATGCACGGCAATCCAGTGTTCCGGCCCGCGCGTGCCAGAGATGCCTGCGTCCACGCCGGCGGCATGGAAATGCTTTTCTTCCCCCTCGTTGGGCGGAACCCCTTGATCGACCGTCTGGACGCACTCAAGAGCGGCTCCGTGCTGCGCATCGCGGCGTCGCACGTGCGCGATTCCGATGTCGCTCGAACGCTCGCGAGGCTGGTCGGTCGCGGAGTCCATGTTCAATTGCTGACCGGGGGCACTAGGCGCCGCACGCCCGGACGAATCATCCGCCAACTGATTTCCAGTGGCGTTAACGTCTTCCGATTTTCGCATCCGGAGCAATTGCCGATGCATGCAAAATTCATGCTGGCAGAAAGTCCCTCGGGCTCATGGGCGGCTTTCGGTAGCTACAATCTCACGAAGACCTCACGATGGTTGAATCATGAATTGCTGGCATTCTCTTCAGATCCACAGCTGCTGGACAGCCTCGATCAGCGGTGGGCTGGGATCATCCAAGATCCTGCAACCGTCCACGAGCCGAGGGGGCGCCAAGCATTTTGAAGATTTGCACATACGCTTTTGCTTCTTGTTCGACCTAAGCAATAGAGGTCTCCGGGGGCCGGTCGAGACAAGTCCACGACAATGAAGCTCGGAATCCTCATCGGTGCCGAGCCCTATCAGGCGCACCATGTCGCCGACATTGCCTGGGAATTGGCCGAACGGCCTGGCGTCCAGGTCGAGATCATTGCCACCCTTCCGGCATCTCTCGCGGAAGTCGCGCGATTGGAGCGCTGCAATCGCGACGCCTCGGTGCCCACGCGACTGCTTAAAGTGCCTTTGCATCTTCGCTTGCTGCAGAGCCTTCGCTTGTTTGGTAGTCTCAAGGTCGCGGTTATGCGTCATCGGCCGAACGTCGCGCTCCTGTCCGGTTATAGTGCGATCGTTACGCCGACGGATCATGCGCGCTTCGTTGCCAGCTTGCTCAGACCACGACCGTTCATGATCTACGTAAATCACGGGATTGGCGGTCGGGCGCAGTCTTATTCTGACAAATACCTCGCTTTTGATTTTGTCCTCGTGGCCGGTCGCAAGGACGAAAAGCGGCTATTGGCAGACGGGCGCATCCGGCCCGGGCATTACGCGGTTATCGGCTATTCTAAATTCGAAGCTGCAAAGCGCCTGTCAAAGGACGCGCCGCGGATCTTTGAAAACGACCGCCCGGTCGTGCTTTTCAACCCGCATTCGAAACGAGCATTGCGATCTTGGGAGAGGTTTGCTCGCCCTCTGATCGATCAGGCCACCCGAACCAGTGAATTCAATCTGATCGTCGCCCCCCATGCAAAACTGTTCAGCCGCAGACCGGCGGTCGAGCGCCGGCGGTGGGAACACCTCGCCGTCCCCGGCCGGTTGGTCATCGATCTCGGATCGCCCAGCTCCATCGATATGACCTACACCTCCGCAGCCGACATTTACGTTGGCGATGTCAGCAGCCAGATTTATGAGTTTCTGAGTAAGCCGAAGCCGTGCGTCTTCCTCAATGCGCACCAACTTGAATGGCGCGGCAACCCCGATTTTCCGAACTGGGATTTGGGAGATGTCGTCGACACTCCGGCCGAGGCCATTGAAGCGATTCGCCAGGCGGTCGCTCGACATCCCAGATATGAGGAGCGCCAAAGTCAGCGGATTAGCGAGATCGTCGATCGATCACCCGGGGCTGCAGCCCGCGCAGCCGACGCGATTCTGACCTTCCTGCCTCGCACCAAAACGGGGGCGGCCGGTCATTCAGGCGCTCAAAAACAGCGCATCATGTTTCTGCTGTCGGACCTCGGTTCGGGCGGGACCGCCCGTGCAACAATGCTTGTCGCAAATGGCCTGGCCAAGCGAGGTGTTGATGTTTCACTCGTCGTCATGCGCGGTGGCGGAATACATACGTCCGTGGTCGACCCGCAAGTAAAACTTATCGAGGTCAACGCCGGAGCGGCGCGAGGGCCGGCGATGCTGTTCGGATTGCTCGAACTGGTTGAGATACTGCGTATTGAGCGTCCAACCCAGGTCGTCTCCGCTGGCAATCACATGCATGTAGTGACGACCATCGCGCACATGATGGCGGGCGTGCCCGCCTGCAAACTTGTGCTCAAAATGACCAACCCGGTCGAACGTAAGCATATCGGACGAATAGCCAATGCCGTGCGAAGGGCCTGGTACAAATGGGCATTCCAAAGATCGGATGCTGTCCTTTTGATCGCCGATTCCACTCGAGAGGAATTCCGCCGGACCAGCAGAGTTTCGGCCAGCAAACTGCATGTCGTGGACAATCCATACATCACTGATGCAATGCTTGCCGCGGGTAAACAGATATCGGAATTCGAACCAGGAGATTTACTCGCAATCGGAAGACTTGTTCCGCAAAAGAACTATCCGCTGTTGCTCGACGCGCTTGCACGGATCGCTCATCTCGCATGGACGTTAAACGTGCTGGGCGATGGCCCGCTTCTCAAGTCCTTGCAGCGCCAGGCGCAAGCTCTCGGAATCGGCGACCGCGTTAAGTTTCAAGGATTTGTGCCTGACCCGATTGCATTCCTGAAACGGGCTCACGTGCTAGTCCTCGCGTCAGCCTGGGAGGGTCAGGGCGCGGTCCTGCTCGAAGCCCTCGCCTGCGGATGCCCGGTAATTGCGACACATTCTACAGCGGCCGTCGGCGCGGTCCTTGCGCAAGGACGTTATGGAAAACTTGTTTCTCCCGGCGACGCAGAAGAACTCGCTCAAGCGATTGCCGCCGAGCTTAAATATCGATCTAAAATACTTGGATCTTGGCAGTGGGTCGAACGATATCGTATCGAGGCCGGGGTCGCGTCACACGCGAAGGTACTGGGAATTGAGCTCACTTGATTGCAGCACTTGGGCTTAGGCCGATCACGCAGGAAATCTGCGTGTGTCATTGGTCGAACAATTTCAGCTGTTGAACCGCCGGCTGGCCAGCGTTCATTTGGTCAAACGTGAGCCCCAAGGGAATACGCCAAAATGTTCAGGCCCGAGCGTTTACGCGGTGATCGCCAGGTAGGCAAGGCTGACGACCGCAACACATCGGCGGCGCCCGAGAAGCCAACTGAGGTCTCTTCCCTTTCGCGGAAAGGTGTCTTCGCGACCAGTCTTTGGAGAAGTGGTCCAAACACCCCGGCCAGAGGGGGGATAGATCGGAACTTCGTAACGCGACACGTGGTTCGGACAGCGGGCGTTCGGAACCTTCCAGTCACTAGCCCCCCCCTCAGGAGACGATCAGTATGGATGTGCAAAATTCGACCATGAAGTCTAGTTCCAATCACGATATGAAGCGCTTCCTAGTTTATCTTGCGATCGCTCTCGTCGCGACAATACCTGGACTTTGGCTCAGATTGACCGGTCGCCATCCAGGCGCCCTGATTGAAGCTGCTATTTTCGGCGGCGCGCTCCTTGCAGCGGGCTTCATTCTCTCCTGGGGCGCCGAAGCGGCGGAGGGCCGGGTCTCGCAAGGCCTGCTGCTCGCCGGCCTGGCGCTCGTTACGGTCCTTCCTGAATTTGCGGTCGACATTTATTATGCGTTCCGCGCCGGCCAAGCGCCGGGCAGCGACTACATCCACTACGCTGCTGCCAACATGACCGGCGCCAATCGACTGCTGATCGGCTTCGCATGGCCACTTGTGGTGTTTCTGCACTGGTACAAGACACGCAAGACCGCCGTCGAATTGTTGCCCTCAAATAGAATCGAATTGTTCTTTCTGGCGCTAGCCAGCGCCTATGCCTTTGTCATCCTCTTCAAGGGCCGGATCGACCTGATCGATTTCGGCCTGTTGCTCGCCATCTTTGGCGCCTATCTCTGGCGCTTGGCGCTTAACCGCAAGCCAAAGTTGATCGAAGAGGAAGACGATGATGACGAGGAGCCGGGTCCCGCCGCGGCTCTCGAAAGTTTGTCACCCCAAGGTCAATGGGCGTGGACCGCGGGCCTGACAGCGCTCGCGGGCGCAGTGATCCTGATAGGCGCTGAACCGTTCGCGGAATCGATGATCGCATCGGGCAGAATACTCGGAATCGACGAGTTTCTTCTAATTCAATGGGTCGCGCCTCTCACGGGCGAAGCCCCCGAACTCGTCCTTGCGGTCCTCTTCGTTTTCGCCGCTCGCGCGAGTTCCGGATTGATCGCCCTCATTAGCGACAAGATTAACCAGTGGACCCTGCTTGTCGGCGCGTTGCCGGTGGCGATGAGCATCGGAGCCGGCTCGATCATCGCGTTGCCATTGAGCGCACGGCAGCATGAGGAATTCTTCCTGACCGCGGCTCAATCACTGTTCGCCATATCCCTGCTTCTAGGATTGCGACTGAGCGTCGTCGGAGCGACGTTGCTGATTGGCCTATTCACGTTGCAACTCGGCTTGGCATTCGCGTTCCAGCAGGATCCTCCTCGCGAGATCGTGGCGCTGACTATTCTTGGGTGGGTTTATATCGCGCTCGCGATCGCAAGCTCTTCAATCCATGCCGCAAGGCTACTTCGTTTGCGAACCGGACGGGCTATTTGACCAGTATGCTTTCGCCGATACGGCAAAAGCCCCGGCAATCCACCCGCGGCCATGCGCCGCAAACATCCCCTGACTGCCTTGGACGAGGCCAGTTTTGTTAACGCATGCGAATATTTCGTTCAGTCAAGATGCGCGAACAGAACGAACAAGCTGATGGGTAACGACGCCATTTGGGCTCGTTACGCTGTGTTAGAACTTCTAATTCCGCACTGTGACGCCGAAGTCATCCATGCTCGCCGCCGATCCCGGTCCGATGCCGCTTGAGTCGAAGGAGTTCGCGCGTTCCAACGACAATGCTGGTGCAAAGACTTGGGTAGCCAATACGCCGCGCAACCGTCGCGGCGTCCATCACCAATTGCCGAAGGCGTCCGGTAATAAAGAGCTTACTTAAATGCAGTGTGATGTCGGCAGCGAAACCGGGACGGAAATCCGGGTTGTCGTAATATTCTGGATGACGATCCCAGAACTCCATGAGGGAGGCCATAAAACCTGAGAGATTGGCCGTAATGCTGTCATCGGTACGGTGTTTCAGCCAAGTGATTGTTGGAACGCTGATGACTTTAGCCGAGCGCGCCAGCCGCACGAGGAAATCAAAATCCTGCCGTCGGCGAAGCCCTTCGTCGAACAATCCCGCGCGTAACGCCGCCTGGGCGGTTACGCTGATGCCAGGGGTGGACTTCCAGATCCGGCGATTGAACAGTGCCTTGAGGATGGCATCCTCGGCCTCCAATTTTGGGTTTATGCAGTCCTTGGTCCTGTTACTTCGGGTCGGATAAAGCTTGCGGTAGCTGTCGATCACACCTTCGAATTCCCCCGATTTCAAAATCCCGACAATTACTTCGAGCTTGTGGGGCATGAATTCATCGTCGCTGTCGAGGAAGCTCAAGATGCGCCCACGGGCGAGCCGAATGCCGGCGTTGCGCGCCGCATTGCCGCCCCGGTTTTGTGGAAGGCGGACGAGGCGGATACGCTCGTCGGCAAAATTTCCCGCTATTTCTGTTCCCCCGTCAGTTGAAGCATCGTCGACAACGACCAGTTCAAAGTCAGGGAAAGTTTGCCGCAGCACGCTGTCAATCGCGGCTTTTACCGTGGCGGCCCGATTATAAAGCGGCATGATCACGGACACAGTCGGCACATCTGCCCGAGTGTGTCGGATTACGGGCACCCGGCCGCTTTCTTGATTTGTTTCGCCGCACGCAAGCGTCGGTGTTCGCTCGCGAGTGACATGGCGGTGATCCCTACCGATATTGCGTATCCCGCGGCCGCGGCGGCGGCGGCGCCGATCAATCCAAAGCGTGCTGACAATGGGAATATGAGGAGGAGATACAGCACGGTTCCGACCACCCGTGCCCGCAGCGGGGCCTCCGAACGATCGAGTGCATAAAGCATCGGCGTGATCGGAAAACTGATCATCCCGATGATCGGCACGAGGAGCAACACCAGCAATGGCGAGTAGGCTGGAGCAAACGTTTCACCGAACACGGCGGTGATGATATCCTGACCAAAGAGGACGAGCAAAAGTCCCGCGATCAATGCCGCCGCTCCGGTCAGCGAAGCCGTCCGAACCATCAGCTTCCACGGCGTCTTGGACCTAAAATTCATTGTCGTAATTTGCGGGTAATAGGCTTTCAAAAGCAGATCGGCTGGCTTGCGAACGGCATCTGCCAATGACGAGGCGGCACGATAAAGTGCCGCGCCCGCGGGACCTAGCAACGATCCGACAATCAAACGCGCGACCGGTCCCGAGACCGTCAGCAGCGTGGTGTTGAGGTTGACGTTGATCGCAAAGCGCCACCCGCCGTCCAAATTGCTTGGTCTCAGTGCCGGGCGGAGACCCGACAGGAGCCCGCGTCGTTGCAGCTCACGCCATGCGAGGAACCATAAGAAGCAGTCGCCGGCCAACGCCGTCACGTACCAAATCAGCAGAAACACCTGGAAACTTGCATGTGTCGCCCAAGCGATTGCCACCAAAATCGCTCTGGCTATGGGCGTCGACGTGCCTTGCCAGCTGACGAGGTCGAAGCGCTGAAGTGTTCGGAGGACTCCAGTGGGCGTTGCCGCCGCCATCATCGGCAATAACGTGCAATAGAGAATCGCGCCGCCTATGTAGCTATCCGAAATGCCCACACCCTGGGCAACCAAGGGGAGAAGTGCGATGCCGATAATCATCCCGGCCACGCCGCTGACGATATCCAGACCCAAGGCGAATCCGGTTGCCCTTTTGAAGGTCGCAAGGTCGCCTCGTGCAATCGCGGGTGCTCCGTAGCGGACAACCAGTTGCCACGATTGGAACTTGCTGAAACCGCTGACTGCCTGCGCGTAGCTGTTAATCAGCACGAGCATACCGAACATGACAATCCCAAGGCTGCGTCCGGCAAATGCGACGGTGACGATGCCGGCCAGCGCCGCAACCACTTGTGAACCCGCCAAATAGCCGCTGTTTTTCAGCAACAAGCGGAAATGCCGGTCCTTAACCCAGTTTCGAATCGCCGTCGCCACTGCGCTCACCAGCCAGTCCGCTGCGCAGGCCGATGGCCAATCAGATCGCGCAGTGCGGCCTCGTGGCTCGCGATTCCATTCGCGATCGAATAGCGTTCGGCCACATTGCGAAGTAGGAGCGGCCTGGGTCGCGCCGGTGCTCGATCGATCGCCGCCGCGATCAGTACCGGGTTGGGGGCGACGATGGCGCATCCGTCATTGGCCGACCACCGAGGTCGCGCTGGGGAAGGAATCGGTAAAGTCCGCGAACATCGCCTCAAGACTGCCGCGGGAAGCGTCTCGAAGTCTGCCAAGAGCACGAAAAGGTCGGTTGCATGAAGGGTTTGGCCAATGCCGCCGAGCATCCAGGAAGTCACTGTCTTAATCCTAAAGGCGCCGCCCTCCCGCCGCAGCCGAGGCGCAGCACTTCAACCTGAATTCGGTCGTTCGTCAGAGCCAGGATAATTTACGCGTCAGAGATGCGCCCCAGCTCTTGTGCGATGGGACGCAGGTGTGCGATCTGGTGAATCTGGTCGTGAGTGAGAGGAAACCGATCCGCACGCAGCTTCCCTGAACCAGCTGGACAGTTTCGGCAACCTTCTCACATTAAGTATTCTCAATGTCTTTTGGCGCTGCGGCCTGATGTTGGCCGCGAACTCGGGTTAACGGGTTTAGCAGGACTAGGCGTTGGGGGCGCGCACTGGCGAAACTGAACGACCCTGTTTCACATTGAACCGGCGAAGGATCTTGAATGATAGTGGGAGCTTCCGCGGCCCTCCCGGACGTGACGATTATTGTCGAATGGGAAAATGCGATCGACGTGCCGGACCAATGGACCCGCATGGCGATGGATGGCCTTGCCCGAGAGCTGGCCGAAGTCGGGCCGCGCCTGCCGCGGCGTCCGCGTGTCATGTACCTCTATGATCGCCACAGCGTGTCGCCGAAGGCGATCGAGGTAACCATCGAGGAAGCCGCGCCGCGGCTGCCCGAACTCGCGGACTTGATCCTCACCGCCACCGACGGATTGACTTATTACCAGCTGAAAAATTACGGTGTCGCGCGTGCCGGCACCGAATTGTCGGTTATGATTGACAGCGATGCCGTGCCCCAGCCGGGGTGGCTTGAAGCAATCATAGCGCCGTTCGATGATCCCGAAGTCATGGCCGTCGGCGGCTTCACTATGCTCGGTCATGACGATTTCCTGTCCCGCGCCATGGCGCTGAGCTGGATCTTCGATCTCGTTGGGGAGGGTGAGGCGACGGAGCGGCGAAAGGCCATTCACGTCAATAATTTCGCGGTACGAACGGAGTTCTTCCGTGCTCATCCCTTTCCCGATCTGCAAGCATACAAAAAACAATGTGTGATATGGTTGCGCGCGATCCGTTCCGAGGGCCACCGGTTCGTCAGGACGTCAAAGGCGATGGCCATCCATGCTCCGCACCCGGGTGTGAAGTTTCTAGTATGGCGCGCCTGGACCGCCGGTTTGGATGCTGATTTTCTAGCTTTTCACACCCGAACCAGTCATTCACTCGGAAGGTTCGCATACGCGTTCGTCGATTTGGCGAAGAGTCTTACCCGGGCTTGGTACCGAATTCTGTTTCGCGCGGAGGCTGTCGAAATGCCCGTTTGGGAGCGGCCCTTCGCTTTGTTGGTAGCTCTGACCTACTATTTGCTGAGGCTGGTGGCACAGCTCGGTAGTTCGCTGACACGCCATTTCGATCCCTTGCCGACCTTCCAACCAATGGCGAAGGTCTAGAGTTAGAGAGTTGGCGAGGTTCTACTTCGGCTGCCACGCCGACGAATCCCGCTGGCCGCCATGCGCCGACCAAGGTGTCACGGCGCGGATGAGGCGATGTCGGCGGCCATTTCGAGGTCGTAATCGCCCGGCATATGGCGCTTCGCCTGCGCACGAATCAGCAACTGACTTAGGGCGGGCAAGACAAACAGCGTCAGCAAGGTTGAGACGACGAGCCCGGCGATCACCACTACTGCAAGGGGCTTTTGAACTTCTGCTCCACGCCCGGTCGCAATGGCCATCGGGATGAACCCGACGGCGGGTACGATACCCGTGATGAGCACGGCCCGCACACGGTCCATCATTCCCTCCTGTATTGCTTGGTCAACTGCCACTCCCGCCGATATTCGTTGTTCGATGCTGGTCATGACGACGAGTCCATTGAGGACAGTGACGCCGGACAGGACGATCAGGCCGACTGCTGCTGAGATGGAGAATGGGAGCCGTGCAATCGCCAGCCCGAAAATCCCTCCGGCAAGCCCAAGGGGAACCGCGGAATAGACCGCGAGAGCCGGCGTCACACCCCGGAGTGCCAGAAACAATATTCCGAAGATCAGCGCCAAGACGATCGGGATGACAATCGACAGGCGCGCGGACGCGGCCTGAAGGTTTTCATATTGGCCGCCCCACGTGATCGTGACACCGGGCGGCAGCTTGACCCGTCGCTCAACGTTCGCCTGCGACTCAGTCACAAACGATCCGAGGTCCCGGCCCCGGACATTGGCCTGGACGACCACCCTTCGCTGACCATTTTCCCGGCTGACCTGGTTCAGCCCAGTGGAAATCTGGAAATGGGCCAACTGGCGCAGCGGCACCGACAGTCGGGGGCCCGCGCCAAATTCCGGAAGCATCACCGGCAAAGCGCCAATCGAGTCCAGATCGTTGCGCGTCGCACTCGGCATTCGCACGGCAATTGGGAAGCGGCGTTCGCCTTCAAACACGAGACCGGCCTCGCGGCCTCCCAGCGCCGCGCCGATCGTATCGCTCACGTCCGCGACGGAAAGGCCGTATGTGGCGATCGCGTTTCGATCTAGCTGAACGTCGAGCGTAGGGGAGCCTGCGATCTGTTCGACCCGGACGTCTGCGCTTCCGGGAACCGCCGTTATCACGCCCGAAATTTGCTGCGCAATGCGGTTTAATTGCCCAAGATCGCTGCCGAACACTTTGACGGCAACTGCACCGCGTACGCCCGCGAGGAGCTCCTCGAACCGGTTCTGGATCGGCTGCGAGAAATCATAGGCGTTTCCGATCAGCACCTCGACCCGATCTTCAACTTTGCGGATAATCTGATCCTTAGTGACCGATCCGTCCGGCCACTGGGAACGAGGCTTCATGATGATGAAAATGTCGGAGTTATTGAGGCCCTGCGGGTCGCTCCCGACTTCGGTCGTGCCGGTCTTCGAATAGGCGAACGCGACTTCCGGCATTTGCGAAATGAGCCGCTCTGCCTGCATTTCCATCCGCATTTTTTCGGGCAGGCTGGTCGAAGGGACGGAAACGATCTGGCCGCCAATGTCGCCCTCGTTGAGGGTTGGAATGAATTCGCGTCCAAGTGTCAGAAAGATGAGGAGGGCAACAACGAACGTCCCGATCCCCGCCCCAATTAATGGCCATGGTTTCGCGATCACCTTGCCCAGGAGGGGTTCATAGTGTTTCTTTGTCCATTCGATCGCCCTGACTTCCTTTTCCGCGACCCTGCCCTGGATAAGAATTGCAACCATCGCGGGAACGAAAGTGAGCGAAAGGGCGAATGCGCCGATCAGCGCGAGCATCAGCGTAGTTGCCATCGGCGTGAACATCTTGCCTTCTACGCCCGTGAACGTGAGTAGAGGAACGAAGACGAGCAGGATGATGGCCTGGCCGAAGATCGTGGGCCTAACCATTTCCCGCGACGCTTCTAATACTTCGTGCAATCGTTCGGGAAGCTTCAGGGTGCGCCCAACGGCGTGCTGGCGCAGTGAAAGCCGGCCGAGGCAGTTCTCGATGATGATGATCGAGCCGTCGACGATCAGCCCGAAGTCAAGCGCGCCGAGACTCATGAGATTGCCCGATATCCCGAACTGGTTCATGCCGGTCGCCATCATCAGGAAAGACAGAGGGATGACGAGCGCAGCGATTATTGCGGCGCGGATATTCCCGAGGAGCCAAAACAACATGGCGGTCACGAGCAAGGCGCCTTCTGCGAGGTTCTTCTGGACCGTGCTGATGGTCGCATCCACCAGCGTTGAGCGATCATAGACGATCGTCACCTTGACGCCTGGCGGCAGCGATCGCGACGCACCGCGCAATCGTTCGGCTGCATCCTTGGCGACAATCCGGCTGTTGCCGCCGGCAAGCATCAGCACCGTACCGATGACGGTCTCATGCCCACCGATGGAGGCCCCGCCCGTCCGCAACTCCCCGCCAACCCGCACGCTTGCGATGTCGGCCACGGTAACCGGGTTGCCGCCGCGCAGTGTGACAGCTGCCCGCGCGATCTCATCAATCCGGCGGATTCGTGAATCAGCCTTGACCAGAAACGCCTCGCCGGCGCGTTCGACGAAATTGCCACCGACCGAAACATTGGCGTTCTCCAGCGCAGTCGCTAGATCAGCAAAGGAGATGTTATAGGCTGCCAGCCGGGCGGGGTCCGGCTCGACCACGAACTGCTTTTGGTAGCCGCCAATCGAATCGACGCCGGCGACGCCCTCGACCGTGCGGAGTTGGGGACGAATCACCCAGTCCTCGATCGTGCGCAGGTAAGCCAATTTGGCGATGTCGTCGCTGAGTCGCTCTCCCTCTGGCGTCAGGAAGGATCCGTCGGGTTGAAAGCCCGGACGGCCCGCGATCCGGGGATTCTGCTTGGTGCCGGCCGGCGCGTAATCCACCGACCACATCAGCACTTCGCCAAGTCCGGTCGACACTGGACCCATTTGTGGCTCGACTCCGGCGGGCAGGGTTTCGCGCCCTTGGTTCAACCGTTCCGCGACCTGCTGCCGTGCGAAATAAAGGTCCACGTCATCGCGGAAGATGGCGGTGACCTGGCTGAATCCGTTGCGGGAAATCGATCGCGTCTGCGTGAGGCCTGGGATGCCAGCGAGGGCAGTCTCGGTCGGGAATGTAATCAGCCGCTCAATATCGAGCGGGCCAAAGGCGGGCGCACTCGTGTTCACCTGCACTTGCTTGTTAGTAATGTCGGGCACCGCGTCGATCGGCACACGGACAAGCTGATAGGCACCGTAGGCGGCGAGCAGCAAGGTAATTGCCAGGACGGCCCACCGTAACCGCACCGCCATATCGAGCAAGCGGTCGATCATCCGGCGTCGTCCTCACGAACAATTTTCAGGATCCCATTCCTGTTTCGCATTGCAAGCGTTCGAGAAGGCTTCAACCCTCCACCTCGCCGGACCCAAGCTGCGATTTCAGCGCGAACGCGCCTGATGTGGCTACAATCAATCCGGAACGAAGGCCTTCAACGATCTGCACGCGCCCGGCACTCCGGCTGCCCACCGTCACCGGAATCGCCTGAAATCCTCTGCGGACTTTGATAAAGACGACATCGCGCCCCGCGACCTGCTGCACAGCTTCTTCCGGGAGCACGATCCCGGTGGTTACGCTGCCTCGGGGTGTAATGCGGACACGTAACGACAGACCCTGCGTCAAACCGACTGGTGTGCCGGAGGGTTGCAAGACGATCGTGGCCGCACGGCTTTCGAGGTTTAGCGAAGGTGTGATTGACCGCACGAGCGCACCGAGCTGACCACCGCCTGGCAGCTCGATGACGGCCGGGTCGCCCGGGACGATCCGCTGCGCGTCAAGGGCGGGGACCGCGGCCTCGACTTGGATACGGCGCGGATCAGATACCTGGAATAGCTCGGCACCCGCGGTGACGTAGGCGCCGAGCTGGACGGTGGACTTCGTGATGCGGCCACCGATCGGACTTCGCACGGCAATATAACGTCCGTTGCCGGTCACACCCGCCGTAGCGACGGCCGCATTAGCCCTTTGGAGCTCGGCCTCCGCCTGCGCGCGGGCCGAATCCGCGGCTTCGAGATCCTGGCGCGCGGTGATCCGCTCAATATACAACCGGCGCTCGCGAGCGGCGACCGCGCGTGCGGCCAGAGCGCGGGCGGCAGCGGCATTGCGTTCCGCTACGAACGCAGCCGCTTCACGGCTTTCGAGCAGGGCGACGGTCTCACCGACACGAACGGGATCACCCAGCCCCTTTGCAATGCGGGCGACCGCGCCGTCAGCTCGCGCTGCAAGCAGGGCCGAACCGTCGGGGGGCGCCGTAACGGTTGCCTGCGATACGATCTCAGCCCCCAGTGAACCTTCGCTCACTGTCTCCAGCCGGATTTCGGTGGCGGCGAGGGCCGCGGGCGTCATCGCAACAAACCCAGGAACGGATGGCCGTGGCTCCGCCTCGGCGGCAGCTTTGGATGGTTGAGTCGGCGCCGAGGATCGCCCGATCGCCAGGCCGACGAGCAACGCCAATACTGCGAGAAGTGCGATGATCGTCGCCAGCGTCCGGCGTTCATGCTTAACCATTACCACTTCGAGATACTGGCGGTTCATTGTGCGCTTGCCCGCCCGAGCTCGGCTGTGGCCAGCGCCTGCGCGAGACGCGCTTCGACGAGCGCAGACTGTACATCACGATAGGCATTCTGTGCATCGAACAGCTCGAGCAGAGTAGCTCGGCCCTCGGCATAGGACAGTTGGGCCAGCCGGAGTGCTTCAGCGGCTTCCGGAACTGCAGACTTCTCGAGCGCCGCCACGCGCGCCCCAGCCGCCTCTACGTTGGTGATTGCGTTTCGCGCTCTGACCCTAGCCGATGCGGCGACGCTGGCGAAATTGGCTTCGGCGGCGCGCAAGTCCGCCTTCGCTGCGGCAATATTTCCTCTGTTCCTGTCGAACAGGGGCAAGGCCATTGAGACTCCCGCCACCAGCCCTACGTTCCCCGTGTCCTGCATGTGCCGAACGCCCAGGCCAACCGCCGGGTTCAGCCGAGCAACGGAGCTCTCCTGAGCGACCTCCGCTTCTGCGCGCAATCGTTGGGCGTCCGCGAGCCGGACATCGAGGCTTTGTTCGGGATTTACTGCGTGGGGCCTGAGGTCAAGTAATCCCCCTTGAAGATCTTTCGGCGGAACTGTCGCGCCGAACAGAGAGGCGAAGGTGTTGCGCGACGCTTGCTCCTCAGCGCGTGCGGCCTCAAGTTCAGCTGCCGCTTGCGCGGCTGCGGACCGAGCGCGGATCGCGCGCAACGGCGCCTCGCGCCCTTCCTTCACAAGGATCGATGTGATGCGCGCAATCTCCCGCGCCAGAGCATCGTTCTCCGTTGAAATCCGAAACTTTTCAGCAGCGGTTACGGCCTTGGCAAACTGTTCGCGCACGGCTTGGGCGAGGTCTGCGCGCGCTATCGCCAGGCGCAACTCCTCGGCTGCCAGATCCGCTCTGGCCGCGGTCTTTCGCGTCTGGCGGCGACCGCCAAAATCCAGCGATTGATTGATGGCGACGGTCGTTTCCGCACTTCGAATTCCAGAGATTTGCCCGGTGCCGCCGAAGTTTTCGACCTGGATGCTAAGTTCGGGATTGGACCGGACTCCTGCCTGCCGTACGCGTGCCTTTGCCGCCTCGACCCGCGCCTGAGCGGCAATGACTGCGGGTGAGCGCGCTTCCGCTTCACCCAGCGCTTGTTCCAGCGTCAAGGACACCGGCAACTGGTCCTCTCGCGGCGTCAGAAGCGGCAGATTCAAAAGACGTGGAGGTTGTTGGGGAGACTGAGCGTCTTCCGCCCGGGTACGCAAGCCAACAACAGGAGTCGCAGGCGTGCTGAGCTGCGCCCAAGCACCGGGTGCCCAAAAGCACATCATTGCAGGCCCACAAACGCGCGCGATGAGACGGCTGGTCACAACAAAATCCTCTCGAAGACGCAGTCTACCGCAATATGCCATAGCAATGTCGATATTCAGACACTCTGACGAAATTCTGACGATTCGTGGAAATTGTCAGACTTGCGTCAGCAAATGGAGCCTATGTCGGTGGGGCGCGATGAAGCTCTTAATTGTCGAAGATGACGTTCCGCTCAGGGACTTGGTGGCCGAGCACCTCGAAACCGCCGGGTATACCCTCGATGCGGTGGGCCGCGCCGATGAGGCGCTCGCCGCGCTGCGATTGAGCCAGTACGATCTGCTATTGCTCGATTTAAACTTGCCGGACGGTTCCGGCGAGCACCTACTGACCGAAGCGCGAATGCTCACACGGAGCGAGCTCCCCATCGTGATTTTCACAGCGCGAGATGCTTTGAACGATCGGTTGTCCTTGCTCAATGCGGGAGCAGACGATTTCATCCTCAAACCATTCGATCTGCTTGAATTGGAGGCGCGACTCAGAGCAGTGCTTAGGCGACCAGGTCGGCGGCGGGAAAACCGAATGACCTGTGGGGATCTGTCCTTTGATGTGATTTCACGCACGGCTGATGTTTCCGGGCGCGAGCTGACCTTATCGCGTCGTGAGGGGGCACTTCTCGAAGAATTGCTGCGGGCGTGCGAGCGCACGGTCGTAAGAGAAGCGCTGGAAGAGAGACTCTACGCGTTCCGTGAGCCGGTCACTCCAAATGCGCTAGAGGCGCTAGTATCCCGGTTGCGTCGGAGACTGCAAGCAGCTGGAGGGTTGGTTGCGATCGAAACCATAAGGGGAATCGGCTATCGCCTGATATCCAGCTAATGGTGAGCAATGCGCATTCGCTCCCTCTGGTCTAACAGCCTCAGCGCCAGAATTGCGGCGGCTCTGACATTGACTCTCGTGGTGGGGGCGACAGCGACCATCTCCTATTTTTACTTGGATACTCGTGGTTCGTATGAGGTCGTCAAAGCGCGCGCTCTTCAAGAGCAAGCGCGCGAGCTCGTGGCAAGTATACGGCTCGGCCCAAATGGTGCGCCGCAGGTTCGCGTCTCACCCGACTGGCAGAAGGTTTATGACCGTACTGACAGCGGCTATTATTACTCCGTCTACAGTAAACACCACAGGATCGTCGCCGTCTCGCCCAACCTCGTCGGTCGATCTCCATTGCCTTTGACGGATATTCCATCGGGCACGGCATCATGGGGCGAGCTTCAATTTCTTGGCCCCGAGGCACAGCCGACAATGTCAGTTCGGTTACGCACAGGCGGCTTTGTTGTGGTCGCGCGACAAGGTCCGGATGACGAGGCGCTCGTCGAAAGTCTGCTTGAAGAAAGCATCGAGCCGCTCTTCATATTTGTGCCGTTTGCGCTTCTGGCCATGTTTCTAATTGTCCTGATCACCCGGCGCACCCTTGACCCGCTCAAAGCAGCTTCGGCAGAAGCCGCAAAAATCGGTCCGCTGAATCTCGATCAGCGGATTGCAGCGGAACGGCTGCCTGTAGAAATCCGGCCGCTAGTCAAGGCTTTCAACGATGCAATGGATCGAGTGGCAGGATCCTATGAAATCGAACGGCGGATAACCGCTAACGCCGCACATGAATTGAGGACGCCGCTGACGGTCCTGAGCTTACGATTGCAGCGAGCGCGCCTCGGAAAGCGAAAAATCGCCTGGGATAGCATTGACACCGATATCGCGAGGATGAGCCGCCTCGTCTCGCAGCTTCTCGACCTCGCGCGAAAGGAGGCGGTCCGGGTTCCTGCAGATGACGAAGTTAACCTGGCCCGGCTGGTACGTGAGGCAGCAGCCGGGGTGGTGCCCTTGGCGGAATCGAAAGTCCGAGCAATCGAAGTAGTTGCCGACGAGCCGCTGGCATCCCGCGGTAGCGCGGACGACTTGCGCGACATGTTCCGGAATCTGATCGAAAATGCATTAATCCACGGTCTGGGCACAGTGACGGTCAAAGCCAAATCATTCCGTGGCGGAACGGCGTCCATCACTGTTGCGGACGAAGGCCGCGATTTGCCGAAGGAAGCTAACGAGAGCCTCTTTGAGCGCTTTCAAAAAGGATCATCAACAGGGGGCGGTGCGGGCCTCGGGCTTTCCATTGTTCGCCACGTGGCCAGGTCGCACGGCGGAGACGTGCGATTTGTCCCCGGTGATCACACCGTCGTCGAGATACGGCTGCCTCTAACGGCCTAGACCCGACCACCGTCCCAAATCATCCGTCAGCTCGCCGTCAGCGGGCCCTGCCATTGAGCGCGTCTGGCACGTCAGCTCTTTGTTGGTGGCTTGAATTAGCCGCGCGAACCTCACTCCTAATGAAGGTTGGCGAGTGGCCGATCCTTAAGACAACGCATCACATTTTTGACGTCACCATTGCAGTAACAGGAGCGAAAGTTGTTTTTGCGCCGATTGAAGCGGGCGATCAATCAGCTACCGACGGTCCGATGGGTGGTCGGCGATGACTGCTGAGAGCAAAGCGGTCATAATCTACATCGCCAGCCATCGGACAATGCGCCTTAAGCCAATGAGCTGGGCCTATGCCGAAGCCGTTCTCGAACAGGCGGCACGGGCCGCAGGAATAACATCGAGAATCGCGTTCGAAAATGTCGTTAACGAGCCCCGTTTCGTCGACGGACGACCAAGGCGAGCCTTGCTACTGAATGGACCGTCGGGCCAGGCCGAAAAGGGTGAGAGTGTAAGTATTCGGACAGTGCCATCAGTGCGCTGGACGGATAAGCACGTAATGTCCGCTTTGGGTCGAAAGCGGACATTCACGTAAAGGCTGATCGAACGGCCGCTTACGCGTGATGGATCGGCGGGCTTTGAAGACAAGGATGGGCTCTGCCGAATGCGGCGCAGTCACCGTACAGGCTAATTAATGTTGGGGCAGCGTGCGAGGAGATGACGACCGGCCCATCCTCCGCTTTTGATATCAGGCGCCAGTGATCGGTTCGAGTTCCGAGCCACAGTGGCGACATTTGATAGCTGAGGCGCGAACATCCTCAGCGCAGTATGGGCACTTTTTCGTTTCACTTTCCGGCAACCCTGGAGGCGGTACTCGTGCGACGGAGGGAGGGGTAGAAGAATAGGCCCACACCAGCGCGCCGATCCAGCCAACGACCGTCCAGCCGAGGAATAAATCAAGCAGAACAATTGGCATCCGATTGGGATGGTTGCGGGTAGCGGCCACAATCCCGGGCGCAAAATACAGAGTGATGGCCGCTGGGAAGAAGATCCATGTCGAGAGCAATGCGAGCTGGTTCGTTCCCTGGCCAACGGCGGCCGTCACCACGACGATCACGATGAGGGCGACGATCCAGACAAACGACATCACGCACTCCGGTTCAATGGGAGAAAAATTTTCGTGGAGCTACTTGCGCGATCCGCGGTCAGCGAAGGTTGGTTTCTGCTTCGCTGAGCAGCCGCAGATATTTGCCGTCCGGGCCGAAAATGAGAATAACCGATCGCGCGGTCGCGCCGAACATTGAGCCCTTCGAGTGGACCCACATCAGCTGCTGGCTTCCATCTGCGAGCACTGCTCGTGAGGTCGGCCGGCCAAGAAGCGCAATTACCTCGCTTCGATCCATTCCAGGCCGCAAGCTCTCGACTACTGCTGGGTCATAGTTGGGGCCCATTGAAACGCAGCCGGCAGGCAGCGGGCCAAGCACCGCCATAAGCGCAAGCACCGGAAATCTCATTCGACGTCCCCATGTAGACAATCAGTGACATCATTGGCGGTCATCCGGGCACAGAAGTCAACGCAATTGTCACTGATTGTCTGTAGATGGATCGTCTACAATCGAGCTTCATGCCGCGGTGGATATTCGACAGCGGCTCGGTCTGAACCTCAAACGACTGCGAGCGAAGCGCGGCTGGTCTCAGGAACGCTTCGCGTTCGAGGCCGGCGTGCACCGGACCTATATCTCGGACCTTGAGCGCGGAGCGAGAAATCCCTCGATACTCGTGCTCGAGAAGCTGGCGAAACCGTTAGAGGTGCCAGCGTCAGAATTGCTTGCCTGAACCCGGAGCGACAGACGGGCTTCCGTCTCGCTCCGGGCGCAATTGCGATCACTTATCGGAACGGAGTGTATTTCGGATGCCAAAGAGGCTCGTGCTGTGCCTCGTCCAGGCGGGCGGGGCGGTGACCCCAGTCACAGGAGAATGTCCCGTAGGATCGATCCCGGGCCCAGCTTAGATATTGAGTTATGCTGTCGACTTGGTCGTTATGCTTTGCCAGCGGGAAGCCATGCAGCTCCTGGAGAAGCGTAGGCAGCCAACTCGCTTCCTCGGGCAGCCAGACTTGCTTTGCTTCGAACATGGGCAGGACTGTCGATAACCTCGTCTCTTTGTCCAACTTCGGTTTTATGCCGATTGCGGGGACACTTGTCTCCGCCCGGAGCTGCTGGATCAGAGACATCCCCGAGCCAACGTCCTCGATCAGAACTGCCTCGGGCCGATGGGTCTGGTAAAGGTCCTTGGCGGCGTTCAGCAGCTCGGGGAACGTGACCTGCTTTCGGTATACATCCAGGAGGAAATGATCGGGTCCGCGCCGAAACCAGGTAGTGCATACCGAATAGTTGCTTGACGGGTCGCCTTTGAGCGCGGTGTCCCACGATTGAACAATCTGGCCGGCAGCGAGATTCAGCCCTCGCTGATACAGGTGAATATGCTCCTTCTTCACCATGTGACCACCGTCCGGGGTTGGCGCTTGCAGCCACTGCGATTCAAACGCCAGACTTCCCAAATCGGCGCGGAGGTCATCCAGCACCGACTGAGGTTCGCGCAGCGGGTGGAGGAGTTCGCCAGCTCTCCACTGATGTGTCCGGCCGGCGCCCAGCTGGATCAATCTGTCCGTGTCGTTGATCGCTGGCAGGTTGAGATGGGTCCAGCGGTCGGGATGCTCGCGAAGTTCGTGTCCGGCGAGATCTTCGTCATGCAGCCGTTGCATCACGATAATGATTACGCCGTTCAGCTTGCTGTCCAGGCGCGCGGTGAGGGTTTCGCGATAATAGCGGTTCACACGGTCCCGGGTCGTTTCAGACCATGCCTCCTCCGGTTTCATCGGATCATCGATGATGAGGAAATCGCCCCCCAGGCCAGTCACGACACCGCCGATGGATGTCGCGAGGCGGCCTCCCCCTTTGGTCGTTTCGATCTCGTCCTCGGTGTCCTTGGACACGATCGTTCCCGGGAATATGCGTCGATACCATGCGCTGCCGAGCACTTTCCGAAAGTCGCGGGACAGTTTCGCGGCGAGCGGCTGCGCGTATGAAACGCAGATTATGCGGGCAGCCGGATTGTGCCCGAGGATGAACGCAGGCAATGCGACCGAAGCGCAAATCGACTTCAAGGACCGCGGCGGCACATTGATGATAAGTCGCCTGGTGTCGCCGGTCCTCGTCAGCTCGAGCTGGTGAAGCAGCGCATCGATGTGCCAATTGTCATCGAATTGCGTCCCCGGGCTGAGCTCCCGAAAAACTTTGCGGGTGAACGAGGGAAGGTGGGAGCGCAGTGCCGCATCAAGCGGCTGAAAAGGCTGGTTCATTTCGATGAATCCTTATTCTTGAGATGTTTGGTCAAATAGGCGTCGAGGATGGCCTTATCTTCCGGGCCCATTTCCTCGGGGATCGCCGATTGCTCATCTGGCTCTAGGAGCCGGGAGATCAGACTGAGGATCAGATTTGCCGCGCGTGCGTCGCCCTGGATGCCCCGAGCCGCGAGCGACTTCAGCAATGCTCGCTGCTTCGTTATTCGACGGGCCGAGCCGCCCTCGTTGATCTGGATGACCTCCTCGAGCTCGGCGATGAGATCGGTACGCAGATTCAGCTTACCGCGCTTGCGGCCGCTGGGATTGCCGGATTGGCCCTTCTTCCACCGGGACGCGACCGGCGGCCGCTTGTAGCCTGTGCCCTCAGTCATCGTCCGCCTCCCCATGCAAGGCAGAGGGTGGGATGGCATTTCTTCCACGGTCCACCGTAACTTCCGCAAACGTCTGCCCGGTGTTCGACAAGGTCGCCTGCGCGCCTACGGCCTCCTGCCAGCGCTTGATGGCGGTATCGACGTAATGGGGATCGAGTTCGATCGCTGCCGCCTTGCGCCCGGTTCGCTCAGCCGCGAGCAGAATTGTCCCCGATCCGGCAAACGGGTCGAGGATAACGTCGCCGCGCTTCGAACAATCGCGGATGGCGTCGGCAATTAGCGCCACACTCTTCGTGGTCGGGTGGGATGCAAGATCCGTATCACGATCACGGCCAAACGCGTTTGCGCCGGCATAGTCCCAAACGTTGGTGCGATATCTTCCATACTTGCCGAGTTGGACATTGTTGCAGTGTGGCGCGGTGCCGTTCTTGTATACGAACACCAGCTCGTGCTTCGACCGATACAAAGAGCCCATGCCGCCATTCGTCTTGTTCCAGACGCACAGCGCCTTGAATTCAGAGTAGGCCGCCGCGCCGGCCGTCGTGATCTCCCGAATGTGCCGCCAGTCCATGAATATGAAATGGATCGACCCGTCGGTGCTGAAACGGACCATCAGGTCCATTGCTTGGCGCAGGAAATTGGTGAATTCGTCTGGGGACATTTCGCCCGACGCCATTGCAAACTCGCGATGAGCCGCCTTGCCCAGGCCTGATACATGACCCTGAATCGAAACATTGAAGGGAGGGTCGGTGATCACCATTGCCGCGCGGTGTCCGCCCAAGACTTCCTCGTAGGATTGTAACTCCAAGGCATTGCCGCAGTAGAGCCGATGATTGCCGAGCAGCCAGCAATCGCCCGGCAGGCTCGCAGCGGGTGCACTGCGATCGGGTGGGGCGAATACGTCGGCCGGATCAGACGTCGGCGACATGGTGACCAGCGGCGCGTCGAGGATGATGTCGATTTCTGCTGTAGCAAACCCAGTGAGTTCTAACGGGAATTCCATTGTGCAGAGGGCCGCGAACTCGGCCTTCAGCGCCTCAGGATCCCACTCGGCCTGCTCGGCTATTCGGTTATCAGCGATCGAAAGTGCGCGTCTTTGCACGGCCGATAAATGGGTGACGCGGACGCAGGGAATTGACCCCATTCCCAGCGCTTGAGCGACGACGAGCCGAGCGTGGCCTGCGATGACCTTATTGTCCTCGTCGATTAGGATTGGTGCGTTGAAGCCGAACTCACGGATCGACGCTTCAAGCTTGACCAGCTGCGCCTTGGGATGCTTGCGGGTGTTGCGTGAATCCGGTACAAGGGCTTTGTGAGCGACGTACTCGACAGCCATTGCGCCGAGCCGCTCACTTTCATCTAGATGTGACATGATCGTCCTCCCAGGGACGAAACTGTCCCTAGTATTACCAAATTATCGGCTTAATCGCAGAACTCCTGACGGCGTTGGGCTTAAATCCCCACAGGGCGGCAAATCCGTTTGGGGGCTTGGCCCGAAACCGTGGCCAGCGGTTTATAGCCGATACCCGACTGGCGGGTTTCGGATGATCGACCCGTAAAAGCGGACGTTGCCGAAGCATCCAACCCGAAGGCTTGCTCAAGCCGATAATCGACGGAATGCGTCTGCGGGCCGAGCGGCCCTTTAGGTTGAAGCTGCACCAGCGGCACGGCTGCCCGCCAGAGCAGCCAGAAGACGCTCTGCGCAGCCCCAGATAGTCACTTAGAATCAGCGATGGTATGCCAACCCCAATGGGACCGCTGCTCCTCTTCGATAAATCGTTCTTGCAGAGTCTAAGCGTCGATGAGGCCGCCATGCTCGACCAAATGTTCTCATGCGTCGTCTCACCGCTGTTCTTAGCGGAGACGATGGCCGACCTCGCCAAGGAGCCGGAGGGGGGACGCACGCCCGCGCAGATCGTCGGCGGCCTAGCCGAGCGAACGCCGGTCGCCCACAGCTACATGAACACGTTCCACAACCGCCTTGTTTTGGACGAGCTCTTCGGAGGAACAGTCGGCATGGACGGCCGACCGGTGGTCGCCGGGGGCATTCCCGTGCGCGTGGAGGGTAAAGTCGGGATCGTCTACAAGAAGTCGCCCGAGGCCGAGGCGTTCGAGCGGTGGCAGCAAGGCCGTTTCCTCGAGGTCGAGCGCATCGCTGCCCATGCTTGGCGGGCCGCACTCGGTAATTTTGACCTCCCTGGAATTGCGCAGGCGTTCAAGGCGATGCTCCGGAAAGAGGGCAGGCCGCGCAACCACGTCGCGGCGCGCGACCTCGCCAAGGCGATCGTCGACAGCCCTGGCCAAAGCTATAAGTCTCTTCACATCGCGCATAGTGTGCTGGGAATGCCGCCCCGGTCCCTACCGGACGTTGTGTCTGCGTGGCGCCGAGCTGGATCAAAGCCCTTGCGCGAGCATGCACCCTTCGCCGCGCATTGCCTCGAGATCGACCTTTACTTCTACCTCGCGCTGTCGAACGGCATTATCTCCGACCAGCGCGCCAGCAACCGGATCGACATCGCGTACCTCTACTATCTGCCGTTCACCGATCTGTTCGTGTCGGGGGACCGCCTGCACCGCACGACGGCGGAACAATTCCTCGGCCCGAAACAGCGCTTCTTATGGGGACCTGACCTCAAGCAGGATCTCGCCTCGCTAAACGCGCACTTTCTGGCGCTGCCGGACGACGAGAAGGGCAAGGGCCTGTTCCTCCTCGCAAGCCGGCCGCCCACGGACAGCGACGGAATATGCGCGACGCTGTGGGACACATTCCGGCCAGACTGGCGTAAGCCGAGGAAGCCGATGCCCGCACTGACACCGGCGCAGCATGAGAAGATTGTCGGATCAAGCAAGCGCATCAGGGAGGCCGCTGATCGGCCATGCAGCGTGCGACCAGAGTTTCGAATGCCGCCCGACGGCGAGATCGACAGCCTAATTCTAGAGCGCCACATCCCGCAGGTCCGCGGCAGCTGGCGCATGTTCTCAAAGGAAGTCGAAGACGCGGAACAAGCCAGAGAAGCGGGAGAGATGAAGTTATAGGCGGGGCAATCTACGTCGACGATTCGGAGAACCTCCGGCGAGTTATCGGAACGTAGAAGTGCCGCGATCCGCATCTACCTGAGAGGCGCCTTTCGGGGTGGATGTTCAAAGGCCCCTATGGCCGAGTGGAGCGCTAAGGGGACAAATGTGTCCGGGCGAAACCCAGAGGGATTGGAATATTAGAGAAGCGAAAGTTGATCGTTAAAAATTCCCTGCTCCCCTTCTTTATTTCCTTGCTGCATCACCGCGAGATATTGCCTTAAATCTGCCACCCCAAGGCCGGATGCAAGGAGAGTAGACTATCAGTGTAGGCCTAACCCGGATCAATTTCCTTGCTGATTTCGCTGCAACCAGGGAACATCTGCAGAGAGCGGTTCGCTGATGACTGCTTCCACCGCCAGTCAGTCACGACGAGATAAGAAGAGAGATAAGCGTAGTAGACCGGCCGCTCCGGATTGGCATCCAAAAGGGATGGCGATTTAAGCTGAGCCCACTCTCCTTCATTGCCCCGACACAGTCGTTCTCGATGAAAAGCTCGAAGCCGGCCCATAGACCGCGGCGAATTGAAACGCTGAAGCTGCATCCGAGATGCATTCAGCATCGTATCTAGCCCTTTAATTCCATTTGTTTTCCTGGAATTGCGAGGCGAAGGGTATGCTGCGCTACCTAAGTTCGACGTCGTTGCTTGTCGCTTCGTCAGCGCCGCGGATCGGCGCGTCGTTCGCTGAGAGCGATGATATTCGGTTGGCCGGCGATCGGACCAATGCCGCTAATGCGAACGTCGACTATCGACCTGACGCGGGCATCTGGGGACCGCTCGCCGCGAAACTGAAGACGTTCGTGAAACTCGACGTCAACGAAGTGGAAATGCTGGAGGGCTTTTGCCGAAATTCGAGGAGCTACGAGGCCAACCACAACCTGATCCAGGAAGGATCGAACCCAGGCTGCATTTTCATCGTCTTGAGTGGCCTCGCCTATCGCTTCAAATTGCTGCCCGGTGGGCATCGCCAGATCCTCGGTTACTTGGTCCCCGGCGATATCTGCGACCTCAGTTTCACGATATTGGATCGGGCCGACCATAATGTCTCGGTTCTAGTCCCTTCTCGAATTGCCAAATTCCCGCTGCGCAAATTCGTCGATTCGGTGGCGACCAGCGTGAGCGTGACGCGCGGGCTGCAACTCTCGGCCCATCTGGACACGGTCATCATGCGCGAATGGCTGCTCAATACCGGCCAGTCGAAGGCCGAACAAAAGCTCAGTCATTTCCTATGCGAAATGGCAGCTAGATTGAAAAAGGTCGGAAAGATCAGCGAGGACGGCTGGTTCGATTTTCCAGTCAACCAGGTGATGCTCGCCGATACAATCGGCTTAACCACCGTCCACATCAACCGCACCCTCCAGCGCCTTCGCCGCGACGGAGTGATCCTGCTTGATCGCCGACGGCTAAACATTCTCGACATGCGACGGCTGTGCGCCACCGCGAATTTCGAGGGACAGTATTTGAATTCTCTCGATCTTGTGAGTTGAAGCGGAGGCGAGGCGGTTTGCATGAGCCCAAGTCCGTGCGACACTATTCGTTTCAAAGTGGCGGGCTGAACTGTGAGTCGTACATCTGACAGTGTCACCTCGCTTTCTCGCAAACAGCGGTTTGCTTCCCTTGGTTTGGGAGCGGCGCTAAACCTCGCCGCATTACTGGCACTGATTTCATTCCACACACACCGGCCCAAAGTGCAAAAAGATGCGGGAATGAGCTCGGTTTCAATTGCCCCCCAGACAAGCCATGTCCGGTCGATCAAGTTACCCACGATCAAGTCCGCCAATTCCCTGACCGATCCCTTACCTGCATTCGAACCCTTCTCGGCTGAGGAACAAGCGCTCTTAGGACTATCGACGGACTATTGTTCGGTTCTGGATTCTGTCGCGTTGGCAGTTGTGAGTGACCCAAAAGCGGTGGACGCAATCGTCCATGCGCCGCTCGAAACCCGGTCCATCGCCGACGCCATCGTAATCTGGAATGTCGACTGGAGCGCTGCCACAGCGGAACCGGAAGGTCCGCTTAAGGCGGTCCGAACGAATGTTACCGAAACGCTGCAAATGGCCCCGCCGGAGTGCCTCTCCTCGCCAATTTTAGGACCCCGCCTGGTGCCGATACCCAACGGCGACCGAACGCTCTTCCTAGTCTTCGGCTCGGGCGAGTGGTCGTGGAATGCGCTGCTGGAGCCTGAGCCGACGAACTTTTGGGACCTGCCGGATTGGCTGGGTTGACCTGGCCGGTGCCGGCTTCAGCTGGGCAGGTTTCGACGATCATAGCGGATGTCGGTCACGATTCGGTCGGCGCCGTCCCGACCAAGCTGGACAAAGATGTCCACTGTCGCTCGGACGTAATCGACCAGTTCGGCTCGGCCGAGTTCGGTTCCGGCCGTGAGTGACATGATCGCCAGTTGCTCGATCGCGCCGTCGGGTGAATTGGCGTGGACGGTGGTAATCGATCCTGGATGACCAGTGCCAACCGCCCTCAGCCAGCTGATCGCTTCGGCGCCGCGAATCTCGCCCATGATGATCCGGTCGGGGCGTAACCGAAGCGCGGCTTCGAGCAGATCGGCCGGCGAAACCGCCGCTTCACCCAAGCGACCGCGAACTGCGACCAGGCCCACCGCATTTTCGTGATGAAGCTGGATCTCGGGGGTATCCTCGATGACGACAAACCGCTCGTCGTCGGGCGCTTCCTTGAGGAGCGCGTTGAGGAACGTGGTTTTTCCTGTGCCGGTGCCGCCCGAAATGACGATGGTCTTGCGCTGCCGCACAGCATTAGCCAGGAAACCAACCGTGTCGCCGCTATCCAATTGCGCCGCCAAGGCCGCTTCACCGGCTTCACGCGCTGTTGCCATTTGACTTAACCGGTCGAACGCACCGGACTTTAAATAATCGGCGAGCCGGAGGTCTGGCATGCTGTGCTTGCGTATCGCCACGACCATGTCGCCGCGCGTCGCCGGCGGCGCGCAAAACTGGGCTCGAGCACCGTCGGGTAGGACCGCCGCAAGGAGCGGATGCTCGCGATTTATGCCCTGGTCCGATGCCGCCGCAATCTGGCGCGCAAGCCGCCATAACGCACCGTCGTCGAGCGACGGAACATCATGCCGCTCGGTCCCCGACGCCGTCTCCAGCCACACTTCGCCGGGACGATTGATATAGATATCGGTGACATCCTGCCGCGACAGAAAGTCGGCCAGTGGAGCCAGGAAGGCATCGAGATAGACCCGTTGCGCGGTGGAGTTCATTGGGCCGGGCCGACGGCGGAGAAATCAAGGTCGCGGGCAACAAAAATTCTCACGCCGGCGCCCTGCCGCGTGGTGATTGTCGGCGGAATATCGTTGGATTGCGACGCCTGCCCGGCGAGCGAGGATGCCTGGCTGGCCGAGCCGACTAAGACCGTGGATCCGCCCGAAAGCGCAGCCGAAGCAGCGGTGATGCCGCCGCTCAGGACCGACGTCAGAATGGCTCCGCCGAACCGTTCGAGAAAATGACGATTTACCTTTCCGGACAGGCCGCCGCGGCCGAGTTCGTCGGTTGCCGGCGAGGCAAGGTCAATCGTCACCCCATCCGGACGGATCAACCGCGTCCACAGGATGAACACGCGCGAGGCACCCTGAGCGACCCCTGATTTATACTGGCCGATAACCCGGCTTCCAGCCGGAATCATCACCGCCGACCCGTCGAAGCTGTAGACGTTGCGCTGAACAATCGCTCGGGCATATCCGGGAAGGTCGGAATTGAGCGCGGTTTCCATCGTCGCCCCGACCACGGCGCCTTGCGGGACAAGCCGGTCCAGTCGCGCCATCCTGCTTGCGTGAGCCACTTCGATCTCGGAATTGCCGACCCGCTGGGAGAATTGCTCGGTGTCCGACAGGCTCTGATCGCGGGGGGCGGCGCCCACTGCAGCGATCCCGCCCGACGGAGGCAGTGCCACCGTCGTCGTCGTCTGGCTAACGGTTCCGCCGCCTTCGCTAACGCCGCTGCTCTGCTGGAACGACGGAGCCACCCGTTGTGGGTTATTCTGCGCAAGGTCGACGACCAGCGCTGGGGCATTGAGCCGAGCGCGCATGCTGTCGGCTGCCGGCGGACGCGGCGGCGAATTGCCGAGAGCGCCGCTGAAGTCGCGAACCGGGACCGTAGGATAGCCGCTAGCCTGCAATGTGACCGGCGCCGCCCGGTTGGGATCGAAGAATCCCGGTCCGTCGGGTGTGGGTTGAGTGGCAATTGCCGCAGCGCCGACCGGCGCTTCGCCGGGCGCTGGCGGTGCCGGATTGGGCGGCAAGGGCGGCAGCTGGGTCGAGCGCTCCTCCTGCGCGGCGCGGGCCTCGGACAGAAACGAAAAGACACCGATTCCCAGCAAGCCGAACACGATCGCCGCCGCAGTAAGCGGGATCTGGCGAGCTTCGCGGGCAACGACTGGACGTTTGACGATGATCGTTTCGTTCATCGCGTCTTGCCCAGGCCCGGCGTGACCATGGCGAACTGCTCGCCCGACCGGATGGTGAAGCTGCCGCCGGTTTGCTGGACCACGACGACATGTCCGCGAACGCTTGAGTTGACCAGCGTCTCGTTGCGTCCTTGCCCGGCGAAAATCGCGGGTATCGGGACGTTCTCGGAAAATTCGAAATAGGTCATCAACCCGTCGTCCCAGACCCGGGCGGGGCGAAGCGCGGCAGATCCTTTCGACGAATAAGCGAAATTGAGCGGCGGTGGCGGCGGTGGCAAGGGCTCCTCGACCGCTGCGACGATTTCATGGGGATAATCGAACCGCACAACCCACGGCGTAAATGCCGAACGCGGCCCGGTTTCGAGCTGGAAAGAATATTGCCGGCGATCGGTGACCACCGTCATATTGGTCGATGCAGTCTTGAGAAGCGGCTTCAGGAACAGGTTCCTGGCTTTCTTGTTCGGGGTCACCTGCCAGGCGAGCGCGTCGCCGATCGAAACATTCTCGATCCGCTCGTCCGAACCGAATTCGAGCATGATCTGCCACCCCAGCGCGCCGCGCAACTCGACGACCTGATCGGAGTCGAAGAGGACTGACTGGATGTGCGGATCAACCGGTCCGGGCTGCGGTGAGGTAGCAGCGGACAATAATATCAGCAGGATCGGGAGGAGGGGTCTCATCCGCCAACTCCCTCGGCATCGCGGCGATAGCGCGTGACCTGGAAGCCGAGTGGATTGTCGTAACGATCAGCCGCTCGCAGCGGGCGTCCGCTGAACCCGAACGCGATCGCTGCAACATAATTTTCTACCGACCCGCTCGGCGCCCCGGACGCGGTCCGAGTGGCGGTGAAACGAACCAGGCCGCTGCCATCGCCGATCAGCGAAACACTGCGAATTTGGATCGACACGGTGTCGCCCTGGTTGAGCGTCCGAAGCGGGCTTTCCGGATTATTGGCCGCCAGTTGGGCGACATAGGCGCGCGCCACCGGTGGAGCGGACAGCAACTGGACGCGGTGATATTGGCGGGCGAGATCGGTCGCATCGAACGTTTCGCGCGCGATGACATAGCCGGCTAGCTCGGCCTGGATGACGGCTTCGTTCTGGCTCAACCGACCTTGCTGGACGGTCAGTGCAGGCTCGACCGCGCCGGTCTGCCGATCGACCGTAAGAACATAAGGCTGGACGCTCTTCAGCGGCACCAGGAGGAGCAATGCGATCGCCAGAATCAGCGCGATCGCCGAAGCGCCGGCAGCAACTCGCCAAGCGATTCGCGCTTCCCGCGAAATCACCGCCGACTGACCTTCGGCCCAGCTTCGCGCCGAGGCGAAGTAATGATCCTTGTCCTGGATCGGATTGAATTCGCCTGGATCGTTCATGCGTCCCTCCGCCTGACCGACCGCGAATGCCGAGGAATCGGCTGTGCCCGTCGCGCTGAGGCCCGCCCCGGAATGCTAGCGAGCGACGCGCTGCCAATATTGGCTGTTCCAGGTGCGGCCCTGCCGTCACGGCTCCTCGTTAAGCCGCGACTTGAAACCTGCGCTGAACCGCTCGGCGGAGTCTCGCGCCGGGCCATGCTTTCGAGCGCCCGTGTTACCGATTGAGTCGACGCCGATACGGCAGTGTTTTCAACCCGGAAGCGGTCTTGGCCGACGCCCGCGGCTGGCTCCTGGGCCACAGCACCATTGCCGACCATACTCGGCAAGCGAATGCCGCGTGCGATTTGGGCGCCAGAACGAAGTGCGAACGCGGTTGCGATCATGAAAACCACCGTGACGAGCCCGAGCGGCATGACCGCTCCGTCCTCATATCGCCCGGCCGCCTGTTCGGTCAGAAGCCGCCCGAGCATTGGATCCATGATGGCGAATTCGACCGCGGCCAGAACCAGCACGAACAGCGGTGCGATTGCCGCCGCGGCAATTGCCCCAAGCCATCCTTGGACCATCCCGCGCGTGCCGGTGAAGAGCATCAGTCCGGCCATTGCGGGGGCAATCGCCAGAAGGACCGCAAGCACGACTCTTGCCGCAACCAATATGCCAACAATCGACAGGGTCAGGAACACCGACGAAAGGTTGAGTACGGCCGCGGCCGCCGGCGGGCCGCCGACCAATGGCGACGCGATTCCCGCCCGCATCCGGTAACCGACCGCCGCCTGCGCGAGTCCGTCGAGCATTCGCTGAAGGCTTTCGATCGGATCCGCGGCACCGATCCCGGTCAGTACGTCGCCCGCGATCTGGGTGGGTGCGCGGGCAAGACCGTTATAGGCCAGCGCCTGCCAGCTTTCCCACGACGAGGCGAGCATCAGGACGATGCCGAGCTTGACGGTCAGAACAACCGCATCGCGGAGCGCCAAGCCGCGACCGAGGAGCAGCCGGTAGCCAAAGAATGCGACCGCGATGACCATCAACCCGGTCAGCGCGATCGAGCCTGTGCCGCCCGGCTGAGCAAGCGCGGCATAACCGCGCTCGACCAGGCCATTGGCTTGGCAGTCGGTGTCGGCCAGCAAGCGGGCCGCGAAGCGATCTGCAGCGGAAGGATTGCAGAATGACTGCATCATGCGACCTCCAACAGCCGCGGCAGCCACGCATCTGGCGCGTCGCCGACCTTGTCGCGGATGCCGTCGAGCAGTCGAACCGTGCGCTCCCGCCCCGACAGGACGGTGAGCAAATCGGGTTCCGACGCCAGGTTTAGCCGAACTACGACGCTTTCGGCGCCATGCTTGACCAGGAACGCGCGAGCGGTTTCCGGGATCGATCTGACGAGCTCGAATTCATGCTGGGTCAGTCCGAAGCCTTCAATATAATCGGTCGCCTGCGCCGAAGCATTGGCCATGAAGATCTGCGTTCCCGCCTGTTCGATGATTGCGGAGGCGATCTTGCTTTCCAGAGCGTCGCTCGCCGATTGGGTCGCGAAACCGACGATTCCGCCGCGCTTCCGGATGGTTTTCTCCCAATCGCGGATGCGGGCGACGAAAACTTCATCATCAAGGGCCTTCCACCCTTCATCGACGACGATGATGGTCGGCTTGCCATCCAGCCGTTCTTCGACCCGATGGAACAGATACAGCATCGTTGGAGATCGCAGCGCCGGCTGATCGAGGATCGCGGTCATGTCGAAACCGATGGTGTCGGCATCGAGCTCAAGACCATCGACTGCGTTGTCGAACAGCCAGGCGTGCGCGCCTTCTGAATGCCATGGCGCAAGCCGGGCGTAGAGATCGTTGCCCGACGCCCGGCCACGGCCGCGGAATAGCTCCGCAAGGTGGCGCAGCCGGCGATTGGCCGGCGGGCTGGCATAATTCGCATCGATCGCGTCGGAGATCCAGCTCGCTTCCTCGACCGTCGGCGGGTCGCCCTCGCCAGTCACCATTTTCGCCACCCAGTCGGTGAGGAAGCGGCGATTGCCAGGCGTATCGGGAAGCGCCAGCGGATTGAGCCGAGTGGGGTTGCCGGGCCTGAGGGTGTCGTAAATTCCGCCGATCGCTCGAAGAAAAATCTCCGCTCCACGATCCTTGTCGAAAAAGATTGTTCGCGGGGCGAAGCGGCGGGCTTGGGCCAAGAGGAAGCCGAGGACGACGGTCTTGCCCGATCCGGACGGGCCGATGATCGTGAAATTGCCCAGATCGCCGCGATGGAAGTTGAAGAAATAGGGCCCGGCGGACGTCGTTTCGAACAAGGTAACGGCATCTCCCCAGTGATTGCCGCTAGCCTGGCCGACCGGGAAATTATGCGCGCTGGCGAAGCCTGCGAAATTGGCCGAGGAAACGAGCGCACGCCTGGCGATATAATTGAAATTTCCCGGGAACTGGGCCCAAAACGCCGCTTCCAGGCCAAGCTCCTCGCGGACGGCGACGAAGCCCGCCTCCGATAATGTCGCCTGGACTTCGCCCACCGTGATGTCGAGTTCGGCCAAAGTCGCCGCCTTGAGCAGGACGGTCAAATGATGTTCGCCGAACAACGAGCGGCCGGCGGCGACATCGTCCTTGGCCAGCGCCAGTTCCGAGCGAAGGGAGACGGCGGCATCGTCGGCGGAACGCATGCGCCGAAGGGCGAGATCCATCCGTTCGAGCGCCGGTCCCCGGTCAACCACCGCAAAGCTCTGCGTGACGACCATTTCGAACGGCAAGCGATACAGATCGTCGAGCATTCCAGCGCGGGTTTCCGAGGGGTAATCCTTGACCGACAGGATCGCCGCCACTTGCGATGGATCGCCGTCGAGCGGCCCGAATTCGATCGCATCCGCGCCGAAACTAACCCGCCGCCGAGCGATTGCGTGGGCCAGCTCGCCCTGCGGCAGAAGCACCGGCGATGAGGTTCCGTTGATCAGCGTCGCCAGGAACTCCGCCGGTTCGGACGCCAGTCCGCTAGGAATCTCATAGGTGCCCAAAAGTGTCGGATTATAGGGTTCCAGGGACGCGAGCACGGCCTCGCGCGCTTGGTTGAGCTGCCGCAAATCGGCCCGATCCTCACCACTTCGGGCGCGCCGCGATCCGACTAGGTCGAGCATGCGTTCCGCAGCGCCGGCGCGGCCCGCGAGCGGTCGAACGATGATCGTCAAATAGAGGTCGTTGACGTAAAGCTTGCGTGTCGCCAGGCGCTCCGACCACGCCTTGTCGAGGGCGGCGCTGAACGGATCATCGAAATCTCCTTCGAGCGCCGGATCGACAATTCGTCGAATGACGTGATGAACCAGCGCAAATCGGGCCGAGCCGACGGCCTGGAGCATGGCGTCGCGGGCGATCTTTCGTATTTCGAGCTGGACCTCGTCGATGGTCTCGAACGGCAAGCCCTCGAGCCGGATCACCTGCATCGCCAGCCGATCGCGAGTGACGATCGTATGTTCGTCCACCTGCGCGAGATAGGGCAAATGATCGCCGACATGCTTCTCGCGTTGGGCGACCTGATTACGGCGAATAGACATTAGCCCCCCATAGCTTGCGGTTGGGAACGCGCGGAACGCGGCGCAACTTGGTCGTCCACACTTGCATCACGTTGGGATCGCGAAGATGGGCGGCATAGCCGAGTGCGTGGATAAACAGCGACGGCAGAAGCGCGTAAAAACTCTTTGTGATCAGAAACAGCTCGGCGGCGATGATCCCGTTAAGGACGAAAAAAGGGTAGGTCACGCCGGCCACCATTTGCGGCCGGGTCAATGCCCTGAACAGTCGGTCGCCGGCCATGATCAGCCGCCCGCCACGGATCGAATGCCGCCGACGATCGACGCCGCTCCGAACAGGATGAACAGTCCGACCACGACGGTCGCACCATATTTCCAGTTCATTCGCCCGGTCAGCATCATGAAACCGATGGCGGCGACCGCAATCACCGCAACTGCGGTCGCGACATTGCCGAGCAGCGTCCCCTGGAGCCAGTTGACCGCACCGATAATCGGCCCTGAACCGGCCGGATCGGGCGCTGCGGATTGCGCCCAGGCCGGGGCAGCCAGCGCCACTGACAAAATCGCGAAGGTGCGTTTGATCATTTTAGGGAACCTCGATGACATTGGGGTTGATTACGACCAAAGTTCGCGGCGGGGCCGGTCGGATCATGACCGTGGGTTTCCAGCGCGCCATGATCCGCGACACATAATCGCGCGTTTCGCGAAAGGGCGGGATTCCGCTGTAACGGATCACCGCTCCTGGTCCGGCATTATAGGCGGCGAGCGCCAAAGGCACGCTGCCGAAGCGGTCGATTTGCTGACGAAGATAGATCGCGCCGCCGTGGATATTATCGCTCGCATTGTCGATCCTAACGCCGAGCTGCGCCGCTGTGGCGGGCATTAATTGCATCACGCCCTGTGCGCCCTTCGGGCTGATCGCAGCCATTCTGAAGCCCGATTCCTGCTGCGCCACCGCTTGCAGCAAGGCACGGTCGATGCCGTGGACTCGACTGGCTTCGGCGATCGTCCGGTCGATATCGAATTTTTCGGTCGGCACCGCGCTGGGGCGGCCAATGGGCGCCACTTGGTCGCTGCTGAATACCGTCGGCCCGTCGAAGGTTTGGGAATTCCCATCCGAATCGATCTCGATCACTTGGCTCACTGCCGGCGAAGCTGCGGCGAGCAAAACCAAACCCATGAAAAGATGTGTTTTATTGGTCATTGCATATGATCCGGCTTGTAGCCCGGCGTGGGCATCAGCGATACGAAAATCGCCAAAATAGCGACAGCGACGACCCAGCTACCGACGACCTTCAATGCGATTCCATACCCTCGTCCGACTAGCCATTGGCCGGGAACGACAAGAAGCAGGATCGGCAACGCATAAAGCAGCATCGGACGAAGCGGGGTAATCGCGGCCAAGGCTCCAGTCCACGCCCCCGCGTTGAGGCCCGCGGCGACTGCCAGTCCAGTCTTGAGATGGCGCGACACATGCATCAGCGCGACCGTTGCAATGCAACTGACCCACAAGCCGACGAACACCGGTTCAAGTGCGCTCGTCGACAGATTCAGCGACGCCACCAGCAGAGCCGTCACCGCGAGACAAATGGCGCCGAGTAGCGCGTCGCGAAGCGATGCGAACGACAATGTGAGCCCGAACGCAACGAACAGCAGGCCAATTGGCAGGATGCCGGCGTTCACAAGCCTTGCACCCGCACCAGGAAGAAAAGACCGCAGGCCGCAATTACTCCGCCACCAACGCGCAAGCCGGCATTGCCGTAGCGAAGCGTGCGCAGCGACCCCAGCGCGATTCCGGAGACGTGAAGCAACCCCGTGCACAACACGAAACCAGTCGCATAGCCGATTGGATCCGCGGCGGACGGCAACTCCAAGCCGTGCGAATAGCCGTGAAACAGGCCGAACATTGCAACCACGGCGCAGGCGACGAGGACCGGAGCTCTAACCGCGAACAGGATCATCAACCCAAGCGTCAGGACAGACAGCGCGATCCCAAGCTCGACCGGCGGAAGGGGAACGCCAGCCATGCCAATGCCCGCGCCAATGGCCATCATGTTGGGAAATATGACGGGCAGCGCAATCATTAGAGGTCGGCCAAGGAACGCGCCCCACAACCCGACCGCGATCATCGCCAACATGTGGTCCGGTCCGGTCAAGGGATGTTCGACGCCGGAGAGGAACCCCCCGGCGAGACCGGTTCCGGAATGGGCCGCGGCGGCGCTCGGCATTGCTGCCAGCAGGATCAACGCCACCGCAACCATCCGCAAGCCAAGCAAAGCCGACGGATTGGCCGAATGCGCATCCGGGACGTTAAGGCTGCGTATCTTGGTCCTTGGCATATTAAGCGCCAATTCTGTCATCGCGAATTGCAGGAGCAAAACATTGAAGAAGTTCTTCCTGACCGGCCTTCTGGTTTTCGCTGCCACTCCGGCCTTGGCGCACGACTTCTGGATCCAGCCCTTGAGCTTTCAGGTTGGCGAGGGTCAGCCGCTGACGGCGACGTTCCAGGTTGGCCACGGGCAATATCGCCAGCGCTGGGGCAATGATATCCGCCGCATTCCGCTGCTCGTCGACATCTCCGTCGGCGGCCGCACCGATCAGCGGGCCCAAGTTCGCAGCGATGCAAGCGCGGACTTCGTCGGCAAGCTTGGCCGATCCGGCCTCCATGTGCTTGCAATGCAGACCTCCACCGCCTTTTCGGACCTTCCTGCTGTGCGCTTCAACGATTATCTCAAGGCCGAGGGACTGACCCTTCCAATAGCCGTGCGCGCGCGGAATAAATCGACCGCGCTGCCGGGACGTGAGCGCTACACTCGCCGCGCCAAGGCTTTGATCCAGGTCGGCACCCAGACCCCGGCCAGTACCGTCCTTGCTACACGGCCGATCGGAATGAAGCTGGAGATCGTGCCCGAAAAGAATCCGTACATGCTCGATCGAGCCCGGCGGTTGCCGGTTTATGTCCTCTACAAGGGCAAGCGCCTGCCGAACGCATCGGTGCGGCTGACGAGCCTGGAATTCGATGCTCGCCCGCTTGAAAGCGAAATTACCGACCGTGCCGGGCGCGCGACATTTACGGTTCCGGCGGTTGGTTCCTGGCTGATCAACGTTATTTGGAGCGAGCCTATTTCGAACGATGCAAAGGCCGATTTCGAAACAACTTTTTCCAGCCTGACTTTCGGTTATGACCCGGCGCGCCGTTCCCGGTAATCGCGGCGTCAGAGTACTTCCTTGATCCGAGAATTTCCGCGAATGCAATTTCTTCTCCGAGTTGAGCGCAATCCCGCTGATTGACTAGGCGCTTTGCGCTCAATTCACCTGAACCGGATCCTTGGTCGGGTCCACCGGTGGCATATCCCCATCATTCACTATCAAGGGTTCGGCGTTGGGATCAGCATTTGCAGCTTGTCTGAAGCGCTCGCCGAAATCGCCATCAGCGGCCTGTGGTTTCAACGTATTCGCAAGCGGACCGTAGCGGTCATTTTCGTCACTGCGACTGCAGCCAGCGACGCCTGCCAAGGCCAGCAAGGTCAGGCCGAGGATTAACCCCGGCCTGACCTTTACTGTCGCTAGATTCACGGCGTGGTTTGCGGCCGCGGGCCGCCGCGCAGCGCGGGATTGAGGTAGGGGAAGCGGTTCATTGTATAGCTCGCGTTAAGCGGAGCGCCGTCGGTGTAGGCGACGAGACCGGACGGGGCGTCGGCCGGACGGCACAGCCCAAGCTGAGTCGGCGTCCCGTTGATCGGAATCGGATGGCACAGACGGCCCATCGCAACGCGCAGGGTAATGTCTACCGTATCGTCGCCGGGACGCCGACCGTTAGGATAGCCGGCGAGATCGTCGGCCACTACGCCGAGCGTCTTTTGCGAGGCCAACGGGGTCGGCGTTACCTTCGTGTTCAGCCGCTGCATTTCAGACGGCGTGACGACGGCCTGCTGATTGAGCGTCGCGATGCCGGTGAGGAACAGCGCGACCAAGTCGTTGCGCGGGAAGTTGTTCGGCGCAATCGCCGCGCTTCCGAACAATACCTGGAGGATTTCCGGGAATGTCGGATTAGTCACATAATCCGCCAGAGCAATATCGGCGGTTGGCTCGACCGCGTTGAACAAATCCTTTTTGGGAAGCCCGATCACAAGTTCGTTGACCAGCGGCATGCCGAGGCGTGAAACCTGCACATAAGCGCCGCTTTGCGTGTCCGGGGCGGTGTAGCTCGGATTGGTCTTGAGCAGGCGCGATTGCGGCAGACTCGCGGAACTCCACACGCCAATGACCCCATTGCCGTTGCCGGTAACACAGGAAATCGGAACCTCGATCGCAATGCTAGTCACGTTGCGCTTGTTGATCAGTTCCTGGTTGTAGTCACTCTGCGTGATCCCACCCGCGAACGGCGAGCCATTGCCATAGACCAAATTACTGTCGCCTTCGATTGGTACGAAGTCGACGAGGTCGAAAATCGGCCCAAGGTTGACCGCGAAATTTTCTTCGCGCTGACCGACGAATACCCGTCCGCCGGCGGCGCAGCCGGGAATAGTCACGTTGTAGATGAACTGGTCTGAGTAGGTCGGATAGCTTGGAATGGACTTGTTGCCGGCATTGTCGAACGGCTTGTAGAGCGTGCCGCCGCCAGTCTTTGTAACCGACGAAATCGTGCCGGCGCGGCGATCGCCCTTGACCTGGGTAACCGTATAAGTCTCGTTCTCGCCGAGATCAGGATCGTTCGGAACAGTCACTTGGCCAAGATGGCGAAGCGCGACCGGCAGCACCTTGCCACCCGCGTTGATGGTCAGGCCAGTGCCGTTGCGAAGCGTGTTTTTGAACTTGAACTGGAAGGTCGTGTCTTCCATCGCATCGCCGTTGCTGTCGATCATTATCTCGTACAGCGCATCGGGATCCATCGTGTAATAATTGGGACCGTTGCCGGGCCCTTCGTCGGGTTGGAAGTTCGAGATCAAAGTGACAAAACCCGCCCGGTTTGGCTCGTAGCTGCGAAAAGCATAGACGTCGGTATTGTCGACCTTGGGCATTTCAGTGATGTTCGGAGCCTCGCGGTGGCTCGAGCTCCAAGCCGGCGCACTCGACCCGAGAATTAACGCTGTCGCGACAGCGACCTGAATAGATGACGAGCGGCGCATATCTGATCTCCTTGAGGGAACGACGAGTCGATGACGAATTGGAACTGTTAATTATGTCGCTGTAAAACCGCGATAAGTTTCGCGTCCGGTTCGCATCGTCCCAGAGTCGTGCAACAACAAAATTCACTTTTGTTAATCTGGTCTCGAATAAAGTTGAGAACGCCTTTTCCTGTCGCAAAATCGGAATGCAACAGATGAATGGCTATCAAGCGAAGCTCGTTCGCCGCGGTTACGCCTCCGCCAGACTCCGCGAACAATTCCGAGATTGGAATGCCGAGCCGCTGGCTGACCTGGTAGAGCTTGTCATAGGTCAACGTCAGCCGGTCATGCTCGACTTTGGACAGCGTCGACAGCGGGATACGGCTTTTCTCGCTCATTTGCTTGAGCGTCCACCCGCGATGGCTGCGCAGCTTTCGAGGTTGAACGGATCAAGCTGAAGCCGGTATCGCCGACCGCTGACTTCAGTTTCGATTACCAGGACCTCGATTTCACGCCGGTCGCGGCGACTACCGACAAGGAGTGATGATGCGTAACTTCCTATTGCTCGCGGCTGCTTCGACCTTGGCCATCGTCGCCTGCACTTCGGTGCCAGCGCCCGCTCCAACAGTTGCCGCAGCGCCCGTCCCTGTGGTCGCCGCCTCTCCGGCCTATGACGTGCTGATCCGCGGCGGGACGATTTACGACGGTAGCGGCGGCGTAGCCTATGTCGGTGATGTCGGAATCCGCGGCGACCGAATCGTCTATGCCGGGCCGTCGCAGCCCGCGACCGCGGCGCGCATTGTCGATGCGTCCGGCCTGGCGGTCGCTCCAGGGTTCATCAACATGCTCAGCTGGTCAAATGAATCGCTGATGGTCGACCCGCGCGGGCAGAGCGAGTTGCGCCAGGGGATCACGCTCGAGGTAATGGGCGAAGGTTGGTCGATGGGCCCGCTGACCGACAAGATGAAGGTGCTCGCGGTCAAGCGGCAGGGCGACGTCAAATTCCCGATCGAATGGACCACGCTCGGCGACTATCTCAATTTCCTCGAGCATAAGGGAACGTCGCTCAACATCGCCTCGTTCGTCGGCGCGACCACCGTCCGCCAGCACGAATTGGGCGAAGGCGACGTCGATCCCGATCCTGCCCAACTCGACCGCATGCGAGCCCTGGTCCGTCAGGCGATGGAGGAAGGCGCAATGGGCGTCGGGTCGTCCCTGATCTACCCACCCGCGAGCTTCGCCGAGACCGCCGAACTGGTGGCGTTGGTGACCGAAGCGGGCAAATGCGGGGGCATGTACATCAGCCACATGCGCTCCGAAGGCGACCGTTTGGTCGAAAGCGTCGACGAACTCATCGACATCTCACGCCGATCAGGCGCGCCGGCCGAAATCTACCACCTCAAACAGGCCGGGCGTGCCAATTGGGGCAAACTCGATGAGGTCATCGCGCATGTCGAGGCGGCGCGCGCGGCGGGCCTGCGGATTTCGGCCGACATGTACACTTACACCGCCGGCGGGACCGGGGTTGCTGCGTCGATGCCGCCGTGGGTCCAGGACGGCGGCGTTGCAGCGATGCTGAAACGCCTCAAGAATCCGGCGACCGTGGCTCGGATCAAGCGCGAAATGGGTCGGCCGGGGAGCAATTGGGAAAATCTCTTTTACCACGCCGGTCCCGAAGGGATCCTGCTGGTCAGCGTCGCCGAGCCGTCGCTCAAGCCGCTGATCGGCAAGACCATCGGCCAAATCGCCAAATTGCGCGGGGTCTCGCCCGAGCAAGCGGTGATCGATCTGGTACTCGCCGACGAGGGTCGGTCGGGCGCGATCTATTTCCTGATGAACGAGGATAATGTCCGCCGGCAGACCGCGATTCCGTGGGTCAGCTTCGGCTCCGACGCCGAGGCCTCCGCGCCCGAAGGCGTGTTCCTCAAATCAAGCACGCACCCCCGCGCTTACGGCAATTTCGCGCGCTTCCTCGGCAAATATGTCCGCGACGAAAAGACCGCGCCGCTGGCCGACGCGATCCGCCGATTGACGGCACTCCCGGCAAGCAACCTCGGACTCAAGGATCGCGGGCATCTCGCGCCCGGAATGGCGGCTGACGTCGTTCTGTTCGACCCCGCGACCATCGCCGACCACGCGACCTTCGAGAAGCCGATGCAATATGCCACCGGAGTCCATGACGTGTTCGTCAATGGTGTCCAGGTGTTGAAGGATGGCAAGCCGACAGGGGCAACGCCGGGCCGCTTCGTCAAAGGTCCCGGATGGACCGGTTGGCCCGACGGCGGCGCCTGCCGCAAGGGCGGTTCGCACTAGCGCAGCTGTCGGATCGAAACGCTGGCTGACGTCGGTAATCCGGCGGCCGGGTCGGGGCGGCCTTTGTGGGTCCACTTGCCAACACCATGCCCAGCCGACACAAATCGGCGCCGGCGGCGGAATCTCTCGATTGAGGCCCGCCGCGGTTTTCTATTCTGCCGGGGGCGTGAATGAGCAATAACGAACTGTTTCTCATCGCGTTGCTGATCATTTTCAGCTTGCCCTATCTAATCTGGCGCATCGGCCGGACCGACGATTTCGCGCCTCTAGTCGTGGTTCAAATCGTCGGCGGGATCCTGCTTGGTCCGGGCATCCTGGGGGTCGCGGCGCCATCGGCATATGCAAGCCTGTTTGCACCGCCGGTGCTGTCGATGCTCAACGGCGTCGCGGCCTGGGCGGTGATGCTGTTCGTGTGGAGCGCAGGGATCGAAATCGACCTCGGCGACGCGTGGAGGAACCGGCGCGAAACCATCGTCACCGCAAGCAGCGCCTTGCTGGTTCCGTTCCTGTTCGGCTGCGGTGCCGCAATCGCACTGATTGCCTGGAGCGGGGATTGGATCGGGCCGCGGGCGAGTCCGCTCCAGCTGGTCGCCGGAATCGGCATGGCCTGTGCGGTCACAGCACTGCCGATCCTCGTCCTGTTCCTGGAAAAGCTGGGCGCTCTTCGAACCGCCTTTGGCCAGCGCGTGCTGCGTTATGCGAGCCTTGACGATGTCGTCATCTGGGGCGTCCTCGCACTCATCCTGGTCGACATGGAGCGGATCGAGCGGCAATTGATCTTTGTCCCGGCGTTCTTGGCCGGCGCGGTCGCAATCCGCTGGATGATGCCAAAGCTCGCCGAGCGCGACCGCTGGTATGCAGGACTGATGTGGCTGGTTGCCTGCGGCTTGGCGGCGGACTGGTGCGGGTTTCATTATATGGTCGGCGCCTTTTTGTCTGGGGCTGCGCTCGACACCCACTGGTTCGACACCAAGGCGCGGGATTCGTTCCGGCGGATCGTGCTCCTCGCCTTCATGCCGGTGTTCTTTCTAAGCACCGGTATCCGCACCAGTTGGGGGATCGGATCGGGTGCGGTATTTGGCGCTGCATTGCTGTTGCTGGTCGCGTCGGTGGCCGGCAAGCTGGTCGGCGTTGGCCTCGCCGCTCAGGCGCTCAAGTGGAAACGCCACGAAGCGTGGCTGGTTGGGTGGCTACTTCAGACCAAGGCGCTGATCATGATCATCTTCGTCAACGTCCTGTTCGATCGCGAAATCATCAGCGGCAATAGCTTCACCGCACTGCTGCTGATGGCGGTAGCCAGCACGATGCTGTCCATCCCGTTCACGCGCCGATCACCGATCCTGCCCGAACTTCGCAAGACCGCGCCCCAAGCGGGCAGCGATGCCAGCTGACCCGGCTTCACGGGCGATCACTACCGCAGTGCAGTGCATCAGCTAGACGCTCAGCGGCCCAACAGCTCGGCCAGCATCGCCTTCACCCGCGCTACCAGTTCGGGCGTCCGCTTGCCGAGAATTCCGCGCACCGGCTCGGGCAGATGAGCGGCGGGATCGCCGTTACCCCGAAACACATAATGATCGAACAGGGTGCGCCAGGCGGCCAGTTCGCGCGGCGGCAGATCGCTGGTCGTGATGATCGCATGGTAGAGCGCGTTGAGCGGGGTCATCAGCGGCGGCTGAGCATCGCGCCACCAGAAGTTTAGCATCGCGCTGAGCTCGTCGAGCGATGACACTCCGTGCCACCACAGGCTCGGAATGTAGAGGGAATCGCCCGGCTCCAGTTCGGCGGTGAGCGCGGCGGTTTCGGCCTGCGCGAAGCGGGGGAAGCGGTCGCGGTCGGGAGCTTCCAGATCGACCAGGCTGCTCGCTTGTCCAGCAAGCGTGTAATCGAGTGGCCCGACATAGAGATTGGCGACTTGTTCGGTCGGGAACAAGGTAAAGCGCCGCCGTCCGGCGATGACGCACGCAAGGTTTTGCGGCAGGTCCCAATGCGCCGCGGTCTTGGTCCGATTGCCGAGCCACAGCGAGACCAGCTTTTCCCGCTTGGGATCGAGCAACGGCATTGCAATGTCATTCGCCATGCCGGGCAAGTGGCGGCCAATCGGAATGGCCCCGGCAAAGATCGCGTAAGGAGCGTCATGGCCGCGCTGACGAAGCAGAAAGTCGAGCAGCTGATCGATCGTCGCCAGGCGGCGGTCGTGGTTAAAGCTGCCGACATCATCGGCGAAGCTGAATTTTCCGGCAATGTCCGGGGCACCGAACCAGGTTTCGAACGGCTGATCATTGGCCGCCGAGCGAAGATAGGCCGCCATAGCATCGTCACTGGCCCGCGCCGCCGCAACCGCTGGCCAGTTAGCGCACTGCCCGCGCAACACCGCTGGCTCGCCGCTGGGCACGATCTCGCGCTCGAACTGCGCGCGAGTCACGCCATGAAATTCAGATATCGGGCGCACGCGTTATGGCGCGGCGGTGGCGGGCTCGCGAACGAACAGCATCGCAACCGCCGCTGCGCTCATCACCAGCGCCGCCGCAAGCATCGTCCATATCGGCTGGTCGGGGAAAAACGCCCGCATGACCGAGCCCATGACGGCCGCCACCAGCAGCTGGGGAAGGACGATGAAGATGTTGAACAGTCCCATGTAGATGCCAAGCTTGCGCTGCGGCAGGCTGCTGGCGAGGATCGCATAGGGCATGGCGAGGATCGACGCCCAGGCGATCCCGATCCCAATTTCCGAGATGACCAGCAGATAGGGGTCGCGGATGAGGAAGAAGCTGGCGTAGCCCGCCGCGCCGGCGAGCAAGCAAAGCATGTGCGTCCGCGCCTTGCCCAGCGCCCGCGCGAGCCATGGCAATAATGCCAGCGCCGCAACCGCCGCGACGCCATTGTAGATCGCGAACAACACGCCCACCCAATTGCCCGCTGCCTGGAAGCCTGGGCTCGCCGGGTCGGGTGAGCTGAAGAATGCCCCGGCGACCACCGGCGTGGTGTTGATCCACATGATGAACAGCGCCGACCAGCTGAAGAATTGGGCTACCGCGAGGCGCTTCATGATCGGCGGCATGCCCGCGAAATCGCCGACGATATTAGCGAGCATGTTGTGGCTTTTGCCCGACCGCGCGAGCAGGATTGCGGCGATGCTGGCAAGTCCATAGGCGATCATCAGCCCGGCCAGGATGTAGACCTCTTTCTCCAGGCTCCATTCAAAGATCGCGAACAGCACGACCGCGCCCGCGGCAATCCACGCCAGGCTCGATCCGAAGCTCCGGGCGGCCAGCGCGCGCAATATCTGGTCACTGTCGGGATGGTCGTCGCCTTGGTCGAAACGCGCCATTTCCTCGGGCGAATATTCCTTGGTCGTGAAGACCGTCCACAGCACGGCGCCAAGCAACGCCGCGCCGCCGAACCAGAAGCTGTAGCGGACGGTGTCGGGAATGCCGTTTGCAACCGCGGCGTTGGCGACTCCGAAACGATCGAGCAGCCACGGGAAGATCGAGCCGAGGACTGCTCCGGCGCCGATGAACGCGGTTTGCAGGGCATAGCCGGCGGTGTGCTGATCCTTGCCCAGCATGTCGCCGACGAACGCCCGGAACGGCTCCATCGAAATGTTGAGGCTGGCGTCCAAGGTCCACAGCAACACCGCAGCCATCAGCAATTGCGATGACAGCGGCATCAGGAACAATGACAACGCAGCGAGTATCGCGCCGGCAACGAAATAAGGCCGCCGCCGCCCGAACCGCCCGAGCCACGTGCGGTCGGACAGATGGCCGACGATCGGTTGCACCAGCAGCCCCGTCAGCGGCGCCGCGATCCATAAGGCCGGAAGATTGTCGACGCTCGATCCGAGCGACTGGAAAATCCGGCTCATGTTTGCATTCTGTAACGCGAAGCCGATCTGGATTCCGAAAAAGCCGAACGAGATATTCCACAGTCCGGCGAAGGACTTGCGCGGTTTTGCGACGCTCAATGTCTGGTCCATATACTCTCCCCGCGCCAGTGCTGGCAGATGGCGCAGGGCGGCACAACATTGCTGCACTGCAGCGCATACCTATTCGTCGGCTTGGGGCCTGTAGACTCGGCGCGCGGCTCGTATAGGTTCGCCGTCAGTTCGCGGATTCCCGCGGCAGCGGGGGGTTCGAAATGGGTCTGTCAACTATCGATGTCGTCGTCGTCGTCATCTACGCAATCGGTATTTTCAGCCTCGCGCAATATGTCTCACGTGAGAAAGCCGGGCATCAGAAAGACACGTCCGATTATTTCCTCGCATCGAAGAATCTGCCGTGGTGGGCGATCGGCGCATCGCTCATCGCCGCCAACATTTCGGCCGAGCAGATCGTCGGCATGTCGGGTTCGGGTTACGCCATCGGGCTCGCCATCGCATCCTATGAATGGATGGCTGCGGCGACGCTTTTGATCGTCGGCAAATTCTTCTTGCCGATCTTCCTCAAGAACCAGATTTACACCATGCCGCAATTTCTCGAGCGGCGGTACGGCAAGCTCATCCGAACGCTGATGGCGGTGTTCTGGCTCGCGCTTTACGTGTTCGTGAACCTGACCTCGATCATCTGGCTCGGGTCGATCGCGGTCAACAAGGTCGCGGGCGTAAATCAGGATGTCGCACTGGTCATGCTCGGCGCATTTGCGCTGCTGTATCAGCTGCGCGGCGGATTGAAGGCGGTGGCGCTGACCGACATCGTCCAGGTCACATTGCTGGTCCTTGGCGGACTGGTGGTCGCCTTCCTGACATTGTCGCAGATTGGCGGCGCGGGCGGTTTCGTCGCTGGTTTCGCGAAGCTCACCGCCGCCGCACCCGACCATTTCCACATGATCCTTGAAAAGGGCAATCCGCATTATATCGATCTGCCCGGGCTGTCGGTGCTGATCGGCGGAATGTGGATCGCCAACCTCAGTTACTGGGGGTTCAACCAATATATCATCCAGCGCGCGCTCGCCGCCAAAAGCCTTCCCGAAGCGCAGAAGGGCGTGCTGTTCGCGGCCTTCCTCAAGCTGTTGATGCCAGTGATCATCGTTCTTCCGGGGATCGCCGCGGTGATGCTCGCGCCGGATCTGGCCAAGCCCGACGAGGCCTATCCGATGATGATGCGGCTGTTGCCGCCGGGGCTGCTCGGGCTGGTGTTCGCGGCGCTGATCGCGGCGATCATCGCCTCGACCGCGTCCAAGATCAATTCGATCGCCACCATCTTTACGCTCGATGTCTATGCCAAGCGCAAGCATATGCTCGACCGCGCCGAGGATGCGAGCGGCAAGCCGGCCCAGGAAAAGCACCTCGTTCTGGTCGGGCGGATCACGGCGGCGGTGGCGATCCTGATCGCGATCCTCGCCGCGCGGCCGCTGGTCGGGAGCTCCGAGCAAGCGTTTCAGTTCATCCAGGAGTTCACTGGCTTCTTCACGCCCGGGATCACGGTCATCTTCCTGCTTGGGTTGTTTTGGAAGCGCGCCAATGAAGCTGGAGCGATCGTTGCCGCGGTTACCTCGGTATTGCTCTCGACGATCATGAAATACACGCTGCCATCGACGTCGCTGTCGCAAGGGCTCAACGATTATATGACTCCGTTCATCAACCGCATGGGAGTGGTGTTCCTGGTCTCGGCGGCTTTGTGCATCATCGTCTCGCTGGCGACCCAGCAGCGCGCGGGCACCGACACGATCAACACCGCCGACGTCAATTATAAGACGACCGCGGGGTTCAACATCGGCGCGCTTGGCGTGGTCCTGATCCTGACTGCGCTGTACGCTACCTGGTGGTGAGCTAGCGCCCGCGCTCGCCTTTGCGCGGCGCGGGCGACGGGCGGTCGTACGGGTGGTGGAGCCATTCGAACACCGGCAGCGCTTCGGTTTTCGGATAATCGAACCAGGTTGAATTCTCCCAGTCCGAGCCCTTGCCCCAGCGCGTCCCGCAGCGAGTTGAGACCCAATAAGGCTCCCAATAGACGACCCCGATGCCGCCGGCGTCGACGGTCAATTGGGTGACGTCGACCATGAACTTGCGCTGGCCCTCGGGCGTCGCGGGATAGCCGGCGACAAGCGCGTCGGTGCCGAGCAAATTGGTCGCGGTGTCCGCGCCTTCGAGCGTGAACGGGTAGCCGGTTTCAACCAGGATCACGTCCTTGCCGTAACGCGCCTTGGCGGCGGCGATGGTCTCCTTGAGCTGGGCCAGCGACCATTTCGACCATTTGCCGTAATAACTGATCCCGATCAGATCATAGCCTTCGACCCCAGCCTTGGCCGCCGCGTCGAACCACGGCAGGACATGCTCCGGCTGGGCGATGTGGAGCATGATGCGCGGTGCGATCGACCCGCGCCGACCGGCCTCACGGATCGCGCTGATGCCGGCGTTGAGCAATTTGGCATTGCGCGTCCAGTTGATCGGTACGGTCTCCTTGCCGCCGAGCAGCTCGGGATTGGTCTCATTGCCGACCTGGACCATCTCGGGCATCGCGCCGTCGCGGTCGAGCCGGCGGAGGATGTCGCGGGTGTAATCGCGCAGCGCTTTGGCCTGTGCCGCAGTGCCCAGCTTGATCCAGGCAGCGGGGGTGATCTGCTTGCCGCCATCGGCCCAATCATCCGAATAATGAAAGTCGAGCAGCACCTGCATGCCCGCTGCATGCGCGCGGCGAATGCTTTTCAGCACATCGGGATAATTGCTGTATTTCGTCCACTTGGCGTCGTTCCAGAGGCGCACTCGAACGATGTTGCCGCCCTCGCGCTTCATCAAGGCGAACGGATCGACCGGCTGCCCGCCGCTGCGATAGATCGCGCCGCAATCCTCCATCTCGTTGACGTAGGACAGATCGGCACCGAGATAGAGCCCGCCGGGCGGCGGCGGCACCGGCCGGCCCGCCGGGGCCATCGTCCCGACGGCAGCCAACAGTGGTGCAAGCGCTTTGAATTTCACCGTCGATCTCCCGTTACCGGCAAAGCTGCAAGCCGCACGATTGACCCGCTCAGGCCGTCGGAAGCGACCGATGCGGCGATCGGGCCGGGCATCTTTCCGACGCGCAAAATCGCCTGGACGAGGCCGTTGAAGGCACGGCGCTGGCTCGCGACGTCGGGTTCGAGGCTGACCGGGCTGCCATTGCCGACGCCGATAATCGTCCCGCCGCTGGCGGCGAAGCGCAGCAGATTGTCGGCATTGGGCACCGGGCGCCCGCGCGCATCGACCACCGCCGCGTTGAGGGTGATCACGTCGCTGCCATCAGCGCGCGCCGTGCGGCGGTCGGCGCTGAGCTGGACAGCGCGCGCCGGACCTGCGGTTTCGCGCACATCCTGCGCGACAATCCGCCCGTTATTAAAGCCAATCGCTTCGATCCGCCCCGGGGCATAGGGCACGCGCCATTCGAGGTGACGGTTGCGCGGCATCGACTTGCGGCCGAGCGGGCGGCCATTGAGCTTGAGCTCAATCTCCTCGGCATTGCCGTGCGCCCACACTTCAATCGCTTGTCCTTCCCGGCCCGGCCAGGTCCAATGCGGTAGCAAATGGACCAGCGGCCGGTCGGGCCGCCACCAGGCGCGATAATAATAATAATCATCCTTGGGAAAGCCGCAGGTGTCGAGAATCCCGAACTGGCTCAAAACGCTCGGGAACGCGGCATAAGGCGTCGGCTCGCCGCGATAGTCGAACCCGGTCCACACGAACCCGCCGGCGAGATAGGGGCGGTCGGCGACGATCGTCCACCATTCCTCGGCGGTCGACGACCACCACGGATGTTCGGTGTCGTAAGCGCGCAGAAAATGCTTCGCTTCGTCATTGGCATATTCGCCGCGCGTGGCGACGGTGCTGCCGGTTTCCGAGCCGTAGATCGGCTGATCGGGATGGCGCCCGTGATAGGCTTCCATCTTGTCGATTCGATAATTGAAGCCGAGCACATCGACCACCCGGCCGACGCCGGTGTCCCAATTGTTATCCATCGCGAAGGTCGTCGGGCGGGTCGGGTCGAGACGCCTGACATGGGCCTGCATCTCGGCATTGATGCGCCCGCCGCGCGCGCTCGACTGATGCGGCTCCTCATTGCCGAGCGACCAGAGAATCACGCTTGGATGGTTGCAATCGCGGCGAACGATCCGGTCGAGCTGCGCCGCTGCATCGTCGTCGGTCGAATTGATCCGCTGCTCGACGATCATCAACATTCCAAGCGCGTCGCACGCGTCGAGCAAGGCAGATGCCGGCGGGTTATGCGCGCTGCGCCAGGCATTGGCGCCCATCGCCTGGGTTTGCTCGACTCGCCACCGATGGAGCGCGTCGGGAATGCCGGTGCCGACCCCGGCGTGATCGTGGTGGTTGCAGGTGCCGAGCAGCTTGGTCGGTTTGCCGTTGAGGAAAAATCCGCGCTCGGCGTCGAACTTGATTGTGCGAATCCCGAACTGCGTGTCGGTGGCGTCAACGGTGCGGCCGCCGGCGTCGACTTGAGACTGCAGACGATAGAGGTGCGGGGTCTCGATCGACCACAGCATCGGGGTTCGCAGCACCGACTCCTGGCTCAGCGTCGTGCGTTCCCCAGCCGCCAGCAGGAACGTCAACGGGGGCAGGGCGAGGATTTCACGTCCGGCGGCGGAAACGCTTTGGCGCAGCGTTCCCGAAACGGGCCCATTGCCACTGTTGAAGACCTCCGTAGCGACAGCCAGTTGCGCGCCATCCGGCCCGACCGTGCTGCGCACGACCGTTCCCCATTGCGGAATGTGCAGCGGGTCGGCGCGGACGAGATCGACGTGGCGGTAGATTCCTGCGCCTTCGTAGAACCAGCCTTCGCCGAGCGAGGCGTCGGCGCGCACTGCGATGACATTGGGCTTGCCGTCATAATTGAGGAAATCGTCGATCTCGACGCGGAACGGCGCATAGCCGCTCTGGTTGCGGGCGACGATATAGCCGTTGACGAAGATCAGCGCGTCGCGGAACACCCCATCGAATTCGAGCCACACGCGGCGGCCCTGGTCCGCTGCGGTAACCGCGATTTGGGTTCGATACCAACCGATCGAATTGGCCGGATAGTCGCGTCCGATCGCCTTATAGCCATGGGCCGCGCCGGCATCTTCTCTGTCCTTGGTCTGGGGCAGTTTGGGCGGCGCGAACGGCAACGCCACCGCCCAGTCGTGCGGCACCTGAATTTCAGCCCAGCCGCGATCGTCGAAATCGGCCATCGCCGCGTCGGCGGTCGCCGCGCCACCCTTGGCAAAGGTGCGCTGATTGCGGCCGAAGCCAAAGTCCTTTTCAACTTCAGCGGCATGGCCGAGATGGAAACGCCAAATTGCCAGGCGTTCGATCGATCGGCCGCCCGGCGCTGGCGCTGCTGCGACCGGCCGCGACGCACCCAGCGCAGCAGCAGCAGTGAGCGCCGCCGAGCTAACGCCGATCATCTCGCGACGAGTAAGCGAACCCTTCGCCTCGGCGTCAGCCACTGGATTCGCGGACGGTGAGACGCACGGGCAGCAAGCGGTCGTTGGCCTCGCCGACTTCAATCGCTTCGATCAACGTGTCAATCAGAGCATCGGCAATGATCCGCGTATCCTGGGTCACAGTGGTCAGCGGCGGGCTCGAAAGGCTTGCGGCTGGAATATCGTCGAAGCCGACGATGGCGATTTCCGGAACGCCTCGACCGACCTGCTGGAGCGCATGCATCGCACCGATTGCAGCGACGTCGCTGGCGGCGAAGATGGCGTCGAACTCGGCACCGCGCTCAAGCAATATCTCAAGCGCGGCGCGGCCCTCCGCTTCGCTCGGAGCGGCATCGGCGCGAAGCTGCTCCTCGGGCTCGATACCGGCCGCGCGCAATGCCCTGCAATAGCCGCGCCACCGCTCCTGCACCTCGGGATAGCCGGCTTCGGCCGAACCAATGAAGGCGATCTTGCGCCGCCCGCGATCAAGCAAATGGGCGGCCGCATCGAACCCGCCCTGCTCATTATCGCAGGAAATCGTGGTTCCAATTTGGCCCTCGCCGCCCGAACCCCAGCGAACGAAATGGGTGCCAAGTTCGATCAGTTTTTCGAGCCGCGGCCGGTATTGCAGATAATCGCCATAACCGAGCAGGATAATCCCGTCGGCCTTGCTGCTGTCTTCATAATCGACGTGCCAGTCCGACGACAGCTGCTGGAACGAGATCAACAAATCGTAGCCAAATTCGGCGCACCGCCGGACCATCGGGCCCAGCAGCGACAGATAAAATGGGTTGATGACCGCGCCGTCGGGCGACTGCTCGTCGAAGAATAATATAGCCAGGGTCCGCGACTGCTGGAGCCGCAATCCGGAAGCATTTTTATTGACCTTGTAATGCAGCTCCCGAGCGGCGGCGAAGACCTTTGCGCGGGTCGCTTCGCTGACCGAGGAATTGCCGCTCAACGCGCGCGATACCGTTGGCTGCGACACGCCCGCAAGCGCGGCAATGTCGAACGAAGTTGGTCGTCGCTGCATGAAACGCATGTTCTACGCGCCTGAATACGTATGTATAGCGGAACTAAGCAATATCCCTCCCGCAATCCTCTGATATTCTTGCAATTGGGAGAGGGGTTTTGCGCCCCCGATGAATATTCATGCCTACCGGTGACCGCCGGTTCGAGGGGGAAGTCGACTATGACCAACGTTTCTATACGCTCGCGACTCGGGACTGCGTCGAGCCATTTCGCGATTGCCGCAATGCTTGTCGCCGCAAGTCCGGCCTGGGCCCAGGACGTTCCGCCTCCGCCGGCCGACGCGCCGGTCGTGGAATCGGCACCCGAAGCCGCGGTCCCAGACGACGCCTCGGGTTCTCCGACTCCTACCGTCGACGATAAGACGGGAATCGTGATCACCGGTTTCCGCGCGTCGCTCCAGAATGCGGTGAACAAGAAAAAGAAATCCGACCAGATCGTCGAATCGGTCAGCGCCGAAGACATTGGCAAATTGCCCGACTCGTCGATCGGCGAAGCGATCGCGCGTCTTCCGGGTTTGACTTCGCAGCGACTGTCCGGGCGCGCCGATGTCATCTCTATCCGCGGTTTCGGCCCGGATTATTCGACCACCTTGCTCAACGGCCGCGAACAGACCTCGACCGGCGACAACCGCGCCGTCGAATTCGACCAATATCCGTCGGAAATTATCAACCAGGTCAACGTCTACAAAACGCCGATGGCGTCGATCATCGGCCAGGGCATTGCCGGCACCGTTGACCTGCGCACCATCCGTCCGCTGGAATATGGCAAGCGCATCATTTCGATCGGCGCGCGCGCGGTCTATCCCGATCTGGGCAAGCTTAATCCCGATGCCAAGAAATACGGCTATCGCCTCAACGGCGTGTTCGTCGATCAGTTCATGGATGGCCGGCTGGGTGTCTCCGCCGCCGCCAGCTGGACCGACGAGCCCTACGAGATCAAGGAATATAACGCTTGGGGCTACGCCGATGGTCCGGGCGGCAATGTCGTCCTGGGCGGCGCCAAGCCTTATGCGACATCGACCGAATTGAAGCGCCTCGGCCTCGCCGGGACGGTCGAATTCAAGCCGATCGACACGATCACCTCGACCGTCGACGGTTTCTATTCGAACTTTAAAGACGATCAGATCAAGCGCGGCATCGAAATTCCGCTGCAGTGGGGCGGCGCGACGCTTCAGCCGGGCTACACCGCGAACGACGGCGTAATTACCTCGGGCACGTTCACCAACGTTTACAACGTCGTCCGCAACGTCGCCCAGCCGCGCCATTCGAAGCTTTACTCGTTCGGCTGGAACAACCGCTACGACGGCCCCAACGGCTGGCACGGTTTCCTCGATCTCAGTTATTCGAAGACCGACCGCAACGAACTGGTGTTCGAGACCTACGCCGGTACCGGCTATAATTTCTCCGGGCCTGCCGACACACTCGGGTTCAATACGACCGACAAGGGCACCACCTTCACGCACCTGATCGATTATTCGGATCCCAATCAGATCTTCATTACCGATCCGCGGGGCTGGGGCGGCGTTGCCCCCAACGGCGCGATCCGTCCGGGCTATTACAACAATCGCATCGTCAAGGATCGCATCTGGCAGTTCCATCCCGAGATTTCGAAGGAACTCGAGAGCTCGTTCCTGTCGCGCGTGACCTTTGGTGGCAACTACACCAACCACGCGAAATCGCTCACTCCGGACGAATATTTCGTCCAGTTCACGGACCCGACGCTGCGCCAGCTGGTGCTTCCCGACCAATATAATTTGGGATCGGCCGACCTTGGCTATCTCGGCTTTGGCGGAAGCTTGGCCTACGACCCGCGCGACCTGCTTGCCGCTGGCATCTACACACTGGCCTCGAACAACGACAATCTCGACGTTCGCGCTAAGGCTTATGACGTCCACGAAAAGCTCGGCTCGCTTTACGCCAAGGTCGACATAAACTCGCACCTCGGCGCTGCGGCCCTAACCGGCAACGTCGGTGTCCAGGCGGTTCACACCAACCAGAAAACCAATGGCTATTTCGCCCAGAACGGCACCATCTCGCCGATCAGCGACGGTGCCAAATATTGGGACGTGATGCCCAGCCTCAACCTTGCTGCGAGGTGGCCTTCCGACTGGGTGATCCGCGTAGGCCTAGCGCGTGAAGTCATGCGCCCGCGCCTCGATTCGATGCGCCTTGGCCTCAGCTACGGCCTGTGCCGTCAGGGCTGCGCGCCCGGGCCGGTGCTCAGCGGCGGCAGCGGCAATCCGCAGCTGCGCCCGTTCCGCGCCAACGCTGCCGATTTGAGCTTCGAAAAGTATTTCGGCATCAAGGGCTATGTTTCGGCGCAGCTATTCTACAAATATTTCGACACTTTCGTGGTCGAACAGAATCTCTCGCCGTCGCCGTTTGACTATACCGGCTTCCCGCTTCCGGCCGGCGTCCAGACGACCGATCCGACCGCGCCCAATTATTTGCCGCCTGACGGCATCACCAACGGTGTCATCTACCAGCCTTACAACATCAAGGGCGGCAAGATGTACGGCATCGAGCTCGCCACGACCTTGCCGGTGGGCGAATTCGTCCGCGCGCTCGACGGCTTCGGCCTGACCGGCGGCGTCAGCTACACCAAGTCGAAGATCCCGATCTATCCGGGCGCTCCGGCGGGCGACCTTCCGGGCTATTCGAAGTGGGTCGCCAACGGCACCGCTTATTTCGAGAAATATGGCTTCTCGGCGCGCGCCAGCGTTCGCTACCGGTCGAGCTTCCGCGGCGAAGTATCTGGCTTCGCGGCCAACCGCGTGTTCCGCCGCGCCGATCCTGAAACGATCATCGATGGGCAGGTGGGCTACGAATTCCAGGCCAATTCGCGGTTGCGGGGACTGTCGCTCTACCTCCAGGGCCTCAACCTGACCAACGAGCCGTTCGTGACCAGGGATCCGCAGAGCGACCTTCGGGTGATCGATTATCAGCGCTTCGGCCGTCGCTTCATGATCGGCGCGAACTACAAATTCGGTCAGTCGGCGCCGCCGCCGCCACCGCCGCCGCCAGTGATCTTGCCGCCGCCGCCGCCGCCACCGCCGCCAATGCAGACTTGCGCCGATGGTTCGGTGATCGACGCCGGTGCCGTGTGCGCAGCGCCGCCGCCACCTCCGCCGCCGGTGACTTCGGGCGAACGAGGGCGCTGATTTGAAAAGTCCGCGGCGGCGTTTGCGCGCCGCCCTCGGATCGACGTGAGATCAATTCATGAATGACGAACCTCAGCGCCGGATCGTCGTAGTCGGAGGCGGCACGGCGGGCTGGATGGCCGCTGCCGCGCTCGGTCGTTTCTGTCTGCCCGGATCTTCGGTAACCTTGGTTGAATCGGACGACATCGGAACCATCGGCGTCGGTGAAGCGACGATCCCGAGCATCCAGATGTTCAATCATTCGCTTGGGATCGATGAAGCGGAATTCCTCGCCGCGACTGGCGGTACCTACAAGCTGGGCATCGCGTTCGAAGGGTGGGGCCGTCCCGACGATGCCTATGTCCATGCCTTCGGACTCGTCGGCAGCGCGCTTGGCGTCGTCCCGTTCCACCATTATTGGCTTCGCGGCCGGGCGCTCGGGATCGCCAAGCCGCTGGGCCATTACATCCTTCACACCATCGCCATCGCCGGCAACCGTTTTGCTCATGTTGAGCGCCCGCCTGGAAGCCCGTTGCCGCCAATGCCCTACGCCTTCCATTTCGACGCGGGCCTGTACGCCAAATATTTGCGCGGTTTCGCCGAAAAACTGGGAATCGTTCGCCAGGAAGGAAAGATCGTCTCGGTTGAGCGCAACGCGGAGAATGGCGGCATTGCCGCAGTTGTGCTTGCGAATGGCGCTCGGGTCGCTGGCGATCTGTTCGTCGACTGCTCGGGCTTTCGCGGGCTGCTGATCGAACAGGAACTGGAATCGGGCTTCGAGGACTGGTCGGAATGGTTGCAATGCGACCGTGCGGTGGCCGTGCCCTGCGCTCGCGTCGACCCATTGATCCCGCTCACCCGCTCGATCGCGCACAAGGGCGGCTGGCAATGGCGGATCCCGCTGCAGCACCGCATCGGCAATGGCTATGTCTTCAAATCGGATGTGATCAGCGAGGATGAAGCGACCGCGACTTTGCTCGCCAATCTCGACGGCGAGACGATGGCCGAACCGCGCACGATCCGCTTTCTCACCGGACGCCGGCGCAAATGCTGGATCCGCAATGTCGTCGCCATCGGCCTGTCGTCTGGCTTCATCGAGCCGTTGGAATCGACCAGCATCCACCTCATCCAAACCGGTATTACCCGGTTGATCGAGCTCCTCCCGAAAGGCAAGATCAGCGATGCCATGCGCGACGATTATAACGAACGCGCGGCGTGGGAGATGGACCGCGTGCGCGATTTCGTGATCCTTCACTATCACGCCAATCAGCGCGAGGGTGAGCCATTCTGGGATCATCTGCGGCAAATGCGCGTGCCCGATGAATTGCAGCACAAGATAGACCTCTTCCGGTCGTCGGCGCGGCTCCATTCAAGCTTCGACGAATTGTTCGATCCGCGGGCCTGGATCCAGGTCATGCTCGGCCAGAATATCATGTCCGAAAGCTATCATCCGATCGCCGATCTGCTACCCGAACCGCGGCTACGCGAATTTCTCGACGGGCTCGAGCGCGCGCATGTCCAGGATGTTTCGCAAATGACCGACCATGGCGCGTTTATTGCCAAGTTCGGTCCGATGCCACGCCAAGAGGTGATTGCATGATTGCCGCTGCCCTCGCCTTGCTCGCCGCCGCCCCGGCCGCTACTCCGACCGCCGATTATCGTACGCGCCTGCCGCAGGACGAAGTCATTTACTTTCTCCTTCCCGACCGGTTCGAAAATGGCGACAGTGCGAACGATCGCGGTGGCCTCAGCGGTGACCGGCTGGTGACCGGCTTCGATCCGACCGAAAAGGGATTCTATCACGGCGGCGACCTTCGCGGGCTAAGCCAGCGCCTCGATTACATCCAGGGTCTAGGGGCGACCGCGATCTGGCTGTCGCCGGTGTTCACGAACAAGCCGGTGCAGGGTCCCAAAGGCCAGGAATCGGCCGGTTATCACGGCTACTGGATTACCGATTTCACGCATGTCGACCCGCACCTGGGGACCGACGCCGACTTCAAGGCCCTGGTCGATACCGCCCACGCCAAGGGCATGAAGGTCTATATGGACATCATCGCCAACCATAGCGCGGATGTGATCCAATTCGCCGAATGCAGAGGCCAGGGGCGGTGCCCCTATCGCAGCATCGCCGATTATCCGTACCAGCGCCGCGGCGGCGTAACCGGGCCGCCGACCAACCCGGGTTTCAAAGGGGAAGGCGATGGAAGCACGGCGAATTTCGCCCGCCTGAAGGATCCCAATTACGCCTACACGGTGGTCGTTCCGCCGGCCGAACGCGCGGTCAAATCGCCGGCCTGGCTCAACAATGC
>JACDEB010000060.1 GCA_013816595.1 Sphingomonas sp. | reverse complement strand
GCAGATGCCGCCGGTGTTCATGCACCCGCCGGCATGACCCTGCGCGCCGCGCAGCACGATGTTGCACTGGACCACCGGGCCCCAGCAGCCGAGCTCGACGAGGCAGCCGCCCTTGCCATATTCCTGGTCGAACTTGCCTTCCTCATAGCTTCCGCCGCGCGGGCAATTGCGGTGGACAGTCTGCTTGAATTGCCACGCCGGACGCCCAAGCTCGTCGAATTCGGGCAGCGGGCCGACCCCTGCGAGGAACATCAGCACCGCGGCGATGACCTCGGTCATATTGTCGCCCGACGGGGCGCAGCCGGGGATGTTGATTGGCGGCAGGCCGAGCGTACTGAGATAGTCCTTGCCGAGCAGGTCCATTACCGACATCGACCCAGTGACATTGCCCGCCGCCGCCGGGATCCCGCCCCAGGTCGCGCAGGTGCCGACCGCGATTACCGCCGCTGCCCCAGGCGCGAGGTCGCGCAGCCAGTGCGCGGTGGGATTGGGGGCGACATCATCGCCGCCGCCCGTGCCCATTGCCGACCAATAACCGCCGAACGCTCCGGCGATGCTCTCGTCGGCGACCGAGCCTTCGTAGATCACGACATAGGGCGCGCCGAGCTTGCCTGCCTTGGCGAGATGGTGCGGTTTCATGAATTCCTTGCCGACCGCGACCGACAGCACCGGATGGTGAAGGATGACCTTCGGAAGGCCGGGGATCGAACCGAGCAACAATTGCTCGACGCTAGGCTGTTGCGCGCCGACGATCGAGATCGAGCAGCCGTCGCAGCTCATCCCGGCGAGCCAAAAAGCATGGACTTCGCTAACCGGGCCAGGATCGAGCGCGAAGCGCGGGATAGTCCCGCTCGCGTTGGCGACCTCAGGCGTGCCGGTCATGCGCCGATCCTTTCATGAAGTTCGCCCGATCCGACAATGAAATCCGGAGTCGCAGCCAGCCTCCTTTCCGACCTTAGCGCCTTGCCCTAGGGACAAGGTCAAGCCCTATCCGACGATCGTATCGTTCTGCTAGCAGCGACAGTGCTGGTTGAGCGCGCGGCAGATGCAATCGCCGGGTGCGTCTCTGGGAGTCTCGAGCAGCGCCAGGTAACGCGCCTCAAGCTCATCCATATGTCCTTGGCGGATGGCGATTTCCTCGGATAATTGGCGGATGCGCTCGCTCAGCAATCCCGCCAGTTCGCGGCGTAATTTGCCGCGCGATACATCGCGGATCATCTCTCGAATTACCGCGATCGGTAGTCCCATCGCGCGAAGCCCGACGACCAGGCGCGCGCGCCGGACGGCATTTTCGTCGTAGAAGCGATAGCCATTCTCCGCGCGCGCCGCCGCCGGAATCAAGCCCCCCTGCTCGTAAAGGCGCAACGTCTTGGGCGTGACACCCAGACTAGCTGCGAGCTCGCCGATCAGCATCGGCGGATCAGGACGCGGGCGGCAGCACCGCCTCGTCTGCGCGCGATACTTTGGATCGCGAGCGGCCGAGGCCGTCGATCGCATCCGCGAGATTCCTGATCCCGGTAACGCCCGCGCTCTCCGGTGCGAAGTCGAATGGCGAACTTGCCTCTCGCTCCGCTTCCATCATCGCATCGTCGAGCGGCACGACGCCGATGATGTCTATGCCGTGCTGCGTGCAGAAACTCTCGATTGCCAGCCGGTCCTCGTCGTTGCGGACCTTGTTCGCGACTACCCGGATAAACGGAATGGCGAGTTCGACGCACAATTTGTGCGTTCGCATCGCTGCTTCGAGCGAACGGTAATAGGGTTCGGCGACGATCAGCATCAGATCGACGTTGCGCGCGGTGCCGCGCTTCAGATGCTCGAGCCCCGCTTCCATGTCTGTAATCGTGTGCTCGCCGATATTGGTCAGCTCGGTGATCAGTCCGCGCACTGCGCGATGCGAGGCGCACATACACCCGCTGCCTGCCGAACCATCGGCCGGCTTGCCCATCACGATTAGGTCTACATTGTTGGCCGCTTTGTGACTGTAACGCGCCATGATTTCGTCTTGGGAGTGCGTCAGTTGGAGCGTGGCAATGCCGTCCGGACCCTCGATCCGCTGCATCAGGTTGGAGGGAATGTAAGCGATTCGGTCAGCGTCCTCGCGGCTCATGCCGATGGTCAGCGCCAGATTGGGATTGGGATCGCCGTCGATTGCGAGAATGTGCTGGTCGCGTTCCGCAAAAATCCGCGCCAGTATCCCTGCGATCGTGGTTTTGCCTGAGCCGCCCTTACCCACGGTCGCGATCTTCATTCGACGTCTCCATGTTTTCGTGCCCGCTGGGCGATTCTTAGAATCGTCGGAAGACTGACACATAATAGAGTAGACCGGTAGCGGCTCGCGTCGAAATTTGATTTCAATGGCAATGCGAAGCGACTGTTCGATATCAAAGTCCGCGACCATCCCAAGGTGAACGGATCTCATCGCGGGCGCGAAGTTCGGGATCCAAGGTGATGGCGTCCCAAGCAACTTAGATGACGGAGCTGTCAACATAACTGGAACTTGTTTCGGAGGGCCTCTCCTCAGTGAGATCGGACATTTGAGGCACCATTTTGCAAACCGGTGCATTTCTTCTGATAGCGACCCAGGGAGAGATCACTGACCGAAATTGGCTGAACTGGCCGGATCGGTTGGCTCGCACTAGATCGTGATCATGGCGCTCCACCTTGAACCCCTCCTAAGACTCGCTGCCTTTGCGATGGTTTTCGCTGGGCTGGCCATTTTGGAGCCGATGTTGCCGAGACGGATACAGGTCATCGGACGTCAGCAGCGCTGGCCGTCTAATTTCGGTCTGGTGGCGGTCGATACCGCGCTTGTGCGGATCGTTTTTCCGACTGCAACGATCGGCCTGGCGGTAGTTGCCGCAGGCCATGGCTGGGGCCTGCTGAACCAGGTCGCGATGCCTGGCTGGGTCGGGGGGATCGTCGCGTTCGTGCTGCTCGACCTCGTCATCTACGGTCAGCATCGCTTGTTCCACGCCGTGCCGCTGTTGTGGAGGCTGCACCGGGTGCATCATGCCGACCTCGAATTGGACGTCACCACCGGCATTCGCTTCCATCCGGGCGAGATTTTGCTTTCGATGTTGATTAAGTTCGCTGCGGTTCTGGTAATCGGCGCACCGGCTCTGGCGGTGCTGATATTCGAGGTGGTGCTCAACGCCTCGTCGATGTTCAACCATGCCAATATTAAGCTTCCTGTTCGCTTCGACGCTATGCTTCGCCGCCTGGTCGTTACCCCCGACATGCACCGCGTTCACCACAGCATTGTCCGGCGCGAAACCGATTCAAATTTCGGGTTCAACCTGTCGACTTGGGACCGGTGGCTCGGAACCTATCGCGCCCAGCCCGAGGCCGGGCATGAGAGAATGACGATTGGCCTGGCGCAATTTCGCGGCCCAGCTGAGCTGCGCCTCGACCGGCTGCTGCTTCAGCCGCTAAGGACCGAGCGAGACGCCCGGGAGACACGAACGTGAATAGCCAAGCCAAACTAAGCGCAAGAGCTCGCGCGCTGAGCATATTTGCCGCGCTATTGAGTATTGGCGGGGTCGCCGCGGCGCTGGTCGCAGCCAGCGGCAGCGGAAGCGGGGCGTGGCCGTTCGCGACCGGATTTATGATCCTTCGCTACGCATTTTTCGCAGCTGCGGCAGGGGGCGTACTCGCGCTGATCGCGCTTATTGCCGGGCGGCGCTTGACCGGCGCGTCGGCGGTGCTGAGCCTCGTCGTGCTTGCTCTATCGCTGTCGTTCAGCGGCTATATCGTCAATATGGTGGTAGCGGCCAAGAGCGTTCCCGCGATCCACGATATCGCGACCAATGTTGACGACTTGCCCGCGTTCGCGACGCTCACCGTCCGGCCCGATAATCTCGACAATATCCCCGGCATGGATCGCGCCGACCTTGCAGCGCTGACGCCCGAGCAACGGTGGAAGGCGGTTCATCGTGAGACATATGGCGATATTAAGACGATCAAGGTCGGGGCTGATGTTTCGACCACGCTTCGCCGCGCCGAGGTACTGGCGAAGTTGCGGGGCTGGGACATTGCAGCATCCGATCCGCTGCGCGGGACGCTCGAAGCGACCGCAACCAGCCGCTTTTTCCGCTTCAAGGACGATGTCGCGGTCAGGGTCCGCCCCGATCCGGCGGGCCCCGACGGGTCTCTGGTCGACATGCGTTCGCTCAGCCGAGTTGGAACTAGCGACCTCGGGGTCAATGCCGCGCGGGTGCGCTCCTTCCTAGCCGATCTTCGAAAGAAGCAAGGCGAATGACCGAGTGGACGCTTGGAATCATCGGCGGCTCGGGGCTTGAGGCGCTCGACGAGATAGAAAATGCGCGGTGGACTAAGCTGAAGTCACCATGGGGTGAGCCCTCGGACGAACTGTTGATGGGCAATATTGGTCCCGTTGGGCTAGCATTCCTGCCGCGCCATGGTCGCGGTCACCGGCTTGGCCCAAGCGAGATCAACGCCCGCGCTAACATCGACGCCCTTAAGCGCGCTGGATGCACCGATATCGTCTCGATCTCGGCGGTGGGTTCGCTCCGCGAAGACTTGCCACCGGGTCATTTCACCGTGATCGACCAGTTCATCGACCGCACTTACAAGCGCGAAAAGAGCTTCTTCGGCTCGGGCATGGTCGCGCATGTGTCGATGGCCGACCCGGTGTGCGCCCGGCTCTCGCGCCTGTGTCTCGGAGCTGCGCAGGCTGCGGGAGCGGAGACCTCGCTCGGCGCCACTTACCTCGCTATGGAAGGGCCGCAGTTCTCGTCGCGCGCAGAAAGCAATCTCTACCGGCAATGGGGTTGCGACGTCATCGGCATGACCGCGATGCCCGAAGCCAAGCTCGCCCGCGAAGCCGAGCTGCCATATGCGCTGATCGGGATGGTCACCGATTACGACTGCTGGCGTGGGGGTGAAGAGGTCCAGGTCGCGGCGGTCATCGCGCAGCTGATGGCCAATTCCGACCGAGCCCGGACATTGGTGCTCGAGCTGGCCCGGTCGCTGCCGGCACAGCGCTCGCCTTCGCCGATCGACACTGTGCTCGACGCAGCGGTCGTCACTTCGCGCGAGGCCCGCGCCCCGGATTTGCTAGCGAAGCTCGACGCGATTTACGCTCGTGCGGACCGGGCCGGGTCGTAAAAGCGCGCGATTCGCTCGGGCGATCCGCCAAGCAGGTAAAAGGTCATACAGGCGAGGTTGCGGGCGGAACGGCGAAACCAACCGTCGCTGCGCCAGCGCTCGGCCGAAGTCAGCGCGTCGGCACCAAGCGAGCGCATGTGGCTACGCCCGATGCGGCGAACGAGATCGACATCCTCCATCAGCGGCAGCGGCTGGTACCCGCCGACCCGGTCATAGTGCGCGCGCGAAATAAGCAGTCCTTGATCCCCGTACGGAATGCCAAGCAACTCGACCCGAAGCGCCACCGCCCGCTCGACAAGTCGAGCTTGCCAAGCGTTGTCGTCGAGTTTCAGCTGAAAGCAACCCGCTCGGTTGGGATAAAGTCGGACATGTGTCGCCACTGACTGAAGCCACCCGACTTCAAGCAGGGTATCGGCGTGCAAGAACATCATCCAGTCGCCTCGTGCCGCTTCGGCACCGGCACGAAGCTGCGCGCCGCGCCCGGGCATACATGCGATCAGGCGCGTCCCGGCTTCTTGAGCAATAAGGGCGCTGTCATCGGTTGACCCGCCGTCGACTACGATAATTTCATCCGCGTTCGCGACCGCCGCCAGGCACTTGAGCAGGTAACGCTCGGCGTTGAGTGTGGGGATGACGACCGAAAGCAAGCGTCAGGCCGAGCAACTGGCGCCGCCGAGCACGCAGAAGCGCGCGCAATGGGGGTGGTTGAGCATCACCGGCTTGCTCGCCTCGGCCAGGGTCGAGCCGAGCGTGAATTGCTCGTCATAAGCGATCAGCGTGCAGGCCGTAACCACCGCGCTCTCAGCGCCTTTGCGTTTGACCACCATGCGGCTTTTTGCGCACATTATCGAGGCGGGAGCGACGTCCAAGATGTCCCAGCAGGATTCACTGATTTCGGCGATATCGGCGGTGGCATCCATCTCTGGGAACAGGACCAGCGCGGCCGGATCGAAGGCGTCGACGGTAAGCCCGTGGTCGGTGAACAAGGCGGCATAACCGCGCCGCGCCGCGCCGTCCTTCTCATCGCCGAGATGCCGCCCGGCAATGGCCAGACGAAAATCGTTGTCAGACAGCCAGCGGCAACCGTCGATTGCCTTGACCCAGCTGCCAATACCGCGTTCGGCCTCGTGAATTGGTTGGCTATAGTGGTCGAGGCTGACCCGGATTGTCAGTTGGTCTCCGGGTAATGTCTGCAGATCGAGCAACTCCGCTTCGAAGCGTCGCATCGGACGCATCGCATTGGTCAGGACGAGCACATCGAACCCGCGCCGGAGCGCCGAGGCGAGCATCGCAACGATCTCAGGGTTCATGAAAGGCTCGCCGCCGGTGAAGCCGATTTCGCGCGCTCCCATCGCCTCGGCTTCGGCGAGAAAGACTTCGGTCTCGGCCAGCGAGATATAGACCAGCGCATCGTTGCGCGGCGAACTTTCAATGTAACAAGTGGCGCAGGTGAGATTGCAGAGAGTGCCGGTGTTGATCCACAAGGTATCGAGTTGGCCCATCGCTACCTGGGCGCGCGGTGAGCCGTCGGCGGTCCTCAGGGGGTTGACGAATTTTGCCTGGTCCAGCGGCTTCGCATCAACTGCGAACGGCGATGATGGGATTGGATCATGAATATTCAAAATTGGCCTGTCGCCTATTTTTTCCAGAGTTGCTTAAGCCGTGCGTCGCGCCCGCAGCGTGAGCGATAAAAGGCATAGCGGATCGGATTCTTCTGATAATAATTCTGATGATACTCTTCGGCAGTGTAGAAGGGGGCGGCGGCAAGGACCAGCGTCTTAACCGGTTGACCGAGTTGGGCGGCGGCCTGATTTAGCGTTGCCCGCGCGATTTTATCCTGCGCTGGATTGGCGACGAAATAGGCAGAGCGATAGGTGTGCCCGCGATCGCAAAAGCTTCCACCGTCGTCGAGCGGGTCGATCGTATGGACGAATTTGCGCCCCAAGGTCTCATAGCTGACCTTGGTCGGATCATAGACTACGCGAACCGATTCGATATGGCCCGTCCCACCGGCCGACGCTTGCTTGTAGGTCGGATTCGCAAGCGTGCCGCCGCTATACCCCGAAGTGGTCGAGATGACTCCCGGTATCTTGTCGAAATCGGCCTCCGTGCACCAGAAACAGCCCCCAGCGAAAACCGCGCTGGCCTGCTGCTTAGCTGAAGATCGCGCCTGAGTAGGAGCGGGAGCTTCAGAGCAGGCGACTACCACGCTTACTGCCAAAGCGACCCCAAACATGCGCCAGCGCAAAATTCGAGAATGTGTCATGATGCTATTACGCGCACTGTCGGGACAAGGATGCGTCCTGCCGACTACGGCCAGCGTATTTACGGCAACCCAAGGGAGGGGTCATTGAACGATCAATTGGCAAAAAACGCATCGCTGCTGCTCCTTCGGTTTGGCACCGGCGGGCTTCTGCTGGTTTGGGGCGCGCAGCGATTGATCGCGCCGGCTACTGGCCCGCATCTGGCGACCCGCTATTACTCTGGTCTGTTCGAGAACGGCACTCTCCAGCTCGCCTATGGAGCGGCCGAAGTCGCGCTAGGCGCGCTCATCATCCTCGGCCTCTTCCGGGGATTTGCCTATGTCGCGCAGGCGGTAATCCTCATTACCGGCGCGGGGTTCATCTGGCGCCAGTTGCTCGACCCACTCAGCCTTTACCTGCTCGACAAGGACAGCGCCCAGATCCTGTTCTTCCCTTCGGTAACGGTCGCTGCGGCAACATTGGTGCTGCTTGCGTTTCGTAATGAGGATCGCTGGTCAGCCGATGCGCTGATGAAGGGCAAGCGCCGCAAATGACCCGCAAGACCGTCGCCCGGCTGGCGCTGATCGCACTGTTCGGTGCGGCGCTTGCCGTTTTTTTCCTGTTAGACCTCGGGCAATATCTGACGCTGGACTCTCTGAAAGAGAGCAAGGCCGGCCTTGACCGGATGGTCGCCGAGCGCCCGCTCGTTTACGCTTTGGGGTTTGCGCTCATCTATGTTGCGGCGACGGCAGCGTCGTTCCCAGGCGCCGCGATACTGACGCTGGCCGCCGGAGCCATATTCGGGCTGTGGGTCGGCACATTGATCGTGTCCTTCGCCTCGGCGACAGGGGCGACGATTGCTTTCCTGTCCTCCCGCTACATCCTGCGCGACTGGGTTGAAGCGCGCTTCCGCAAGCGCGTTGCGGCGATCGACCGCGGGATCGAGAAAGGCGGCGCTTTCTACCTGCTTACTTTGCGTTTGGTTCCGTTGTTCCCGTTTTTCCTCATCAATTTGGCGATGGGGCTGACCCGAATGCGGACCGCTATTTATTATTCCATCAGCCAAGCTGGAATGCTGCCTGGAACGATCATTTACGTGCTCGCGGGGACCCAGCTGGCGAGGGTGCGCAGTTTAAGCGATGTGCTCTCGCCGACCATCCTCGGGTCGCTTCTACTGCTCGGGATATTCCCGTTGATCGCTAAATGGATAATGGGCGCTATCAAGCGCCGCCGGGTCTACCGAGGATACAGCAGACCGCGCCGCTTCGATCGCAATCTGATCGTAATCGGTGCCGGCGCGGGCGGGCTCGTGACTGCTTATATCGCCGCCACCGTCCGGGCGAGCGTCACCCTGGTCGAAGGCGGCGAGATGGGCGGCGATTGCCTCAACACTGGTTGCGTGCCGTCAAAGGCGCTGATCCGCAGCGCGCGGTTAGCGCACGAAATGCGCAACGCCGGCCAATACGGCCTCAACTCCGAGCCATCGCCGGTCGATTTCCCGAAGGTAATGAAGCGGATTCAGGAAGCGATTGCGACGATAGCGCCCGCCGACAGCGTCGAACGCTATACCGCGCTCGGGGTCGACGTTCGCATTGGCCATGGCCGGATTGTCGATCCGTGGACGGTCGAGATCAAGGACTGCGACGGCAAGCTCAGCCGGCTGACCGGCCGCGCAATCGTCATCGCAGCAGGCGGCGAGCCGTTCGTACCAGACATCCCTGGACTCGCGGATTCGGGCTATTTGACCAGCGAAACGATGTGGGCCGAACTGGGGAGGCGCAAGCGCGCGCCCAAAAGGCTGGTCATTATCGGCGGCGGCCCCATTGGAACCGAGATGGCGCAGGCCTTCATCCGGCTTGGGTCGCAGGTCGTCCTGGTCGAAGGCGGCGAACGGCTGCTGGCAAAGGAAGATGCCGATGTTTCGGCGCTCCTCGCCGAGATATTGGAAAGAGACGGCGTCGATGTCCTTACCGGCCACGAAGCGGTGCGGGTGAAGGACAAGACGCTGATCCTTCGCTCGGGTCGCAAGGAGAGCGTGATCGCGTTCGACGACATCATCGTTGCGGTGGGGCGCAAGGCCCGCCTCGGCGGCTATGGACTCGAAGATTTGGCGATAGAGACCGGCAAGACAATCGTCCTCGACAACCGGCTCCGGACCCTGCTGCCAAACATCTACGCCGTCGGCGACGTCACGGGACCGTATCAGTTTACCCACTTTGCAGCACACCAGGCGTGGTTCGCAGCGGTCAATGCCTTATTCGGGCAATTGTGGGCTTTCCGGGTTGATTATTCGGTCATCCCGTGGGCCACATTCACCGACCCCGAAGTTGCGCATGTCGGCCATAATGAGGACAGCGCAAGGGAGGCGGGAATAGCCTTCGAAGTCGCGCGCTACGATCTTTTTCATCTCGACCGCGCCGTGGCCGAAGGCGCGCGAGATGGGTTCGTCAAATTGCTGACCGTTCCGGGCAAAGACAAGATCCTCGGTGTCACCATTGTCGCTGCTCAGGCTGGCGAAATGCTCGCCGAATATGTGCTCGCGATGAAGCATGGCCTTGGAGCCAACAAGATATTGGGCACGATCCACGCCTATCCGACCATGGCCGAGGCCAATAAATATGCCGCGGGCGAATGGAAGAAGTCACACAAGCCCGAGACCGCGTTACGCTGGCTTGAGAAATATCATCGTTGGCGGCGTGGGTGAGCAGGGTGACGCCGCAGATAGTAATCATGGCCAAGGCGCCGGTCGCGGGCGCGGTCAAGACCCGGCTGATACCGGCTCTCGGGGCCGAGGGCGCGGCGCTGCTTGCAAGGCAAATGCTTGCCGCGACGGTGGCAACGGCGAAGGACGCAGGCCTTGGCGTTCCCGAACTTTGCGTAAGCCCCGATTCCGGCGATGTGGCATGGAACGGATTGATGCCAGACGGCGTCGTCGTCACCGACCAGGTTGACGGGGATCTTGGCGAACGCATGTCGGCAGCGGCCAAACGAGTGATCGGCGGCGGCAATCCGGTCCTTCTGATCGGCACCGATTGCCCTGATCTCACCGTCACCCGAATCCACGACATGGCCAGACGGCTGGCGGATCATGATGCTGTGATCCACCCCGCCGCCGACGGTGGCTATGTGCTACTTGGGCTGCGGCGTTTCGACCCTTGGCTTTTCGCCGACATCAAGTGGAGTGGGGCCGATGTGGCGGAGGTGACCTGCAGCCGGATTCTCGCGCTCGGCTGGTCGCTTCACGCGGGGAAGATGTTGCGAGACATTGACGAGCCAGGCGATCTCTCGGCTTTGGGAGCATTTGTATGAGTATCGTAGTAATCATCGCCGCAGCGCTCGCCGCCACCAGCTCACAGGAGGTCGGCGATTTCGCGGGCAACGGGCCTATTCCCGCTCCGTGGCGACTGATACGGTTGAACAAGAACTTGCCGCCGACTTCGTATCGGCAGGCAACGATCGACGGGGTCGGGGCGATCGAAGCTAATGCCAATTCGAGCATGGCATTGCTTGCGCGGCCGATCGCGATCGACCTTGCAGCGACGCCAATTCTATGTTGGCGATGGCGGGTCGATGCCCCGGTAGCTGCGGCCAACATGTTGACTAAAAAAGGCGATGACTATGCCGCGCGGCTCTACGTAGCGTTCGATATTTCCGATTCTTTGCTCGGTACGGGGACGCGGTTCAAATTGTCGCTTGCGCGGCGATTGTTCGGCCAAGACCTTCCCGACGCCGCGCTCAATTATGTATGGGACAATCGCAACCCGGTCGGAACGGAGCACAGGAGCGCATATACCGACCGCGCTCAGCTGATCGTCGCGGAAACCGGAGCAGCACGCGCTGGGCGCTGGGTGAGCGAGCGCGCCAATATCGCCGCCGATTATGCCCGCGCGTTCCCGGGCCAGCCTGGGCAAGCGATCCAGCTCGCCATTGCGTCGGATACCGACAATACGGGCAGCCGCGCTCGGGCCGCCTTCGCCGACATTCATTTCGTCGCGCGCAAGGACAGATGTTGAAGCGAAGCTGCACTCTAACCTGAAAAGCGGCCGCTTTCGAGCCATGCCCTCGTGGACTCGTCAGCGCCGACAATGGGCGTATTGTTGACGTGCTCCTAATGTCCCCAAAGGGTGGAAAGATACGGTAATGGGCCGCGGCTTCAGCTGGACTGGAGCGGTGGCTGTCCCCCGATCATGATGGAGTGACGGGGATCCTGGTGTGGTGCCTCGAGCCCCGCAGCCGAGAAGGAGGACAG
>JACDEB010000108.1 GCA_013816595.1 Sphingomonas sp. | reverse complement strand
GAGGATCCCGACAATCTTAGCTTCCTCACCCAGACCACCTTGTCGGTCGATGATACCGCGGCCATCGTCGCGGCGCTGAAGGCCCGTTTCCCCGACATCAGGGTCCCGCGCAGCGAGGACATTTGCTACGCCACCTCCAACCGACAGGCAGCGGTCAAGGCGATTGCCGGCGAGTGCGAGCGAATGCTGGTCATCGGCTCCCCCAATAGCAGCAACTCGCTGCGCCTGGCCGAAGTCGCGATTCGGATGGGCTGTCCGGCGCGGCTGATCGAGCGTGCCAGCGACATCGATTGGGCGTGGCTGGGCAAACCCCGCGCAATCGGAGTGACCGCCGGAGCCTCGGCCCCCGAAGTGCTGGTACGCGAGGTGGTCGATGCCCTGGCCACGCGGTTCGCGGTCAGTGAAATCAAGGCCGACCACACGCCCGAGCGAATGATTTTCAAACTGCCCCGCGAACTGGTCGATCAGCCCACGTGACCGGCCTGCCGCTCGTCGAAATGTTCACCGACGGCGCCTGCCGCGGCAATCCCGGCCCCGGCGGCTGGGCGGCGCTGCTGCGCATGGGCGACAAGGAACGCGAAATCGCGGGCGGCGAGGTTCTAACGACCAACAACCGGATGGAATTGAAGGCGGCGATCGCCGGCCTCAATACGCTCAAAAGCCCGTGCCGGGTCGAAATCCATACCGACAGCAATTACGTGCGTGACGGAATTACCCGCTGGATCCATGGCTGGCTCAAGAACGGTTGGCGGACCGCCGACCGAAAGCCGGTCAAGAACGCCGATCTGTGGCAAGAATTGCTCGACGCGGTCGAACCGCATCGGGTCGAATGGCATTGGGTCAAGGGTCATAGCGGCCACCCCGAGAATGACCGCGTCGACGCTCTCGCCTGCGCCGAGGCCGACCTCATGCGGGGCGCCTAAGCCGGCGGCCCGGGCCGTCGGCGAAAGCGGTCGGGCGCGAAGATGCGCGGATCGATCCCCGTCACCTGGGAATGGGATCGCTCGCCGGTCAGTTCGCCGGCGGCGAGCCAAGAGGCCGCGACCGAGCTCTGGATTCCGAACCCGCCCTGCCCCGCGCACCAGAAGAAATGCGAGCCTCCGGGTTCAAATCCGTAAACCGGCAGTCGATCGGGAGCGAAGCTGCGCAATCCGGCCCAGCGCCGTTCGACCGCTTCGACCGGCCAGTCGACGACCTGCTGGAACCGATCGATCGCCAGCGCGACATCATATTCTTCGGGCGCCGCATCGCCCGGCGCGCAGTCGGTTTCGTCATTGGGGCTGAGCCAGATCGTTTGCTCGCCCTCGCCCTTGAAATAGAAGCGCTGGTCGGCGTCGATGACCAGCGGCAAATCCTTGAGCCCGAGCTGGCCGACGCGCAGTTGCACGACCGTCCGCCGCTTGGGCTGGATCCCGACCGGATCGATGCCCGATCGAAGCGCGACGTCGTCCGCCCAGGCGCCGGCGGCATTGACCAGGATGCGCGAGCGGATCGCCGTGCCGTTGTCGAGCCTGATTTCCCAATGGTCCGTAATCCATATTGCCGAAGCGAGACGGGCGCCGGTCCAGACCTGCCCGCCGAATGCCTGAAAGGAGCGCAGGAAATCGCTATGAAGGCGCGCGACATCGATGTCGGCGCAGCCCGGCTCGAACCTGCCGAAACGCCATTGCGGAAGCAGTCCTGGAAGCCACTCCGTAAGCGTTGCCCGATCGACCGGCTGGGATTCGACGCCGTCGGGTAGGTCGATCGCAGTGCCATCCGAGATATGGAGCGCGCCGCGCCGGCGAAGATATCCGCGGTCGGAAAATTCCGGCGGCGGATGATCGAGAAAATCCTGCGATGCGCGATTGAGCCTGGCGACGTCCGGGCCGCCATAGCTTTCCAGGAAAAAGGCCGCCGAACGGCCAGTCGAATGATAGCCGCAACGATCCTCGGCTTCGATGATCACAATGCGGCCGCGCCGCTCCAGAGCCCAGCCCAGGCCGGCCCCGGCGATCCCGCCGCCGACGATGACGATGTCGAATTCCACGGCGCTGGTTACGAATTCGAAAGCCCCGGCGTCTAGTAGCGAGCCCATGGTTGACGGGGCATTGCCGCTTTTTCTTGAGATTTTTCTCGCGCTGCTGGTGGTCGCGGCGATCATCGACGTGCGCACCTTTACTATTGCGAACCGCCTCAACCTGACCGTTGCCGGCCTTGCGCCGCTTTACTGGCTCGCGACCGGATTGCCGCTATGGCCGCAAATTGCGGTCCAGGTGGCGATTGCGGCGGGCGTATTCCTGCTCCTCGCTGGCGCGTTTTACGCTGGCCTGATGGGCCGCGGTGACGTCAAGCTCGCAGCCGCTCTGGCGTTGTGGTTCTCGCCAGCTTCGACCTTGAGATTCCTCGTATTTATGTCGCTGGTCGTGGCTGCGCCGCTACCTGACCGTCGCCGGCATTGTCGGGCTTGGCTACAAGGGCCCGGACATCTGGCTCAAGAATAAGATCAACAAGCGCAGCGCGGCGATCCGCAAGGGCCTGCCCGACGCGCTCGATC
>JACDEB010000059.1 GCA_013816595.1 Sphingomonas sp. | reverse complement strand
CGGCACCGGCGGGACGATCCACTTCGTCATCAACAATCAGGTCGGCTTCACCACCAGCCCGCAGTTCGGCCGCTCCTCGCCTTATCCGTCGGACATTGCCAAGTCGGTCCAGGCGCCGATCCTCCACGTCAATGGCGACGATCCGGAGGCAGTGACTTTCTGCTGCAAGCTGGCGATCGAGTTTCGCCAAGCGTTCAACCGCGACATCGTCATCGACATGTGGTGCTACCGCCGCTTCGGCCACAATGAGGGCGACGAGCCGAGCTTCACCCAGCCGTTGATGTATGCGGCGATCAAGACGCACCCGCCGATCAGCACGATCTACGGCGAGAAGCTGGTCGCGCAAGGCGTTGTCGACCAGGCCTGGATCGACCGCCAGACTAATGATTATGTCGCTCTGCTCGAACAGGAATTCGATGCTGGAACGAATTACGAGCCAAGCAAAGCGGACTGGTTCGGCGGCCGCTGGTCGGGGCTCGGAGCGCCCGACGAGCCGGTCGCGGGCCGGCGCAACATCCCGACCGCGATCTGCGACGACGAAGCCCGCACACTCGGCGCATTGCTGACTACGGTGCCGGCCGGGGTGGCGATCCACAAGACGCTTCAGCGCATCCTCGATGCGAAGAAGGCGATGTTTGAAAGCGGGTCCGGAGTCGATTGGGCGACGGCCGAGGCGTTGGCCTTCGGCAGCCTGGTCATGGACGGTTTCGGGGTCCGGCTGTCGGGACAGGATTCGGGCCGCGGCACCTTCAGCCAGCGCCACGCCGTGTGGGTCGATCAGACGAGCGGCGAGAAATATATTCCGCTCAGGACCATCAACGACGGCCAGCCGAGCCCGCGCTTCGAAGTGCGCGACAGTCCATTGAGCGAATTCGGCGTTCTCGGCTTCGAATATGGCTATTCGCTGGCCGACCCGAAAACGCTCGTGCTGTGGGAAGCGCAGTTCGGCGATTTCGCCAATGGCGCGCAGACCATCATCGATCAGTTCATCGCCGCGGGCGAGGCCAAGTGGCTGCGCGCGAGCGGGCTGGTGTTGCTGCTTCCGCACGGCTTCGAGGGGCAGGGGCCGGAACATAGTTCAGCACGGCTGGAGCGCTACCTCCAGCTATGCGCCAACGACAATCTGCAGGTTGCGAACTGCACCACTCCGGCCAATTATTTCCATATCCTGCGGCGGCAGATGCGGCGCGATTTCCGCAAGCCGCTGGTGATGATGACGCCCAAATCGCTGCTGCGCCACAAGCTCGCGGTGTCGCCGATCGCCGATTTTACCGGCGACAGTCATTTCCGCCGCTTGCTCAGCGATCTCAACCCGCCGGCGAAGGGCGAAACCCGGCGCCTGGTCCTGTGCTCGGGCAAATTGGCCTACGAGTTGATGGAGGCGCGCGATGCCGCCGGAGACCTTGGCGTCGAAATCATGCGGGTCGAACAAATCTATCCGTTCCCGGCCGAGCCGTTGGTCAAGCGCCTCAGGAACATGCCCGAACTCAAGCAGGTGGTCTGGGCCCAGGAAGAGCCGCAAAACAATGGCGCCTGGACCTTCGTCGAACCGTATATCGAAGGGTGCCTGGCCGAATCGGGTTTTGCCGGGATGCGACCGCAATATGCCGGGCGGCCGTCAAGCGCGTCGCCGGCAACCGGCCTTGCCAAGCGTCACTCAGCGGAACAGGCAAGCTTGATTGCCGAAGCACTCGGCCATAGCAGCAACGCCGACCAGCCAGCCGCGGCCGCGGAGTAAAGGAAGATCATGGCGACCAATGTAGCAGTCCCGACGCTCGGCGAATCGATCACCGAAGGGACGCTCGCCGAATGGCTCAAGCAGCCCGGCGACGCGGTCAAGCAGGATGAGCCCATCGCAACGCTCGAGACCGACAAGGTCAGCGTCGAAGTCCCGTCGCCAATTAGCGGCGTTCTGACCGAGCAATTGGTCAAGGCCGGTGACACGGTTGCGGTCGGTGCCGACATTGCGGTCATCGACGCCGCCGCCACAGCCACCATGGCATCGCCGCAAGCCGAGACGCCCGCTCAGGTAGTTGCGGAAAGCTCGACCAATCCGCAGGGAGCAGGCGAAAATCCAGTACTTCGGACCGACAGCAACAGCGCCCCGCACCAGGCTGTACCACCCGCGGTGCCAGCACCCGCAGCAGCGCCCGCGCCCGCCGCTCCTCTGGCGGACGATGATACGGTCACCACCATGTCGCCGGCAGTGCGCCGCGCGGTGCTCGAATTTCATGTCGATCCGAGCCGGATCAAGGGCAGCGGCAAGGATGGCCGGCTGACCAAGGACGACGTCATCGCCGCCGCCGAGGCGCAGAAGAGCGGTGCTCCTTCGACAAATCCATCCGTCACCCCCGCGAAAGCGGAGGCGCAGCCCAACCAAGAACTGGGTTCCGGCTTGCGCGGGAATGACGAAGTGGGCGCACAGCGCAAAGAAGAACGCGTCAAGATGTCGCGGCTTCGCCAGACCATCGCAAAGCGACTCAAGGAAGCGCAGAACAACGCCGCGAGCCTCACCACCTTCAACGATGTCGACATGTCGGCGGTGATCGACGCTCGCGCCCGCTACAAGGATCTGTTCGAGAAAAAACACGGCATCCGCCTCGGTTTCATGGGCTTCTTCGTCAAAGCGGTCGCGCTTGCGGCCAAGGATGTGCCGTCGGTCAACGCCAGCCTCGACGGCGACGAGATCGTCTATCACGATTATCTCGACGTTTCGGTCGCGGTCAGCGCGCCCAAAGGGCTGGTCGTCCCAGTGGTCCGTAATGCCGATCAGATGAGCTTCGCGGAAATCGAAAAGACAATCGCCGACTTCGGCAAGCGCGCCAAGGACGGCACTCTGAGCATGGAAGAGATGCAGGGCGGAACCTTCACCATCTCGAACGGCGGGGTGTTCGGAAGCCTGCTGTCGACCCCGATCATCAACCCGCCGCAATCCGCGGTGCTTGGAATGCACCGGATCGAGGAGCGGCCGATCGCGAAAGACGGCGCGGTCGTCATCCGCCCGATGATGTACCTCGCATTGAGCTACGACCACCGGCTGGTCGACGGGCGAGAGGCAGTGACGTTCCTGGTGCGGGTCAAGGAAGCGATCGAGGACCCGACCCGGCTGCTGATCGACTTATAGGGGGAAAGACGATGCGAAAAATTGTTGCCACCGCGCTTGCTGCTGCATTCCTGACCGCGAGCTGCGGCGACGGAAAGAAGAGCTTGGACGACAGCTTCAACAAGGGCTTCCACGAGAAGTTCATCGCATCGTGCGTCGACTCCGCGACCAAAAGCGGCGCTCCCCAGGACCTGGCGACGAAATTGTGCACCTGCACGTCGGACAAGGTCGCGGAACGATTTTCGGTACGTCAAAAAATGACCCTCAAGGACGACCAGCTACTGCCGATCGTTCAGGAGTGCCGTGCCGAATATCCCGCTAAACCGTAGCGGGCTGGCCAGCGGGCCGGGCCGTCACTACATGAGCCGCGAACCTTTTGCGGAACGGATTTGCCGGCCGCTGGCGCTCTATTCCTGACCGAGGACGACCATGGCTGATTATGATTTCGACGTGCTTGTGATCGGGGCCGGCCCTGGCGGCTATGTCGCCGCGATCCGCGCCGCTCAGCTCGGCCTCAAGACCGCTTGCGCCGAAAGCCGCGAGACGCTTGGCGGGACCTGCCTCAACGTCGGCTGCATCCCGTCCAAGGCGATGCTCCATGCGTCGGAATATTATGACGCCGCGGCCAATGGCGCGATGGCCAAGATGGGCGTGGTCGTGGAGCCGAAACTCGACCTTGCCGCGATGCACGGCCAGCGCAAGGAGGCGGTTACCCAGCTCACCGGCGGGATCGAATTTCTGTTCAAGAAGAACAAGGTCGAATGGCTCAAGGGCCGCGCCAGCTTCGAGAGCGCCGACAGCGTCAAGGTCGGCGAGCGCATCGTCCGGGCCAAAAACATCGTCATCGCCACCGGCTCGTCGGTGACGCCCCTGCCAGGAGTAGAGGTCGATAATGCCGCGGGGCGGATCGTCGATTCAACCGGCGCGCTTGAGCTTGCAGCGGTGCCCAAGACGTTGGTCGTGATTGGCGGCGGAGTGATCGGACTCGAGCTCGGAAGCGTCTGGCGGCGCCTGGGCGCCGACGTCATCGTGGTCGAATATCTCGACCAGATCCTGCCTGGTTTCGACGACGACGTGCGCAAGGAAGCGAACAAGATTTTCAAGAAACAGGGCTTCCAGTTCAAGCTTGGGACCAAGGTCACCGCCGCCACCGCGAGCGGCAAAAGCGTGTCGCTGGCGGTCGAGCCGGCCAAGGGCGGAGCTTCTGAAACGCTCGAGGCGGACGTCTTGCTCGTGTCGATCGGCCGCAAGCCCAATACCGATGGCCTCGCGCTCGATAAGGCGGGTCTTAAGGTCAATGCGCGCGGACAGATTGAAACCGACCATGATTTTCGCACCGCCGTCGCCGGCATCTGGGCGATCGGCGACGTCGTTCCGGGCCCGATGCTCGCGCACAAGGCTGAGGATGAAGGCATTGCGGTGGCCGAGAATATCGCTGGCCAGACGGGCATCGTGAACCATGAAGTGATCCCCAGCGTAGTCTATACGATGCCCGAAATTGCCGGGGTCGGACTCACTGAAACCCAGGCCCGCGAGCATGGCGAGGTGAAGGTCGGCAAATTCCCGATGCTCGCCAATTCGCGCGCCAAGACCAACCACGAGCCCGACGGCTTCGTGAAGGTGATCGCCGATGCCAAGACCGACCGGGTGCTCGGCGTGTGGGTCATCGCGTCGGTCGGCGGGACGATGATCGCGGAGGCTACGCTGGCGATGGAGTTCGGAGCGACGAGCGAGGACATCGCCTACACCTGCCACGCCCACCCGACTCATTCGGAAGCGCTCAAGGAAGCCGCCATGGCGGTGACCGGCAAGGCGATTCATATATGATCGGCACCATCTGATGGGCGCGGTTCGTTCGCGGCTGCGGCGCTGGCACGTCTGGCTCGGCTGGATCGTCGGCATCCCGATCCTGCTGTGGATCGTTTCCGGCCTGATCATGATCGCGCGCCCGATCGAGGTGGTGCGCGGGACCGATCTGCTCCGCGATCCGGCGCCAATTCGAATGACTGCTCCACCGGTCGCGCCGAACATTGGCGGGATCGCCGTCAAGCAGCTCCAGCTCGAGCAGCGCGCCGCCGGGCCGCGCTGGGTGGTGGCGTTGGCCGACGGCAGCTCGCGTCTCGCCGATCCGGCTGACGGCAGGCTGCTTCCGGTCGTTTCCGCCGCCGACGCGGTGCGCGAAGTCGCAACGCTCTATCGGGGCACGGCCAAGGCCGCAAAGGTCACTCGGACCGATCCGAAAAAGCCGCCGCTCGAGCTTCGTCGCGAGATCGCGACGTGGCGGGTGGCAATGGACGACGGCACCCATTTCTATGTCGATGCGGCAACCGGCGCGATTGTTGCCCGGCGCACCGGCTGGTGGCGGTTCTACGACCTGATGTGGGGCCTGCACATCATGGACCTGGAGACCCGCGAAGACGCCCACAACCCGTTGCTGATCGGTTTCGGCCTGGCGGCGTTGGCGATGGCGGTTATCGCCCTCATCCAGCTTCCGCTGACGATCCGCCGCCGCCGCCGGTCAAAGACCTAGCCAAGCCCGGACAAGGCCGGCGAAGCCTGGATCCTGCTTGACCCGGGGCGCGGGCAGAGCCGCGGCACATTCCATGCACCGCGCCTGGATCGTCGGACCGGACATGATTGCCTGAAGTTCGCCCAGTGCCGCCGCAAGCTGCTGTTCGGGTCGTCCGGCAAGAACGGCGAAGGCGTCTTCGCTCGCATCTTCGCGCTCATCGGGATTGCCGGAAAAGGCGGACAGCAGTTCATCCTCGAAGCTGCGCGGCGGGAGGTAATAGCGAATGCCGCGGTTCTTGCCGATCTTGGCAATGTCGGCCGCTTTGTTGATCGCCTCGCTCATCCCGCCAAAGCCATCGACAAGCCCATTCTGACGCGCCGTTCCGCCATCCCAGACACGGCCCTGGGCGAGTGCGTCGACATCCGCGACGCTCATGTGGCGCGACTGGGCGACGATCGTCAGGAACCGGCGATAGGTGGATTCGATGCTGGTCTGGATCAACTGGCTGACTTCGGGCGACGGGCCCTTCAGAATGTCGGGTTCGCCCGAAAGCGGAGTCGACTTGACGCCGTCGGCGCCGACCCCGATCTTCTGCAGCATTCCCTGAAAGCTGGGGATGACCCCGAACACACCGATCGACCCGGTGATCGTCGACGGTTCGGCATAGATGAAGTCGGCCGGCGTCGCGACCCAATAGCCGCCCGAGGCAGCGACATTGCCCATCGATACCACGACCGGGATTTTCTTCGCCTTGGCCGCGATCAGCGACTGGCGGATACGTTCGGATGCGGTCACCGATCCGCCGGGACTGTCGACGCGAAGAACGATCGCTTTGACCCCGTCGTCGACTGCGGCGGCGATCTGCTTGGCGATGGTTTCGCTGCCCGCCGTTCCGGGTCCGGCCTTGCCGTCGATGATCATGCCGGCGACGGTGATGACGCCGATCTGGGCGTCGCTCGCTTCCTGGTCGGTATCGGCGACATAGGCCGAATATTTGATGCGCTTGAACGGCGCGTCCTTGTCGCCCTCACCGCCGAGCTTGGCGAGATGGGCTTCGAATTCCATTCGGTCGGCGATTTTGTCGACCAGGCCGGCGTCGAGCGCGGCCTTGGCGGTGTCACCCCCAGCGGCAGCGACCGCGGCGTTCATATCCTTGAGGAACAGGTCGATTTTCGCCTTGGGACGCGAGCGTATTACGGCGTCGCGCCAATTGCTCAACTCGACATCGGCCAGTGCTTGGTAATTTTCCTTGGCTTCGGGCGACATATCGTTGCGGATGAACGGTTCGACCGCCGACTTGTAGGTCCCGACGCGATAGACATTCGCGGTCACCCCGAGCTTGTCGAGCAAGCCCTTGAAATAGAGGTTGGAGCCGCCCGGTCCGGCGACCAGCACCGCGCCCAGAGGATTGAGCCAGATTTCGCTGGCCGCCGCGGCGACCTGATAACTGTCGTCGCTATAGCCGGTCGCATAAGCAATGACCGGCTTGCCCGATGCGCGCACCCGGCGCACGGCCTCGGCGACGTCGATCATCGCGCTCTGGCCGCCGCCGGTGAAGCTGTCGAGGTCGAGCGCGACCGCCTTGACCCGGGCATCGTCTCTGGACTTGTCGAGCGCCGCGATGACGTCGTGGAGCGCGTAATCGCGAATCTGCGGGGTTCCGGCCACATCGGCCCATTGCGCCCGCTCGGGCTGTTCAACGATATTGCCGCTGAGCTTAAGGTCGAGGACGCCGTCGCTGATCGGCGCGGGACGGTTGGACAGGCCGACGTAGAGCACTCCGAAAAACAGCAGCATGAACACCAGCACCAAGGCGTCCTTGATGCCGACCAGCAATTTCCACACCGCGCGCACGAATTTCATCGCCTGAAGTCCTCAATAATGTTCTTGCGACTTCGCTAGCCGAGCATTCGGGTCGAACCAATGCTTTTCGACCGGCGGTTGCACGGCTAGGCGAGCGGCGGTGACCACAAAGAGTGAGAGGTTGGCGGGTGGGCGCCCGGCGTGGCGGGTCGAGCTTGTCGCGACCATGGCGCTCGCCTGGCCGCTGGTGCTGTCGAATTTCACCCAGCAGGCGATCACCGCCACCGACGTCTTGCTGATGGGACGGTTGGGGCCGCAGCCGCTCGCCGCGACGACCTTGGCGCTCAACCTGACCTACACCTTCAATATGTTCCTATTGGGCCTCGCCACCGCGGCGTCACCGATGATGGCGAGCGCCCTTGGCCAGCGGTTCAACGCGGTGCGCGATGTTCGCCGGACCTTTCGCGCCGGCCTGTGGCTGCTGGGGCTGGCGCTTCCGGCTTATTGGCTGCTGCTGTGGAATATCGGATCGCCGATGCGCGCGTTCGGTCAGGATGCGGCACTGGCGGAGATCGGCCAGACCTTCATGCGAACTTACATGTGGTGCACCGCGCCGTGGCTGTTGTTTCAGCTGCTGCGCAATTATCTGGCGGCGATGGAACGGCCGCGAATCGTGCTGTGGCTGAGCATCGCGGGCATTCCCACCAATGCGCTGATCAGCTGGTCGCTGATCTTCGGCAAGTTCGGGCTTCCGGCGCTGGGCGTAATCGGGGCCGGGATCGGCAGCACCATCACCTGGACGTTGATGTGCGGCGCACTGATCGCCTACATCCTTGGCCACCGCCAGTTCCGCCGCTTCCATCTGTTCGGCCGCTTCTGGCGCTTCGATGGCGAACGCGTTGGCAAGATGCTCAAGCTCGGCGCTCCGATCGGTGCCGGCTGGGGGCTGGAGATGGGCGTGTTCGCGCTAGCCGCTTATTTCATGGGCTGGCTCGGGACCGAAGCGATCGCCGCACATGCCATCGCGCTCCAGCTTGCGGCGCTGACCTTCATGGTGCCGCTGGGTCTGGGCCAGGCGGCGACGGTGCGCATCGGCCGGGCACTAGGCCAAAAGGACCAGGCCGGAATCACCCGAGCCGGCTGGACCTCATGGATCGTGGGGGTCGCGTTCATGGCGGCGATGGCGCTGACGATGTGGGCAATCCCCCGCCCGCTGGTGGTGATGTTCCTTGCCGACACCCCCGCCAATGCTCCGGTGATTGCGCTCGCGGTAACCTTCTTGAAGGTCGCGGCCGCGTTCCAGTTGGTCGATGGCGCGCAGGTGATCGGTGCGGGGATGCTGCGCGGGCTTCACGACACCCGCTGGCCGCTGCTGTTCGCGTTGTTCGGTTATTGGGGCGTCGGCCTTGGCATCGGCAGCTGGCTGGCGTTCAGCGCCGACTGGCGCGGGGTCGGCATCTGGACCGGGCTTGCGGTCGGCCTCGCCGTGGTCGCAGCGCTGATGCTGTGGCGCTGGTTGATGCGCGAGCGGCTCGGGCTGACGAAGCTGCGCTAGCGCGGCTCCAGCGCGATCTTTCCGGATTGCTTCACCGCCACGTCGAACGGCGTGTGCATCGGAATGCAGACCGACGTCGAACCCACTTGCTTGATTGGAACGACATGGAGCGGCTTTGCTTCGCCCATCGACTGATCCGCACTGATTCGCAGCAGCCAGGCGGCATAACGCGCGCGCTGGATCGCCTGGCGCAGGCTGGCTTTGTCGGTGTCGGTGATGTCGCGATCTTCGGCGATCGAGCGCAATTCGGCCCACGCCCATTGCTCGTCCTTCTCGACATCGGCGAACTGATCCATCGTGCTGTAGATCGTTGAAATGGTCATTTGCTCGTCACGCGGGAGCAAGGTCATGGAGCCATAAGAGCGGGCCGCGGTCACCGCACTATTCTGAAGCGCCCAAACTTGCGGACGACCGACCCAGGTCGGCTTCTTAAGCTCGTCGGGCTTTTCAATATATTTGGCGATCTCGTCGAGCCGCCGGTCGATGCAGTCGGCGGTGGTCATGCGCGCTTGCATGCGGCCGAGATTGATCGCGACCTCGTCCTTGATCGCCATCAGCGATTTGTCGGCATAATGGTGCGCGTTCCAGGAACTGACCAATTCTTCGCCGCCCAGCGCGATCCCGATCCCGATCGAAATTACCGCGACTTCGTTGAAAAATTGCTTCCAGCCATGAATCGGCTTGGGCACGTGAATATGCATGTTTCCCCCTTGGCCCATGGCTAAAGCGGTGGTCCCGCCAAAGCAATCGCGATGGCTCCGGCCCCTTGACGGCTGGCTTTGCGCCACCCAAATGCGGCTCATCGCTGGCACTCCCAACCGGAGAGTGCCAACGCGCATCATCGATCAACCACTGTTCAGGGGTAAAGACTATGGGCTTCAGGCCGCTTCATGACCGAGTTCTCGTCCGCCGCGTCGAGGCCGAGGAAAAAACCGCCGGCGGGATCATCATCCCCGATTCGGCCAAGGAAAAGCCGCAGGAAGGCGAAGTCGTCTCCGCCGGCACCGGTGCCCGCAACGAGGCTGGCGAAATCCACCCGCTCGAAGTTAAGGCGGGCGACAAGATTCTGTTCGGCAAATGGTCGGGCACCGAGATCAAGATCGACGGCGAAGAGCTGATCATCATGAAGGAAAGCGACATTTTGGGCATCGTTGCCTGACACGCTTTCCAACCAACAGATTCAATTTGAAAGGCTGACAACATGGCTGCCAAGGACGTAAAATTTTCGCGCGACGCGCGTGAGCGCATTCTCAGGGGCGTCGACATCCTCGCCGATGCGGTCAAGGTGACCTTGGGCCCCAAGGGCCGCAACGTCGTCATCGACAAAAGCTATGGTGCGCCGCGCATCACCAAGGACGGCGTCACCGTCGCCAAGGAAATCGAGCTCAAGGACAAGTTCGAGAACATGGGCGCGCAGATGCTTCGCGAAGTCGCAAGCAAGACCAATGACATCGCCGGCGACGGTACCACCACCGCCACCGTGCTCGCTCAGGCGATCGTTCGCGAAGGCATGAAGTCGGTCGCCGCGGGCATGAACCCGATGGATCTCAAGCGCGGCATCGATATCGCCGTCGCCAAGGTGGTCGAGGATCTGAAGGCGCGGTCCAAGCCGGTCGCCGGGTCGAACGAGATCAGCCAGGTCGGGAGCATTGCCGCCAATGGCGACACCATCGTCGGCGAAAAGATCGCCGAAGCGATGGACAAGGTCGGCAAGGAAGGCGTCATCACGGTCGAGGAGGCCAAGGGCCTCGAGTTCGAGCTCGATGTCGTCGAAGGCATGCAGTTCGACCGCGGCTATCTGTCGCCTTACTTCATCACCAACCCGGAAAAGATGTCAGTCGAACTCGCCGATCCGTTCATCCTGATCCACGAAAAGAAGCTGTCGAACCTTCAGGCAATGCTTCCGATCCTCGAATCGGTGGTTCAGTCGGGTCGTCCGCTGCTGATCATCGCCGAGGACATTGAGGGCGAGGCTCTGGCCACGCTGGTCGTCAACAAGCTGCGCGGCGGCCTCAAGGTCGCAGCGGTCAAGGCGCCGGGCTTTGGCGATCGCCGCAAGGCGATGCTCGAGGACATTGCGATCCTCACCGGTGGCGAGATGATTTCCGAGGATCTTGGGATCAAGCTTGAGAATGTCACCACCGACATGCTCGGCACCGCCAAGCGCGTGACCATCGACAAGGACAATACGACCCTGGTCGACGGCGCCGGCGGCCATGACGCGATCAAGGCCCGGACCGAAGCAATCCGCCAGCAGATCGAGAACACGACCAGCGATTACGACCGCGAGAAGCTCCAGGAGCGGCTGGCCAAGCTGGCCGGCGGTGTTGCCGTGATCAAGGTCGGCGGCGCATCGGAAGTCGAGGTTAAGGAACGCAAGGATCGGGTCGACGACGCGCTCCACGCGACCCGCGCCGCGGTCGAGGAAGGAATCGTCCCCGGCGGCGGTACCGCGCTGCTGTATGCGACCAAGGCGCTCGATGGCCTCAAGGGCGTCAACGACGACCAGACCCGCGGGATCGATATCGTGCGCAAGGCGCTGTACTCGCCGGTTCGCCAGATCGCCCAGAATGCCGGCCATGACGGCGCGGTGATCTCGGGCAAGTTGCTCGAAGGCAAGGACGAGGCGCTCGGCTTCAATGCCCAGACCGAAGTCTATGAAAATCTGGTCAAGGCCGGCGTGATCGATCCGACCAAGGTCGTTCGCACCGCATTGCAGGACGCGGCGTCGGTCGCCGGCCTTCTGATCACCACCGAAGCGGCGGTCAGCGAATTGCCCGACGACAAGCCGGCAATGCCGATGGGTGGCGGCGGAATGGGCGGAATGGGCGGAATGGACTTTTAAGTCCGGCCCTCAATATGCGTTATTTTGGGGAGGGGCGGTGCCGGAA
>JACDEB010000058.1 GCA_013816595.1 Sphingomonas sp. | reverse complement strand
GGTGATCAACCCGCCGACTTCGCGGGTGCCCAGAGCAGCGCGCGCCATTTCGGCCTGGCCTTCACCGACGACCACGCGCACGTCCTCGACCGCGGGGTGGGCGGCGAGTGCGTCGACCGCTCGGGCGAGCACGGCCTGGCCGCCGAGCAGCCGATATTGCTTGGGCAATCCGCCGCCGAGGCGCTCGCCGCTGCCGGCGGCGACGATGAGGGCGGTGACGGTCATGGCGCGCGCCTTGCCCCCCTAAACCGCCTCCTGTAAAGGCGCGCGTCCCGATGACCCTCCTCAAACCTATCTCGATCGGCCCCTTGAGCATCGCCGCGCCGGTCATTCTGGCGCCGATGACGGGCGTTACCGATCTGCCGTTCCGGCGGGTGGTGAAACGTTTTGGCGCGGGCCTGACGGTGAGCGAGATGATCGCTAGCCAGGCAATGGTCCGCGAAACCCGCCAGTCGCTCCAGAAATGCCTGTGGGATCCGGTCGAGGAACCAGTCTCGCTCCAGCTCGCCGGGTGCGAGCCGGCAGTCATGGCCGAGGCGGCCAAACTCAACGAACAGCGCGGCGCGGCGATCATCGACATCAACATGGGCTGCCCGGTCAAAAAGGTCGTCAACGGCGATGCCGGATCGGCGCTGATGCGCGATTTGCCGCTGGCCGCGGCGATCATCGCTGCGACGGTCAAGGCGGTGAGGCTGCCGGTGACCCTCAAGATGCGCATGGGCTGGTGCCACGACAGCCTCAACGCGCCCGACCTCGCGCGCATCGCCGAGGGGCTGGGCGTCCAGATGATCACCGTCCACGGCCGCACCCGCAATCAGCTCTACAAGGGCGAGGCGGACTGGGCGTTCGTCCGCCGGGTCAAGGAAGCGGTCGGCATACCGGTAATCGTTAATGGCGATATCTGCTCGATCGCTGATTCCACGGAAGCGCTCGCCCAATCCGGCGCCGATGGGGTGATGATCGGGCGCGGCGCTTATGGCCGTCCGTGGCTGCTCGGCCAGGTCATGGCCGAACTGGGCGGCGGGACTGGACGGGGCGATCCGACCCTCGATCAGCAGCTTGCGACCATGCTCGAACAATATGAGGCGATGCTTGGGCATTACGGCACCCACACCGGGGTCAATCTCGCGCGCAAGCACATCGGCTGGTACACCAAAGGGCTGCCCGGATCGGCCGAGCTTCGCAATCGGGTCAATGCCCAAGACGACCCGGCGGTCGTTACCGCCATGTTGCGCGAGTTTTATGCGCCGTGGCGCGAACGGGACGCTGCCTGACGAATTTCGGCGCAACATCTGTGTTACTTTTGCAACGGTCGTGCTAGTGGCGCGCCCGATGGATGCTCGCTCGGTCGAATCTAAACTCGGGAACAGGCTCGATATCTGGCTGCAGCGAGAGCGCGAGAGCGGCCGATTCTATGATCGGGTAATGGTCCTCGTAGCCATCGCACTAGTGGCGATCATGGCCGTCAGTTACGTCCTTCTGACCCGCCCGGCCGAGCCGGGATCGCTGCTATCGGCGCCGTTCAGCGCACTGCTGCTGATCGCCAATCTGATCCCGGCAATCGCCCTGATGGTGCTGTATTCGCGGCGCGTGGCGATGGCCCGGGCGGAGGAGGGGGGGCTTGGCAGCGGCCGGCTCCACACCCGGCTGGTCGCCTTGTTCTCGGTCATTGCTGCGGTGCCGACAGTGCTTGTCGCGATCTTCGCTTCCTTGCTGCTACAGAGCGGGCTCGAATTCTGGTTTTCCGATCGTGCGCGCAACATGCTCGAGAATACGGTTCAGGTAGCCCGGTCGGCTTACCAATACGAACTCAACCGAGTGGGCGACGAAGCGACTCCAATGGCGGTCGATTTGGACAGTTTTCTCCACAACGCGCCGTTCGACGACCCGCAATTCGTTACGTATCTCGCGTATCAAACGTATCGCCGCTCAATGAACGAGGCTGCAATCGTGGCCGTTCGTCCTGGCGAAGAGGTGAAGACGCTTGCGGTGGCGACCGGAAGTTACGGTCTGTCGATCGACAATGCGCGGATTAAACAGGCAGCGGTGAAGCTGAAACGCCTTCCGGGGAGCGCGAGCGTCGACGTCCAGACGCCAAACCGTATCGCGGTCCTGACCCGGCTCGGAGCCATACCCGACGTCTATGTCTATGTTGGTCGCGTGGACCCCGAAGTTGCCGGACAGATACGGCGTGCGAATGAAGTTCTTGCGGACTATCAAGCACTGCTCGCGAAATCGCGCGTCAACCAACTGAAATTCAACATCGCACTGTTGCTCGGCGCGCTCATCATCGTCGCCCTGGCAATCGCGACTGCGCTTAAGCTCGCCGATCGGCTGGTGCGTCCGGTCGGGCAGCTCGCGGCCGCCGCCGGACAGATTGAGGAAGGCGATTTCACCGCACGGGTCGAGGTCGGCAAGACCGAGGACGAAATCCAGATGCTGGCCAGCGCCTTCAACCGGATGACCGGGCGGCTCGAGGAGCAGACTGGAGCGCTCAAGGCGGCCAACACCCAGCTCGAGACCCGCCGGGCGTTCATCGAAGCCGTGCTGTCCAGCGTCACTGCCGGCGTGATCGCGCTCGACAGCAAGAACAAGGTCCTGCTGGTCAACCGCTCGGCCCACGAATTGATCGAAGGGCGCCACAAGACCGTCGAAGGCAAGAAACTGACCAGCATTTCGCCCGAGCTGGACGAATTCATGCACGGCGAGCAGTCCGAAGCGAATGTGCTGATCGCAACCGAGGGCGCTCAGCGCACTTTGGCGGTGAAGCGCGTTCGCTACCAGGACGGAAGCGTTCTGACTTTCGACGACATCACCGATCAATTGGGCGACCAGCGCCGCGCCGCATGGTCCGACATCGCGCGCCGGATCGCGCATGAAATCAAGAACCCGCTGACCCCGATCCAGCTCGCCGCGGAACGGCTCCAGCGGCGCTTCGGCAAGGACATTGGGGCCGAAAAGGAGACGTTCGAGAAGCTGACCAGCACGATCGTCCGCCAGGTTGGCGACCTGCGCCGGATGGTCGACGAATTCTCCAATTTTGCGCGCATGCCCAAACCCGTGTTCCGCGAGGGGAATGTCCTTGAAATCGCGCGCCAGGCATTATTCCTGCACGAAGTCGCGCACCCCGCGATCACGTTTCAAATCGACCCGCCGAGCGGCGACTTCATGATGGTCTGCGATCGCCGCCAGCTTGGGCAGGCACTTACGAACATCGTCAAGAACGGCGTCGAAGCCATTGAAGGAAGGCGCTATCGCGGCGAACATAATATGGCCGGCGACCGCGTCGAGCTGCGCTTGAGAAGCGAAGGCGAGCTGATCGTCATCGACGTCATGGACACTGGCGTCGGCCTTCCCGAGGATCGCGAGCGGATCACCGAACCTTATGTGACGACGCGGGTCCGCGGAACCGGCCTTGGTCTGGCCATCGTCAAGAAGATCGTCGAGGAACATATGGGCGAAATCGCCTTCCTCGACCGCCCCGGCGGCGGCACGCACGTGCGGATCGCGTTCGACACCGTCAAGCTGGCGACGATGAGCAGCGACGATGCCGACGATGCCGCGGACAATCAACATGACGATGGTTCTGAGGATATGGGCTGATGGCGCTTGAAGTATTGGTCGTCGACGACGAAGCCGACATTCGCGATTTGGTTAGCGGAGTGCTCGAGGACGAAGGCTATTCCGTGCGCACCGCTGCGGACAGCAATGGCACGTTGGAAGCGATCGAGGCGCGGCGCCCGTCGATGGTCCTGCTCGACGTGTGGCTGCGCGGTTCGCGCCTCGACGGGCTCCAGCTGCTGCAGGAGATCAAGCGCCGCGATTCGACCCTTCCGGTGCTGATGATTTCCGGCCACGGCAATCTCGACACCGCCGTCGCCGCAGTGCGCGAAGGAGCGATCGATTTCATCGAAAAGCCGTTCCAGGCCGAACGCCTGATTTACCTCGTCAACCGGGCGACCGAGACCGACCGGCTGCGGCGCGAGAATGCGAGCCTTCGCCAGCAGGTCGGGCAGGAGGACCAGCTCCACGGCAGCTCGGTCGCGATCAACACCGTCCGAGCGACCTTGAAGCGGGTTGCGCCGACCGGCAGCCGAGTGCTGATTTCCGGGCCCGCCGGTGTCGGCAAGGAAATTGCCGCGCGGATGATCCACCAATGGAGCCCGCGCGGCCGATCGCCGTTCATCGTGCTGTCGGCGGCGATGATGAGCCCCGACCGGGTCGAGGAGGAATTGTTCGGATCGGAAACCGACGGAGCAATGCGTCCGGGCCTCCTCGAACATGCCCATGGGGGCACATTGTTCCTCGATGAAATCGCCGATATGCCATTGAATACGCAGGCGAAAATCCTGCGTGTCCTGACCGACCAAAGCTATCAGCGGGTCGGCGGGCAGCGCCCGGTCAAGGTCGACGTCCGGGTCCTTTCGGCAACTTCGCGCAATCTTCAGGACGAGATTGCGGCGGGGCGCTTCCGCGAGGATCTGTTCTACCGCCTCAACGTCGTTCCGGTGCGCCTGCCGCCGTTGCGTGAACGGCGCGAAGACATTCCCGAACTGGTCAGTCATTTCCTCGCCCGAATTGCCGCCGAGCGGCGGATGACCAGTCCGACCATTACCGAGGAAGCGATGGCCGCGCTCCAGGCGCATGAATGGCCGGGCAATATCCGCCAATTGCGCAACGTCATCGAACGCACCCTGATCTTGTCGCCGGGCGACCGGGCGCAATGCATCGAGGTCGATTTGCTTCCGCCGGAAATCCTCGAGGGGCAAAGCCGGATGGCCGGCAATGCCGCAATGGCGATCATGGGCAGCCCGCTGCGCGAGGCGCGCGAGAGCTTCGAGCGCGAATATCTGCGGATCCAGATCCGGCGTTTCTCCGGCAACATCTCGCGCACCGCGACGTTCATTGGGATGGAGCGCTCGGCGTTGCACCGCAAGCTCAAGGCGCTCGGGATCGGCGACAAGCGCGAAGGCGAAGAATAGGAATCGCACTGAGCAATTTCGACGGCAATGGCGCGATGGAGGTCGCACGCGGGGAACGGGCGATCGTCGTCGTCCCCGAACTTCCGCGTGACAGCGCGCGGCGGTCGGGCGAGGCGCGGATCGAGGAAGCGCAAGGACTGGCCGAAGCGATCGGCATCGCCGTTGTCGCAAGCCGAAGCATCCGCGTTCGAACGGTCCGCTCGGCGACCTTGCTGGGCAAGGGCCAGGTCGAGGAAGTCGCCGCACTCGCCAAGGCCAATGACGTCAAATTGCTGATCGTCGACAGCGCCTTGACGCCAGTTCAGCAGAAAAACCTCGAACAGGAGGTTGGAGCCAAGGTCATCGACCGAACCGGACTGATCCTCGAAATCTTCGGCGAGCGCGCAGCCACGGCCGAAGGTCGGATGCAGGTCGAACTGGCGCACCTCGACTATCAGGCGGGCCGTCTGGTGCGCAGCTGGACCCACCTCGAGCGCCAGCGCGGCGGCTTCGGCTTCCTTGGCGGGCCCGGTGAAACCCAGATCGAGGCCGATCGCCGCCTGATCCGCGACCGGATGGCGAAAATTCGCCGCGAGCTCGACCAGGTCAAGCGCACCCGCACCCTCCACCGCGACCGCCGCAAGCGCGCGCCGTGGCCGGTGGTGGCGCTGGTCGGCTACACCAATGCCGGCAAATCGACCCTGTTCAACCGCATGACCGGCGAAGGCGTGTTTGCCGAAGATTTGCTGTTCGCGACGCTCGATCCGACCATGCGTGACGTCAGATTGCCGGGCTTCGACAAGGTCATAGTGTCCGACACGGTCGGCTTCGTTTCCGATCTTCCGACCGAATTGATCGCAGCATTCCGAGCGACGCTCGAGGAAGTGGCCTCGGCGGATCTCCTGATCCACGTCCGCAACATGGCCCATCCCGACCGCGAGGCGCAGCGCGACGATGTCATCGACGTGCTGGCGTCACTTGGCCTCGGCACGGAGGAGGGGGGTCCGCCGCGGATCGAGGCCTGGAACAAGCTCGACCTGCTCGACGCCGAGGAACGCGGGCGCCTGACCGGCGAGGCGGCGCGGCGCGATGACGTCGTTCCGATCTCGGCGCTGACCGGCGAGGGGATAGACGCGCTCAAGGAGCGGGTCGCCGAGGCATTGCGCAAGGGCGAGCAAGTCCACGACATCCGGCTCGGCGCAAGCGAAGGCGGAAAAATCGCGTGGCTTCACGCCCGCGGCGAGGTGCTCGACCAGCATATGGAAGACGATGAAGTCGCGATGTCGGTCCGGCTTTCGCCCGAAAACTGGGCGCGTTTTCAGTCGGGCTCGACCGCCTGAGCCTGTTTGGCGGCGACCCACAACGCCTCTTTCTGATCAAGGTTCATGGCCTCGAACCCGGCTTCTCCTTCGATTGCCCGAAAGCGCGTTTCGAACTTTCGATTGGCATGGCGCAACGCGGCTTCGGGTTCGATATTGAGATGCCGTGCGAGGTTGGCGACCGCGAATAAAAGGTCGCCCAGCTCCTCGAACTGGCGCTGGTGCGCGGTTTCGACGTCGAGTTCGGCCAGTTCTTCATCCACTTTAGCTCGAGGTCCCGATGAATCGGGCCAGTCAAAGCCGGTGCGCGCCGCCCGCCGCTGAAGCTTGGTCGCGCGTTCAAGCGCTGGAAGCGCCAGAGCGACACCGGCCAATGCGCTGTTATCCTTAGTTTTCGAACGTTCCGCGGCCTTGATCTCTTCCCATCCGGGAGTGGCAGCGGCGTCGCCGAAGATGTGCGGGTGGCGGCGCTCGAGCTTGTCGCAAATGCCGTCCATGACGTCAGCAAGGGCGAAATGGCCGGCCTCAGCAGCCATTTGGGCATGAAACACGACCTGGAGCTGCAAATCGCCCAGCTCATCGGCCAGCGCACCCATATCGCCGCGCTCGATGGCGTCGGCGACCTCATAGGCTTCCTCGATTGTGTACGGGACGATCGAGGCGAAATCCTGCGCCCGATCCCATTCGCAGCCCGAAACAGGATCGCGCAGCCGCTCCATGATCGCCGTCAGGCGTTCCAGACTGGACGACGCGCTCATCGAGGGGCCTCCAATAGCGCAATCCACCCTCTATCTGAAAGTATGATAATATGCATTATGTAAAGTTCTCGATAGCATTCATGGAACCAGCACCAGCCAACGCCCCTCGACCCCCCAGCGGCTGAGACTGGACAGGAAGTTCATTCCAAGCACGTTGAGATTGTCGTTGTCGGCGACTTGGATCGCCATGTCGCGGCGCTCGATGCCACCAATCACAATCGTCTCGACCCGCCCCGACGCAACCAGGATGATGCCGTTGCCGGTGCGGACAATCTGGTCGCGCTCCGCCGAAATCGTCACTCCAGCGCTCTTTGCAGTCGCTCGATCGACCGTGGTCATGGTCGCGCCGCTGTCGACCAGGAACTTCACTTGTTGCCCGTTGAGCGCACCAATGATCCAGAAATGGCCGTCGATGGCCATTGGGATTCGGGTCTCCTTGCCCTGGACCACTGGACCACCGAACGCCTCGGCCTTGAGCCGCTGCCCCACCCAGCCGAAATCGTCGCGAAAGGTGAACAGGACGAAGCCGGCGCCGAAGATCGCGACCCAGGCGAGCAACATCTTGAGCAATTTGGCGAACGGTTCGCGCCGCGACATGAGCCCGCCAATGACGAGCATCATCGCCATTAGCATGTACACGCCGCCCAGCATGGTGTCGCTGGCCATCATAATGCGATTTCCAGCCCGTCATGGGCCGGCGCTGCCCAATCGGGCAATTCGCTCACTAAGGTCGCATAATCCAGGCCATTGCCCATGTGCGTCAGATATAGCTGACCGACCTTGCAGTCACGCGCCCAGCCAAGCACCGCGTCGAGATGGGCGTGGGTCGGGTGCGGACTGCGCGTCAGGCAATCGGCGATCCATATGTCCGCGCCTTCGTACAAGGTCGCCATATCGTCGGTGAACGCGTTGAAATCTATTGCATAAGCGACCGATTTTTCCTCTTCGTCGAAGCGCATCCCAAGCGTCGAGATGGAGCCGTGCGGCTGGTCCACGAACCGCGCGGTCGCCCCGGCCATTGCAAGCTCATCCTCGATCGGCCGGGCTTGCGCGATTGGACGATAGAAATCGGACTGGGCGAAGGCATAAGCGAAGCGCTGTTCCACCGCCTTGAGCGTAGCAGCGCGCGCATAGACCGGCACCGGACCTCCGAGATTGGCCGACAACGGGCGCAAATCGTCGATCCCGTGAACATGGTCGCCGTGATCGTGGGTGACGATCAGGCCGTCGATATGGCTGACGTCTGCAGCGAGCAATTGCGCGCGCAGGTCCGGCCCGCAATCAACCAAAATCCGGGCGCCGCCGGTTTCGACCAGGATCGACGAGCGAAGGCGCCGGTTGCGCGGCTCGGATGGATCGCATTGGCCCCAATCATTGCCGATCTTGGGCACCCCGGTCGATGTCCCGCACCCCAGGATCCTGACCTTCACGCAGCCGCCTTGCCGAACAAGCGGAAGAAATTCGCGGTGGTTGCAGCGGCCAGTGCGTCGGGCGTCTCGCCGCGCAATGTGGCGACGAAGGCGGCAGTGTCGGCGACGAACGCCGGCTCGCACGTCTTGCCGCGGTTTGGCACCGGCGCAAGGAACGGCGAATCGGTTTCCACCAGAAGCATGTTCCGGGGAATGAATTTCGCGGTTTCCTGAAGCTCCTGCGCGTTTTTGAAAGTGACAATGCCCGACAGCGACACCAGGAAGCCGAGGCCGAGGCCGATGCGCGCAAGCTCGGCCGATCCGGTGAAGCAGTGGAGAACCCCGGTCACGCCGCCTTTCTTCACGGCCGCAGTGAGAATTTCGGCAGTATCGTCTTCGGCGTCGCGGGTGTGGATGACGAGCGGCAAGCCGGTCTCCCGCGCCGCTTCGATATGCGCTTCGAAGCGGTCGCGCTGCGCCGCTCGGTCGGACTTGTCGTAATAATAATCGAGCCCGCATTCGCCGATCGCGACGACCTTGGGATGGTCGGCGGCGTCGATCAGCGCCGCTGCACCAAGGTCGGGATGAGCGTCGGCCTCGTGCGGGTGGACCCCGACGCTCGCCCACACGTCGGGATTGCGCTCGGCCGTGGCGATGATCGCGCCCCACTCGCTTTGGCGGGTCGAAATGTTGAGGAATCCAGCCACTCCGCGCGCCCGGGCGGCGTCGAGCACTTCATCCTGGCGCTCGACCAAGCCCTCGTAATTGAGGTGGCAATGGCTGTCGATCAGCCTCATTCGGGATCACCCTCCCCCAGCTCGAGCCGGGGAAATAACGGAACCGGCTGAGCAATGGGCTGGCCATTATCGCCGGCGGCAATGGCGGCAAGGAGCCGAGCTGAGGATTCGGGGATGACCGGCGCGATTGCCAGGGCGAGTTGACCAATTGCCGCGGCCAAGGTTCCAAGAACCGCCACCATGCGCTCGGGATCGGTCTTGCGCAGCGCCCATGGGGCCATTGCATCGACATAGGCATTGCACGCGAATACGGCCTTCATCCAGGCTTCGATCCCGACCGAAAAAGCATATTTTTCAAATGCTTGCGGCATGTCGTCGGTGAAAGCCGAGGAGACCGTCGCAAGCAATTTCAGGTCTTCCGCCGCTTCACCCGCTGGTGGAATGATGCCGTCCAGATTCTTGAAGATCATCGACAATGTCCGCTGGGCGAGATTGCCGAAGCTGTTGGCAAGCTCGGCATTGGCGCGGGTGACGATCGCTTCAGCGCTATAGCTGCCGTCCTGGCCGAACGGCACTTCGCGGAGCAGGAAATAACGCAGCGCATCAACCCCGAAGCGCTCTGCGAGAACCATCGGGTCGACGACATTGCCGACGCTTTTGGACATCTTCTCGCCGCGGCTGAGCAGGAAGCCGTGGCCGAACACCTGCTTCGGGAGCGGAATTCCGGCCGACATCAGGAACGCCGGCCAGTAGACCGCGTGGAAGCGAACCACGTCCTTGCCGATCAAATGCAGCGCGGCGGGCCAATATTCGCGCCACAACTCGGTGTCGTCGGGATAGCCAAGCCCGGTGATGTAATTGGTGAGCGCATCGAGCCACACATACATGACGTGGTCGTCGCTGGAATCCGCGCCCTTGGGCACCGGAACGCCCCAGTCGAAGCTGGTGCGCGAGATGCTGAGGTCCTTGAGTCCGCCCTCGACGAAGCGCAGGACCTCGTTGCGACGGCTGTCAGGCTGGATGAACTCCGGATGCGCGGCATAAAGGTCGAGGAGCTTCTGCTGGTAGTTCGACAAGCGGAAGAACCAGCTCGCTTCCTCGGTCCATTCGACCGGCGCTCCATTGGGCGAAAGTTTCGCGCCCCCTTCCCCCTCGGTCAGCTCGCCCTCTTCGTAAAAAGCCTCGTCGCGGACCGAATACCAGCCGGCATAGCTGTCCAGATAGAGATCGCCCTTGGCCGCCATCGCCGACCAAATTGCCTGGCTGGCGCGGTAATGACCCTCCTCCGACGTCCCGATGAATCTATCGTATGATACATTAAGTATATCGCACATCTCTTTGAAAAGAAGTGACATTCTTTGCGCATAGACGCGCGGTTCCGCCCCCTCGGCACGCGCCGCCTGGGCCATTTTGAGGCCGTGTTCGTCGGTCCCGGTCTGGAAGCGCACATCCCTGCCCTGCGCGCGCATGAAGCGGGCGATGGCGTCGGCGGCAATTGCTTCATAAGCGTGACCGATGTGCGGCGGCCCATTGGGGTAGCTGATCGCGGTCGTGATATAGAAGGGCTCGGTCATGGCCCGTGCCCTAGCGGGGCCGGCTTAGCGCTTCAAGGAAGGCGACGCCGATATGCTCGCGAGATAGCCGCCCATTTGGAACACCGTCGCCGCCGGATCGAGCGACACCCGCGGCGCCACCGCCGCCAATTGCCGCGCCTTGGCGTAAGCATCGAGCGCGCGTTCGCGCTTGCCGCCTTCGAGCTGGCGCGCCTCGCGGGCAATCATCGCCGGAACGAAATCGAGGAAGGCGGCATATTTCTCCGCCGAGCCCTTCTTGCCCAGTTCATTGGCCAGCTCCGAGCGGCGGGCGTTGGTCGGGTCGCCTTCGCGCAGGATCGCAAGCGCGGAATCCTCCAGTTTCGCAAGGCCCAATTGGCTGAACGCCAGCGCCCGGCTGACCGATCCGCCAGCCATTGCGATGATCCGGCGGCGCTCGGAATCGCTCCCGAAACCAGAGTCGCGCTCGAGGATCGACGCCATGACGTCATCGTCAAGTGCCTGGAAATCCAGCCTGATGCAGCGCGACCTGATGGTCGGAAGCAATTTGCCCGGAGCGTTGCTGACGAGGAAGAAAATGGTGTTGGGCGGCGGCTCCTCAAGCATTTTCAGAAGGGCATTGGCGGATGGCGCTTCAAGATCGTCTATGCTGTCGATAACCGCAATCCGCCAGCCGGACATCGCCGCCGACATGCCCATGAAATGGCCGAGTTCGCGGATTTGCTCGATCTTGATGCTGCGGTTGAGATTGCCGGTCTTCTCGTTGGTCAGCCGCTCGAGCCGGCGCATGTCGGGATGGCTTCGAGCATCGATCAATTTGACCATCGCATGGTCCGCCGGGCTTTCGAGCAGCGGCAAATCGAAGGCCGGGCCAGCCGCCTCGGCCAGAACGCGCCGCGCCGCCGCCGCAGCGAAGCTCGCCTTGCCCACGCCCTTGGGTCCGGCGAGCAACCAGGCGTGGTGGACCTTGCGCGTCGCCCAGGCGGCGGCGAACTGGGTCACTGCGCGGTCCTGGCCCAAAATAGCCGCGGCGCTCATGGCAGCAGGTCCGCGATTGCGTCCATCAGACGTGTGGTGACGTCTTGCTGGCTGCCCGAAGCGTCGATCACCCGCACCCGCTCCGGTTCTTCGGCGGCGATCAACCGGAATGCGAGATCGACCTTCTGGTGATAGGCTTCGGGGCGGCCGCCAATGCGGTCGCTGCCATCGTCGTCGCGCGCCCGGGCCC
>JACDEB010000057.1:7073-12648 GCA_013816595.1 Sphingomonas sp. | reverse complement strand
CAAACAGCACCTCGTCGCTCGGCAGCGTCTTGGGTACGGCCAGCGGGCGCGACACCCAGGTTTCGTTGATCAGGTCGCGCCAGGTGATGTTGTTGTTGGTGCCATTGCCGCCCCAGCTGCCGCAGCCGAGCGAAAAGGTCTGGCGCATGCCGTTCCACAGATTGCCGCTGTTCGACGCGGCCTGCGGCTGGTTGACCATCACCCGGCTGGTGTTGGTGCCCTCCGCCAATTTCATGATGTTGACGTCGGACCGCGAATAGATGCCGCAGCTGTGACCCTGCCCCTGATAGGCCTGGATGCGGTTGGTCAGCGCAATCGCTTCGTCGATGTCCCTGGCGCGATACAAGGCCATGGTCACCGTCATCTTCTCGCCCGAGAATGGAAAATCGGGGCCGGCACCGGTTTCGGGGACGATGAAGAATTGGGTGTCGTCGGGGATGGTGAAGCCGGCGTAATCGGCGATGAACTTGGGCGACTGGGCGACGACCTCGGCGTTGATATGGCCATCGACCCAGATCGCCTTTTGCAATTTGGCCTTCTGATCGTCGTCGAGCACCAGCCCGCCCTTGGCGACCAGCTTGGCGAGCATGTCGTCGTAAATCGCGTCGACCAGGATCACCGCATTGTCCGAACTGCACGACGCCGCGAGATCGAGCGTCTTGGACAGCCGGATCTTCTCGGCGGCGTCGTCGAGGTCGGCGGTCTCGTCGACGGTGATGACGGCATTGCCGGCGCCCACGCCAAGCGCCGGTGTGCCCGACGAATAAGCTGCCGTGACCATCGCCGCGCCGCCGGTGGCGAGGATCCGGTCGCATTGCCGCATCAGCTCATTGGTTTTCTCGACCGTCGGGTTATCGATGCCGATGACGATGTCGGCCGGAGCACCCATCTTGACGATCGCCGCGCGCATCAGGTCGCAGATCAGCTTGTTGGTGAGCTTGGCCCGCGGGTGAGGAGCGACAATGATCGAATTGCGTCCCTTGACCGCCGAAATCGCCTTGATCACCGGGGTCGCCTCGGGGTTGGTCGATGGCGACAAAGCGCCGATTACCCCGACCGGCTTGGCGATCTTGATCAGATTGCGCGCCTCGTCGACCTCGATCACCCCGACCGATTTATCGTCGATGATGTCCATCAACGTGGCGCGGGTCTTGCGGAAGATCTTGAGGTATTTGCCCTCGTAATTGCCGAGCTTGGTCTCCTCGACCGTGTGGCGGGCGATCATCTCGGCAACGTCGGGCTTGGCCACCGCCCACACCATCGCTCGGATCAGTGCATCGACCTGAGCCTGCGTATAATGCGCGATCGTCGCCTGCGCCGCCCGCGACCGCGCGATCAGCGCGGCAATTTCTTCGGCGTCGGACGATGACTTGAATTGAAGGGCAGTGGCCACGGATTTAGACTCCTGGAATGATCGGCGCGCATTTTGACAGCCCGAGGCGCCAAAAGCAAAGCCATCACCGCGATTTAGGACGAATGGCCGCCGGTGCAAGCGGCCGCACTAGTCGCCTGGACGGCCGGACGCTAGGCGTTGCGGCGATGGCCGACCGAACGCCGCTCGATACCGATCTTCCGGCGCCCCAGCACGTGCCGCTGGGCATGGTCCTGCGGCTGTTCGCGGGGATCGCGCTGGCCTTGATGTTCGCCGGGGTCAAATGGGCCGCGCAGCACGGGGTCGGGGTGGTCGAAAGCCTGTTCTACCGTCAGCTCGGGACCGCTTTCGCCGCCTTGCTGTTCGTCGTTTCAACTTCGGGCCTGACCTCGCTTCGGACGAAGCGTGTCGGCGGCCATGTCCTGCGCATGGGCATCGGGGTAGTCGCCATGGGCCTCAATTTCCTCGCCATGATCCTGCTTCCCTTGGCCGAAGCGACCGCGATCGGTTTTTCGGTGCCGATCTTCTCGACCTTGCTCGCGGCGCTGGTGCTGGGCGAGCGCACCGGCCGCTGGCGCTGGGGGGCGGTGATCCTCGGCTTCATCGGCGTGCTGGTGATTGTTCAGCCGGGCGGCGGCCATATCGCGGCGACCGGCGGGCTGGTCGCGATCGGCGCGGCGCTGACCACCGCCTTCGCGACCATCGCCATCCGCCGCCTCGGCGCGACCGAAGCCGTAGCGACGACCGTCTTCTGGTTCGGCGCCAGCTCGCTCATCCCCTTGGGCCTCGCAATGCCGTTCGTCGCCGGCGTTCATCCGCCACTGGTGTTCGCGGTGCTTGGCGGAATGGCGCTTGCGGGCGGCCTTGCGCAGCTGCTTCTGACCGGGTCGCTGCGCTATGCGCCGGTGGCGATCGTCATGCCGATGGATTACGCCAATTTGCTATGGGCGAGCCTGCTTGGAATGCTGATCTTCGCCCAGCTGCCATCGCGCTGGACCTTCGCTGGAGCGCCGGTCGTGATCGCCGCTGGCCTCATCATTCTGTGGCGCGAACAACGGCTCAACCAGCGGACTCGCCCCGACCTCATTGAACTGGCAGACTGACATCATGAAAATATTTGCCGCATTGCTTGTTGCCGCCGCCGCCGTTCCCATTGCCGCGGCCCCGCCGACCCCCAATCTGGTTCTGAACGGTCTCGCCGCCCGGGTCCGCACGCCGCGGATCAAGGCGACGGTCGAAAAATTGGTCAGCTTCGGCACCCGCCACACCTTGTCGTCGCAAACCGACCCCAAGCGCGGCATCGGCGCCGCGCTCAACTGGACCGCAAGCGAGTTCAAGGGCCTCGGCCTCGACGTCGTCACCCCGAGCGAAGTGATGTCCAACGACCGCGCACCCAAGGGCGTCAAGATCACCGACGTCATCGCCATTCAGCGCGGGACTAGCCGTCCCAACGATGTCGTCATCATCTCTGGCCATATCGACAGCCGCGTCAGCGACGTCATGAACGCCACCGCCGACGCACCTGGCGCCAATGACGACGGATCGGGCACCGCAGCGGTGATCGAGGCGGCGCGGGTGCTGTCGAAGCGCAAATTCCCCGGCACCATCGTTTATGCCGCGCTGATGGGGGAGGAGCAGGGGCTGTTCGGCGGCAAGGTGCTGGCCAATTACGCCAAGGCGCAGGGCTGGAACGTCATTGCCAACCTTAACAACGACATCATCGGCAATAGCTGCGGCAGCGACGGCATGTGCGACGACAAGACGGTGCGGGTCTTTTCCGAAGGGCCGCGGTGGCAGGGGCATGAAGCGCTGGCAGCCGACATCCGCCGCTTCGGGGGCGAGAATGACAGCCCGTCGCGCAACCTCTCGCGCTTCCTCGACAGCCTCGCTGAGCGGGTCCCGGCGATCGGCCTCGACGTCCGCCAGATCTGGCGCAACGACCGCTTCGGCCGCGGCGGCGACCACACCGAGCTGCTCAACGCCGGCTATCCGGCGGTGCGCCTGACCGTGGCGGTGGAGAATTACAACCAGCAGCATCAGGATTTGCGGGTCGAAAAAGGCATCACCTACGGCGACAATGTTGCCGCGATGGACTTCCCCTACCTCGCCAAAGTGACGAAGCTGAATGTCGCAGCGCTCGTCGCCATCGCCTCAGCCCCGTCGCCGCCGGAGCCGACGGTCGATGGGGCTGTGAGCACGGACACGACGGTGAGTTGGGACGCGATTCCGCACGCATCACGTTACGTCATAAGATGGCGCCGAACGGACGCAATTAACTGGCAGGAGCGGCTGCTAGTGGATCGTGCCGACCGTGGTCGCTGCGGACCTGCGCAGCATACCACGTTCGACATTGACCGAGAGAAGGGGACAATCACGAGCGGGTGGACTTTCCCTCCTTGTAAGATCGTACTGCCCCACATTCGCATCGACGATTGGGTGTTCGGCGCATCTTCAGTCAGCGCCGACGGTTTCGAAAGCCCGGTCGCGAGCGCGGTGCCGGGCGGCGCCTTCAAGCCCAATGTCGCGCCGCCGCCAAAACCCTGAATCGTCATTGCGAGCGGAGCGAAGCAATCCATCTTTGCGTTACAGTGTGGATTGCCGCGGCGCTGCGCGCCTCGCAGTGACGACGTAAGGAGCGAAGCCATGGCCGGAGGATGGACCCGCGACGGAGCGGTTCAGGACCAGATCGACGATACGGTGAAGGACGCGGTCGCGCGCGCCCGCGCACTCACCCCGCACGGCGTTAGCGCGGAGGAATGCGACGATTGCGGCGCGCCGATCCCGAACAAGCGCCGCGCCGCTCTTCCCGGGGTCCGCACCTGTATCGCCTGCCAGTCCGAGCGCGACAAAGCGGTCGTCCATTCGACCATCAATCGGCGCGGTTCCAAGGATAGCCAGCTGCGTTAGGGGCGGGTAGGGCGGCGCCATGGCTCGACTGCCCCGAACACCGCGAACCCCGCGAACGTCACGACCATCGCGACCGTCGCGGCCACCCCGCAATCAGGCGCGCGAACAGCCTCCGGGGCTTCCGACCCGCAAGCAAATCCTCGAATTCATCGCCACCTCCGACGCGCCTGCGGGCAAGCGCGAGATCGCCCGCGCATTCGGCCTCAAGGGCAATGAGAAAATCGCGCTCAAATCCTTGCTCAAGGACATGGCCGACGAAGGCCTGATCGACAGCGCCCCCGGTCGCGCCTTTCACAAGATGGGCGGGGTGCCCAAGGTCACGGTGCTGCGCGTCGCCGATGTCGATGACAGCGGCAATGCCTGGGCAGTGCCCGAGCAATGGCATGCCGAAATGCCAGCCCCGAAAATCCGCCTGATCGAGCGGGGCCGCGGAGCGCTCGGTATCGGCGACCGCCTGCTCGCTCGGACCGAGGAGAAGGGCGCCGGGGTCGTCGGCCATGTAATGAAGAAACTCCAGCGCTCGGCCGAGCTGGTGCTTGGCGTGGTTCGGCAGGAGGGCGCGCGCTTCTGGCTGACCCCGGTCGACAAGCGCGAGCGCCGCGAGCTTGCGATCAGCGACTTGAAGGATGCCCAGGCCGGCGATCTTGTCCTGACCGAAGTCACCGGCCGTCCGCCGCGGGTGACGGCGCGGGTCGATGCCATCCTCGGCGATCCGTTCGCGCCGCGCAGCTTCAGCCTGATCGCGATCCACAAGTTCGGCCTTCGTCACAGCTTCAACGCCGACGTCATCGGCGAGGCGACCATAGCCGCGAGCCTGCCGCTGGGCGAGCGCGAAGATCTGACCCATTTGCCGATCGTCGCCATCGATCCGGTCGATGCGCGCGACCATGACGATGCCATCTGGGCCAAGGCGCGCGATGACGGCGACGGCTGGGACGCGATCGTCGCCATCGCCGATGTCAGTTTCTACGTCCGCCCGGGAAGCGCGCTCGACAAGGAAGCGCGGATGCGCGGCAACAGCGTCTATTTCCCCGATCGAGTGGTGCCGATGCTGCCCGAGGAATTGTCGGCCGAAATCTGTTCGCTCAAGGCGGGCGAACTGCGCGCGGCAATCGCCTGCCACCTCCACATCGGCCCGGACGGAACGCTCAAAAGCTGGCGATTCTCGCGTGCGAAGATTTGTGTCGCGGCAAACATTGCATATGAGAATGCGCAGGCGAGCTACGATCAATTGTTCCCCGGCGAAGGCCGCGGCCCAGACACGCTGCAGAGCGGCGCCCCTGGCGCCGGACTGGA
>JACDEB010000057.1:0-7063 GCA_013816595.1 Sphingomonas sp. | reverse complement strand
GGAACGGTAGAGCCCGACCTAGTCCGCAATACGCTCAAGCCCTTGTGGCAGTGCTGGCGCGCTCTCTTCGCCGCGCGCGAGAAGCGCGCGCCGCTCGAGCTCGATCTGCCCGAGCGCGCGGTGGTGCTCGATGAAAAGGGCCGCATCGCCTCGGTCGCTCCGCGCGAACGGCTCGACGCGCATCGGCTGGTCGAGGATTATATGATCGCCGCCAATGTCGCCGCGGCGCGCGCGCTCGAAGCCAAGAAGATGCCGGTGATGTACCGCATCCACGAACCGCCGAGCCGCGAGAAATTGGTCGCGCTTAAGGATTATGTCGCAACGTTCGGGATTGAATTCACCCTTGGGCAGGTGGTCAATCCGGCGGTCTTCAACCGGATTATCGAGCGCATCGGCGATGGAGACGGCCGCGTCGAGATCATGGAGCAGCTCCTGCGCACCCAGATGCAGGCGCGCTACGGGCCCGAGCGGCTCGGCCATTTTGGCCTTTCGCTTGGCACCTACGCCCATTTTACCTCGCCCATCCGGCGCTATGCCGATCTCCTCGTCCACCGCTCTTTGGTCCGCGCTTACGGGCTCGGCGACGGCGGTCTGCCCAATGGCGAGGAGGAGCGCTTCGGCGACATCGGCGAACAGATTTCGCAGCTCGAGCGGCGCGCGATGGAGGCCGAGCGCGAGACCATCGACCGCTATGTCGCGGCCTATCTTTCCGACCGCGTCGGGCAATTGGTCGAATGCCGGATCACCGGGGTGCAAAGTTTCGGCTTCTTCGCCGCGGTCGAGGGCCTGGGCGGCGACGGCTTGTTGTTCGCCCGCGACCTTGGCCGCGAATATTTCCGCTATGATGAGGCGGCTCGAACCCTGACTGGCGACGACAGCGGCGATGTCTATCGCACGGGTCAACGCCTGACTCTTCGCCTGGCCGACGCCAATCCGGTCACCGGCTCGCTTCGGTTCGAGCTTCCCGAGGGCAGCTACGGCGGAGCGGGACCGCAACGCCGCGACCGCGTTCGTACCACCCAGAAGCGCGGCCGCCCCGCCAACATCCGCCACCAGTCACGCCGCTAAAAGGAACCACCATGACCCGCTACACCATCGCAATCATCGTCGGTTCGCTGCGCGAAGCATCGTTCAACCGCAAGGTCGCGCGATCATTGTGCGCGATCGAAAAGGACCGGCTCGACTGTTCGATCATCGAGATCGGCGATTTGCCGCTGTACAATCAGGACTATGACGGCACCCCGCAGGAACCCGCCAGCTATGCGCGTTTTCGAGAAGCGGTTGCGGCGGTCGACGGAATCCTGTTCGTCAGTCCGGAATATAATCGCGGCATGCCCGGCGTACTCAAAAACGCCATCGACGTCGGCTCACGGCCGTATGGCAGCAGCGTCTGGAATCAGAAGCCGGCGGCCATCGTCACCGCCTCGCCCGGAGCGATCGGCGGCTTTGGCTCGAACCACCAGATCCGCCAGTCGTGCGTGTTCCTAAACATGCCGGTAATGCCGCACCCCGAGGCCTATCTCGGCCACGTCAACGACGACAGTTTCGGCGACGACGGGCTGGTCAAGGACGGCCCGCTCAAGGACATTTTGACCGGCCTTGCCAACGCCTTTGCCGACTGGGTCCATCTGATCCACGAAGCGCGCGGGCTGATCGCCGCTAAGTGACCCTGCCGCGCTCGTGGAAGCGCGGGCTGTCCCATTCGCCGGTGCGGATGATGTCGCCAAGGATGTGGGCCGCGCGGATCACTTCGTCCTCATCATTGTACAGCGGCGCGAAACCGAAACGGAGCAAATCGGGGGCCCGGAAATCGCCGATCACCTGGCGCTCGATCAGCGCCTGCATCACCGCATAACCATCGGCATGGGTAAAACTGACGTGGCTCCCGCGCTGGGCCGGATCGCGCGGGCTGGCGAGCGTGACCAGTTCGCCGCACAGATCCTCGACCGTCTCGATAAAGCGCTGGGTGAGGTCGCGCGAGCGCGCTTCGATTTGCGCCATGGTTATTCCGTCAAAGGTCGCGATGCCGCATTCCAGTGCCGCCAGCGCAAGGATCGATGGCGTTCCGGTGAGGAACCGCGCGATCCCCGGCGCGGGTGCGTAATCGTCGACGAAGGCGAACGGATCGGAATGGCCCATCCACCCCTGGAGCGACGGTGAAAGCTGGTCCTGCAACGCTTCGGCGACGAAGATCGTGGCTGGGGCGCCAGGTCCGCCGTTGAGATATTTATAGCCGCAGCCAACCGCCAGATCGCAGTTCGCGCCGTTGAGGTCGAGCGCGAGCGCGCCGGCGCTGTGCGACAGGTCCCAGCAGGTCAGCGCGCTCGCGGCCCGCGCCACCTGATTGATCGCGGCCATGTCGTGGACCGCGCCGCTGCGGTAATCGACATGGGTCAAAGTGACGACCGCGACGCTGTCGTCGATCGCCTCCGCGACCTCGTCCGCAGCGACGGCCTTCAAGGTCAGTCCGAGCATGTCCGCCAATCCCTGGGCGACATAAAGATCGGTCGGGAAATTGCGCCGCTGGGTCAGGATTGTGGTCCGGCCCGGCCGCGCGCGTACCGCGGAGCTGAGCAATTTGAACAAAGCGACCGAAGTCGAATCGGTGACCAGCAGTTCGTTCGCCTTCGCCCCGAGGATCGGCGCCAGCTTCGCCGCGACCGTCATCGGCAGGTCGATCCAGCCGTGCTTGTTCCAGCTGGCGATGAGGTCGGTGCGCCATTCCTCGCGCATCAACGCCCGCAGCCGCTCTGGCGTCGCCTGCGGCATCGCGCCCAATGAATTGCCGTCGAGGTAAATGACGCCCTGCGGAATGCTGAACCGCTCCCGCGCCAGTGCGTCGCCGCTGCTCATCGCTTCCGCCCGTTCTTGGCAGCATCGCGAAGCAATCCAGCTTCGGCGCAAAAGAGTGGATTGCCGCGGCGCTGCGCGCCTCGCAATGACGGACCGGCGCTCACAGCTTGGGCAGGGTCACGCCCTTCTGACCCATATATTTGCCGGCCCGGTCGGCATAGGTGACTTCGCACGGCTCATTGCCCTTCAAAAACAGGAACTGGCACGCGCCTTCATTGGCATAGACCTTGGCCGGGAGCGGAGTGGTGTTGGAGAATTCCAGGGTCACATGGCCTTCCCAGCCGGGCTCGAGCGGGGTCACGTTGACGATGATCCCGCACCGCGCATAGGTCGATTTGCCAAGGCAGATGACGAGCACGTCGCTGGGCACCCGGAAATATTCGACCGTCCGCGCTAACGCGAAACTGTTGGGCGGGATGATGCACACGTCGAGCTTGCGGTCGACGAAGCTGTTGTGCGCGAAATCCTTGGGATCGACGATGGCATTGTCGACGTTGGTGAAGATCTTGAACTCGTCCGACACCCGCGCGTCATAGCCATAAGACGACAGGCCATAGCTGATGCACCCCTCGCGCCTCTGGCTCTCGACGAACGGCTCGATCATGGCGTGCGCCAGCGCCTGCTCGCGAATCCAGCGGTCGGATTGAATGGCCATTGTTTCCGGCTAGCCGTCCTTGCCCTGATCGTCATCCCCGCGCAGGCGGGGACCCAGCTTTTCTGTGGACAGACTGGTGCGGCTGGATTCCCGCTTTCGCGGGAATGACGAAGAAGTTAGCCCCAAAACGCCCCACAGGCCGCCATTCGTGCTACCTTTGTTCCCGTTCATTGATTCCTTGTCTGGACCTAGACCGCGACCATGGCCGAAATACTCCGAATCAACGAGGGCGCCGAGCCGCCCGCGACCCCTTCACTTCCGCAAAATGTCGAGGCCGAGGCCGCGCTTCTGGGCGCGCTGATGATCGACAATCGGCTGGTCGAGGACGTTCAGCTCAAGCTCCGCCCCGAGCATTTCTTCGAGCCGCTCCACGCCCGCATTTACGAGGCGATCCTGCGCGTCACCGACAGCAACCGGGTCGCCAATCCGGTCACCCTCAAGCCCTTGTTCGACGGCGACGAGGCGATGAAGGAGGTCGGCGGCCCGGCCTATCTCGCGCAATTGACCGGATCGGGCGCGGCGGTCATCGGAGCGCGCGATTTCGCCAAGCAGATCTATGATCTGGCCTTGCTCCGAGCGTTGATCGGGGTCGGCCGCGGGCTGGTCGAAGGCGCGCTCGATACCAGCGATGACGTGGCGCCACTGGCGCAGATCGAAAAGGCCGAGACCGAACTCTACAAGGTCGCCGAGGAGGGCGGTGCGGAAGGGCGCGCCAAAAGCTTTTCCGACGCCACCAAGGAAGCGCTGGAAATAGCCGAGCGCGCACTCAACAGCGGCGGCCATTTGTCGGGCATTACCACTGGCCTCGACAGTCTCAACAGCAAGATCGGCGGGCTTCACAACAGCGATTTGCTGATCGTCGCCGGGCGCCCCGGAATGGGCAAATCGGCGCTTGGCACCAACATCGCCTTCGCCGCCGCTCAGCGCCTGATCCGCGACCTCGAGGACAAGATCGACAAGGACAAATCGGCCGGTGCGGCGGTGGCGATCTTCAGCCTTGAAATGTCGGCCGATCAGTTGGCAACCCGCATTCTCGCCGAGGAATCGGGCATCAGCTCGGAAAATCTGCGCATGGGGCGGATCAGCCAGCAGGAGTTCCGTCAGCTGGCGCGCGCCGCCGCCGAGCTTCAGAATTTGCCGCTGTACATCGACGACACGCCGGGACTGACCATTGCCGCCTTGCGCACCCGCGCCCGCCGCCTGAAGCGCCAGAAGGGAATCGGCCTGATCGTCGTCGATTACCTTCAATTGCTTCAGGGCACCGGCCGCGGCGGCCATGAAAACCGGGTCAATGAAATTTCGGAGATCAGCCGCGGGCTGAAGACCCTGGCCAAGGAACTCAACGTTCCGGTCATGGCCTTGTCGCAGCTCTCCCGAGCCGTCGAACAACGTGAGGACAAGCGCCCGCAATTGTCCGATTTGCGCGAATCCGGCTCGATCGAGCAGGACGCCGACATCGTCCTCTTCATCTACCGCGAGGATTATTATCTGACCGCCAAGCAGCCGGCCGACGACCATCCCGATTTCGCCAAATGGAAAGAGGATATGGAGCGCGCCTACGGCCGCGCCGAAGTGATCGTCGCCAAGCAGCGCCACGGCTCGACCGGCAAAGTGCGCCTCAAATTCGACAGCCGGATCACCAAGTTCAGCGATTCGGTCGATGAGGGCCATCTGCCTGAGCTTCGCAACTAGGTCATTGGGGCCGCTTGGTGGGGGCTGGGGGCGCTGGGAAACCGGCGCCCTCGGTTCGTCAGCTTCGGCTCAGCGCGCCGACGACGACCAGTGGATGTGGACGATCCGCCATTGGCCCGCGATCCGGCGCAGGACCATGGTTTCGGTGCTCGCGCGATCGACCGGCTTGCCATTATAGGTCCCGCTGGTCTGTCCCTGGGTCGCGATCCACGCCAGCTTGCCGGCGGCCCGGCCGGTGCGACTGAGGGTGCGATCCTTGACGCCGCGCAAATAGGCGATGTCACCGTCCAGATGCAGCGCCTGATATTCGGCCTTGCCCTCTTCGACATGGCCGCTTTCGAACACCAGTGCCTCGTCGGCCAACAACAGCATCGCCGCTTTGCCGTCGCCAGCCTCAAGCGCCGCGTGGAAGCGATCGACCACCGCTGCTGCTTTGGCCGCGGCGGGATCGACCGTGTTCGGGGCAATGGCAGCTGGAGCCTGAAGCGCATGCGCGGCAAGAATGGCGAACAGCGGGAATGGCATTATTTTTTCTCCGATCGGGGTTCGCGCAGGCCTTCGGCAATCGTCGCGCTCAAGCGGTCGGCCTCCACGCTGGTCACCGGATAAGCGCAATAATCGGCCGCGTAAAATGCGCTTGGGCGATGGTTGCCGGATAGCCCGATGCCGCCGAATGGCGCCGATGACGGGGCGCCGTTGGTGGGCTTGTTCCAGTTGATAACCCCGGCGCGCACTTCGGCCCAGAACCGCTCATATTGTTCGGGGGTTCCGCCGACCAGGCTCGCCGCAAGACCAAAGCGGCTGTTATTGGCCTCGGCGATTGCGGCGTCGAAATCCTTGACCCGGATAAGCTGCATGACGGGCCCGAAAATCTCCTCGTCGGGGCGCGCTTTGACGTCGGTGACGTCGATCAGCGCCGGGGTCAAATAGGGCCGCTCCTCGAACGGCCGGTCGAGCCTTCGAATCGGTTTGCCGCCCTTCATCATCAGCTCGATCCATTGATGCTGGACATGGTCGGCGGCGGCAAGATCGATCACCGGGCCCATGAACGGTTGCGGGTCGGCGAACGGATGATCGACGATCAGCCGGTCGATCATCTCGCCGAGTAGTTTGACGAACGGCTCATGCTTGCCGTCCTCGACGATCAGGCGCCGCGCCGCGGTGCAGCGCTGACCAGCGCTGAGATAGCCCGACTGGACTGCGATCGTTGCCGCGGCATGGAAGTCCGTGGGGTTCCACACCACCATTGCGTTATTGCCGCCAAGTTCGAGCGCGAGAATCTTTTCCGGCATATCGGCGAACTGGCGATGGAGAGATTGCCCGCCGCGCACCGAACCGGTGAACAGCAAACCGTCAATGTCCTTCTGCGCCGCCAGCGCCTTGCCTTCCTCGGGCCCGCCGATGAGCAGCCGGATGACTCCTTGCGGCACTCCGGCTTCATGGAAACAAGCGACCAGGAAGGCGCCCGATGCCGGCGTTTTCTCGGATGGCTTGAACACCACCGTATTGCCGGCCAGCAGCGCCGGGACGATGTGGCCATTGGGCAGATGCGCGGGGAAGTTATACGGCCCGAGCACGGCCAGGACTCCGTGCGGCTTGTGGCGAACCGCGATCCGGTTGCCTAGTTCCTGGTCCTTTTTCTTGGTCGGCGTGCGCTCGGCATAAGCAGCGATCGAAATGTCGACCTTGTTGATCACCGCGGTCACTTCGGTCCGCGCTTCCCAATAAGGCTTGCCGGTTTCGTGAGCGATCAGATCGGCGAATTCATCCTCGCGCGTGCGAACGACATTGGCGAAGCGGCGCAGGGTCTCGCTGCGGTTGGACAATGGCCGCAATGCCCAGTCGGGGAAGGCGGCGCGCGCC
>JACDEB010000002.1 GCA_013816595.1 Sphingomonas sp. | reverse complement strand
CGAAATCCACAGCGACTTCGAACGCGGGTTCATCCGCGCGGAAACCATTGCTTATGACGACTATATCGCACTGAATGGCGAGGCCGGAGCGCGCGACGCTGGCAAGCTACGCCAGGAAGGCAAGGAGTATGTCGTGAAGGACGGCGACGTCCTCCACTTCAAGTTCAACGTCTGACGCGGTTCAGCGCCGCGCTTCCCGCCACAGGCCCCAGGCCAGGATCGCCGGAACGACCAGCCCGACCCAGCTGACCCATTGCGGGATGGTATGGCTCCCCATGACCACCTGAAAATGGGTCGCGAGCCGATATGCATGGACCAGCGCCATCGCCAGGAAGATGAGCGCCGCGATGGTCGTATAGGGCCTTGAATTGTTCATTGTCCCCTCCACTGCCTCGCCCGATCATAGCGCATTTCACGGCTTGCGGGAATCGGCTCCGAGCAGATGCTTGGCGATGGGCAGGGTCAACAGCACCCACAACAGGCCGTAGCTCCAGCCGGCGATGACGTCGCTGGGCCAGTGGACACCGAGCATGACCCGGCTGGTCCCGATGAGCAGCGAGGCGAGAATCGCGCCGGCCGCTGCCAGCGGAAGCCAACGGCTGCGGTGGGTCAGGACCAGTGCCAGAGTCACGTAAAAGATCATCGAGCTCGACGCATGGCCACTGGGGAAGGACCAGCTGTTGGTCACGGCCAGATGCGATTCGAGCTCCGGCCGGGGCCGCACCACGGTGATTTTCTGAAACTCGCTCAACAATCGGCCAATCATCGTCACGGCAACGAGCGCCAGACCAATACGCAAATGGCCCCGGCGCCACATAATGACGGCGAACACAATTCCAGCGACGATCAGGACCGTCGGTTCGCCGAAGAAGGTGATCGTTCGAGCGACCGCGACCAGCGCCGGATCGCGGCCGGCATAGAGTTCTTCATATATCCGCTGGTCGAGTGGCCCGGTGCCCCACAACAGCATCGCCAGCCAGATTGCAGCGAGAAGCGCTACCAATCCCCAGCGCCACCATAGGGTAACGGGCGAATGGGCGAACCCACTCACCCGTTCGTCTGGCGTCAGAACTTAATCCCGGCGCGGACGCCGATCGTGCGCGGAGTCCCTGGAACGACCAACGTGCGGAAGCAGCTGCCACAATTGACGCCGCGTGAAATCTCGTTGCGGCTGTCAAACAAATTGGTTGCGAACGCTTCGACGTTCCACCGCGGCCAATCGAGACCGGCGAACAGATCGACCGTTGCCGAGGACCGAATTTTCCCGAGATAGTCGTTGGGATTGACGATCTGGAACGTGCCGATTTGAACGATCGCCTGACGAAGCGAGGCCGGCGCCGAACCTTGATAAGCGAGACCGCCCTGGACGTGCGCCTTGACGTTGGCGAATGCCGGCCAGCTGTAGCGCGCGGTCACCGAGCCCTTAAACTTGGGCGTCACCGGCAACCGAGTGCCGCTGGGCGCGGAGATGAAATCGCCGGGGGCACTGCAATCGGCGGAAGTATCGTCACCGAGGGTACAGATGTTCCCCTTGGTCTTGGCGTTGGTGTAGGCGGCCGCGGCGTTGAGCGTCAGTCCGCCGCGCACATAATTGACGTCGCTTTCGATGCCGTTGATGGTCGCGTCACGGCCGTTCTGGATGACGGTGAAACTGTTGGCGCCAAGATAGCTGAACTGGAACTTCTTCCATAGCTGGTGATAAATGGCGCCGTTCCAGCGCACCGGGCCGAAGGTGGTTTTCCAGCCAAGTTCCCAATTGGACAGATAATCGGGCGCGTACGGCTGGACATCGCCGCGCCGGTTGATGCCGCCCGGTCTGAAACCGCGCGACCAGGTCGCGTAGAACATCATATTCTCGCGCGGCTTCCATTGCGCATTGAGCTTGTGGGTGAAGCCGTCACCCTTGGCGCGCTTGGGCTTGACCTTGCCATTCTCGAACACACCCAAATTGGTACACGGGCTCCCCGGCACTTCGGTCGGCGCGAAACCGATGGCGTTGATGTCGAGACCAGCAAGATAGGCTTCGCGCAGCGTCATACCGTTGGCGAGGTAACAGCCGGCGACGCCGGTTCGGCTGCTGCCCGCGCCATTGAATGGCCGCGCGGTGAAATCGTCGGTCGGGTTCCGCCCGAAGCCAAAAAAGCCGATCAAGCTATTGTCATATTTGAATAAACGTCCGCCAGCCGTCAGCGTGATCTTGGGAGTGACATCAAAACTTGCTTCGCCAAAGACCGCATAATCCTTGTCGACGCGTTTCTGCTGGGTCAGCCACAGCGTTCCGGGAAATCCATTGACCGACAGGTTCGGATCGAGATTGTCGATCTTGTAATCCTGATGGATCTCATTCGACTGGCGCTGGTAGAACAAGCCGGCGATGACCCGGAAGCGGTTTTCCGCCGGCGAGGCGATGCGCACTTCCTGGCTGAGCTTTCTGAAGTGGTCGGTGCCGATAATATACTGCTGCGGGTTGATATAATTGCCCGCTGAATCTTGGTAATAGAAATAGGCCAGGCCCGCATAATCGGGGTTATAATTGGCGTAGAGGACATCGTAAGCGTCGGCGTAATCGGCATAGTCGCTGACGGTATAGGTCGGGCGGTCCATATAGGCGCCGGCATAGGTCAGGTCGAAATTGCCGATCTTGCCCTGGACGGTCAGCGCCGCCTGCCAGAAACGGTCGCGGCGCTTGTCGCCGCGGAAACGGTCGATCTTGTTCTTGCCCAGATCGGGATCGAAGAAGAACACGCCGTCAGCCTTCATCTCTTGGTACATGAAGGTCGGTGTTGCGGTCCAATTGTCGTTGAGGTCGACCTTGAGCGCCGCGCGTCCGCCATAGACTTCCTGGGCGTTGAAGTTCTTTTTGACCTGATTGGCATTGGTCACCGTGACATCGGGAACATCCGGATCATAAACATAATAGGTCCGGCTGCCGAAAATATTGTCGATATAACCAGCGTCGCGCTGGTAGAATGCGACCCCGCGAAATGCGATATTGTCGCCGATAGGAAGGTTGATCATTCCTTCGACCTTGCCCCCGACGCCACCGCCGGAAACCTTGTTGATCTCGCCATCAACGCGGCCGGTGGTCACGCCCAGTGCGGGCTTGTTGGTGATCAGCCTGATTGTGCCGGCTTCGCTCGACGCGCCGTACAGCGTGCCCTGCGGACCGGCCAGACTTTCGATCCGGGCGAGATCGTAGATGTGGACATCGAGCGTTCCGCCAATCGTCGTCACCGGCTGCTCGTCGAGATAGGTCCCGACCGAGGGTAGCGAGCCGGAGTGGTTACCATCGCCCCCAGTCGCGACGCCGCGCATGTACACAACTGTGATGCCCGGCTGCGACGACTGGTAGCTGACCGACGGCAGCTGTTTGGTATATTCCTCGAAATTGGAGATGTTGAGCTGGTCGAGGCGGCGGGTGCCAATCGCAACCACGCTAATCGGGACGTTCTGGAGATTTTCCTCGCGCTTAGTCGCGGTAATCACGATTTCGGTTTCGTCGGCGACCACGCCATCCTGCGCGACCTGAACCGGCGGCGGCGGCGCGGTCACATCAGTGGCGTTGGTGGCCGGAGCCGGGGAGTCAGCCGTTGTTTGAGGCTGCGCATCCTGGGCAAAAGCCGGTGTGGTCGCCAGCGCAGTCGTTGTCAACAGCGCCAGGCCTAGAGTGCGTAGAGTGCGATCGGTCATCGAATCCCCCAATCCGAGTTAAGGTGCCATAGCGTCATTCGGCGACCGTTTTGTCAACGGACGGTCACATGGTTGAGAGATTTATTTCGCGGGCGTGTCGATTAAGTCGCGCGGAGCCTGCGGATAGGCATCGAGCACCGGGCCAAGTGCCTCCACCAAAGGCCCAAGGTTCGCTTCATAAGCGCGCCATTCGTCGGTCGAGTCGCGATAGATTGGCTGGCGGACCTGTTCCGAACTGGCGGTCCGAACGGCGCGCTCGGTCTTGTGGAATTCTAGGCAGGCGGGTTCGAAGTCGAGCTCAAGGTGTTCGAGCAACGCTCGAACTTCGCTTTCCGTATCGTCGACCATATGTTCATAGATCACCCGGTGGACCCGCCCCGGAAGGACCGCGTCGACATGGGCCATCAGCCGCACATAATCGGCATAATAATGGCCGACATCGCCAAGGTCGTAGGTAAACGGTTGGCCGCGCGCGAAATGCTGGCGAAAATTGCTCAGGCAGCAGGCCAGAGGATGGCGCCGCGCATCGATGATCCTGGCGTTGGGCAGGATCAGCTGGATCAGCGGCACGAACAGCCAGTTGTTGGGCAGCTTATCGATGAACAAGGGCCGGTCGGTGCGCCGCTGGACCGAGGTCCGCTTGAGATATTCCTCGCCATAGTCGCGGCGCTCGTCGGCGCCGAGGTCGAGCGCACCTTTGGGATATGTGCCGGCTTTGCGCGCGAGCGCCGGAATGTCGTTGAGCTCCGACGTTCCCTCGATCTTGCTATGGCTGGCGAGGATCTGCTCGATCAGCGTCGAACCAGCGCGCGGCATTCCGACGATGAAAATCGGATCCGGCGCCGGGCAACCGCCGCTGCGTTCGACAAAGGCCAATGCGGTGAACTTGTCGATACAGCGGCTGACGGTTTGGCCCAGCAGCCGCGCATCATAAGGCTGCGTCTTGAGCCGCCGCGCATTCCCCTCCCGGTAATGGTCAAACGCCTGATCTGCCCGGCCAAGGTCGTGCATCGCCTTGCCGAGCGCGAAATCGAGGTGGAAGCGATCCTCATCGCTGAGGTCGCCAGCACCGCGCGCGGCGATCATCGCGGCAATGTCCTCCTCGCCGAACTTGACCGTCTTGAGGTTGGCGAGGCTCCACCACGCTTCGCCCAGTTCGGGCTTCAATGCGATCGCCCGGCGGTAAGCGGCAACGCCGTCGTCGAGGCGGCCGACGGTTTTGAGCATGTGACCGTAGCTGAGCCACACGCGCGGCTGGTCGGGCGTCCTGGCGAGGACATTCTCATAGAGTTCGATCGCTTCTTCGAAATCGCCGAGCCGGCCCAGAGTCGCCGCCTTGAGGTTCCAATGTCCGACAAAGTCGGGTTCTTCCGCGAAAATATCGTCGAGCAGTTCGAGCGCTTCGGCGGGGCGTCCCATCCGCCCCAGGACCAGCGCCAGATTGGCCTTCGCGGCGGTCCACGAGGGCGCCAGCTCGATCGCCCGGAGGAGCAAGTTTTCGCTGTCCTTCCAGCGCCCGATCCGCGCCGCCAGCTCGGCCAGCATGCGAATCGCGAACACGTCATGCGGGTCTTCGCTAAGGTGCGGTTTCAGCAGGCGTTCGGCGACATCGAGACGATTGTCGTTCATCGCCATCGCCGCTTCGATCAGGCGCGGGTGCCAGCGGCCGGTAACTGGAGCAATGCTCGCCATTGCCGTTCCGTAGCGCTAACCGGGGCGAATGATCTACTTCGAAGATTTGGTGATCGGCACTGAGACCGAATTCGGGACTTATGACGTGACCCGCGAGGAAGTCATCGACTTCGCCCGCAAATATGACCCCCAGCCGTTCCATCTGTCCGACGAGGCTGCCGCCAAAACCCATTTCGGGCGCATCGCGGCATCGGGTTGGCACACAGCGGCAATGACCATGGGCGTGATCGCGCGGCGCGTGGTCGACGAAGAACGGGCCGGGCTTGGCTCACCGGGAATCGACGAATTGCGCTGGAAAAAGCCGGTTTATCCCGGCGATACCATCACCGTGCGCGGAAAAATCCTCGAGAAAACGCCGTCGCGATCGAAGCCGGAAATCGGTTCCTTCCGCACTGAAACCACGGTCACCAACCAGCATGGCGAGACGGTGATGACCTTTACCTCGATCGTCCTGATGCGCCGCCGGCCGGCCTGAACCGCGGACAGCCCGGGCGGAAGCCCGCTCCGGCGCCAATCATTCCTTAATCCCGGCCCTCGCCGACGCCCGCTTGCGGCGCGCCTTGTTGGCCGGATCGAGCGGTCCCTTTGGCGCCACCTTGCGTTTCGCCTCGGCCCATAGCTGGGTGTAAGCGAGATAGCCGAGGACGGTCGCGAACAGCAGGAAGATGACCACCGCGAACCCGAATGCATGGCGGCGCGCGAGATTGGGTTCCGCGGTCCACACCAGAAACGCCGAAACGTCCTTGGCCATTTGATCGACGGTCGGCGGCGGATTGCCTTCCGCATAGGTCACCTGGCCGTTGGTCGTCAGCGGCGGCGGCATCGCGAGGTTCAAATTCGCGAAATAGGGATTGTAGTGGAGACCGTTCGGAGTCTTCGCATCGGGGAATTGCCTGAGCAGCGCCGCAGGCTGGTTCTGGTATCCGGTCAGCAGCGAATAGACATAGGCCGCCCCACCCTCGCGGGCCTTGGTGATCAGCGACAAATCGGGCGGAAGCGCATTGTTGTTGGCCGCGCGCGCCGCCACTTCATTGGCGGACGGCGCCGGGAAGGTGTCGGACATGATTGCCTTGCGGGTCGTCGCCTCGCCGGTTTGCTCGTTGATCGTCGGGACCTGGATCTTCCAGTCGGACGCGATCTTCTTCACTTCGGGTTCGTTATAACCCAGCCCTTCGAGGTCGCGGAACGCCACCATCTTGAGGCTGTGGCAGGCCGCGCAGACTTCGGAATAGACCTGGAAACCGCGTTGCAGCTGCTGGTTGTCGAACTTGCCGAAGGGGCCGTCGCTGGCCAGCGCCAGATGCTTGTGTTCCTTGTGCCAGACCTCGGATGCAAGCTCCTCGGGCGGGTCGGCGAAATAGGTCGCGACTCCGCTGATCAGCGAAATCAGCAGGACGCCCGCAAAGACGATCCCGACCAGAAAAGCGAACACTCGGATCATGACTGTGCCTGCCCCTTTATTGCGCAGCTTTGGTGGTCGTGGAGCGCGCTCCCGGCGTCTTCGCAATCGCCGCCGGCGCGGACTCGGCAGCTTCGCCGTGGAGGACCGATGACGAAATCGAATCCGGCAGCGGCAGCGGCGTTTCGATCCGGCCGATGATCGGCAAGATCACCAGGAAGTGAAGGAAATAATAGATCGTCGCGGCCTGACCGATGGCAACCAATTTAGGTGACGGCGGAAAGCCGCCGGCCCAGCCAAGGATGATGACGTCAAACACCAGCAGCCAGAAGAAGCGCTTGAACAACGGCCGGTAATTGCCCGAGCGGACTGGCGACGTATCGAGCCATGGCAGCAGGAACAGCAGCAGGATCGAGCTGAACATCGCCAGCACTCCCCACAATTTCGCGGGCAGGATGAAGTCGACGGTGAAGCTCTTCAAAATCGCGTAGAACGGCCAGAAATACCATTCGGGGACGATATGCGCCGGGGTCGAAAGCGGGTTGGCCGGAATGTAATTGTCCGGATGGCCGAGATAATCGGGCGCGAAATAGGTCACGACCATGAACAGGGTCAGGAAAGCGCCGGCGAACCAACCATCCTTGGCAGTGTAGAACGGGTGGAAGGGCAAGGTGTCCTTCTCGTTCTTGACGCTGACCCCGGTCGGGTTGTTCGATCCGGGAATGTGGAGCGCCCAGATGTGGAGCACCACGACGCCTGCAATCACGAACGGCAGCAAATAGTGAAGCGAGAAAAAGCGGGTCAGGGTCGCCTGGTCCGGGGCATAGCCGCCGAGCAGCCACACCCGGATCGGCTCACCGACCAGCGGGAAGGCCGAGAAGAAGCCGGTGATGACCTGAGCGCCCCAATAGCTCATCTGGCCCCACGGCAAAACGTAGCCCATGAACGCAGTCGCCATCATCAGCAGATAGATGACCAGGCCGAGCATCCACACCAGCTCGCGCGGGGCCTTGTACGACCCGTAATAGAGGCCGCGGAAGATGTGGATGTAGGTCACGATGAAGAAAAAACTGGCGCCGTTCATATGGGCGTAGCGGAGCAGCCAGCCGGCATTGACGTCGCGCATGATCAGCTGATTGACCGAAGTGAACGCACCGCCATCGGCCGAGGCCATGAAGTGCATCGCAAGCACGATCCCAGTGACGATCTGGATGGTCAGGAAGATCCCGGCGAGGACCCCGAAGTTCCAGAAATAATTGAGGTTGCCGGGCACCGGATAGCCGCCGCCAATGGCGCCATAGACCAGCCGCGGAAGCGGCAGCCGGTCATCGATCCAGCGCGACAGCGCGGTCTTCGGCTCGTAGGGCTTGGCCCAGGAAAAGCTCATTCCACTAAGTCCCCTCAGCCGATCTGGACGACGGTTGGCGATTTGAACGAATATTCCGGCACCAGCAGGTTGAGCGGAGCCGGACCCTGGCGGATCCGCGCCGCAGTATCATAAGCACTGCCGTGGCAGGGGCAGAAATAGCCGCCGTAGGGGCCGCGGTTTTCGCCTTCGCTGATACCCAGCGGAACGCAGCCAAGATGGGTGCACACGCCCATGGTGATCAGCCAGTTCTGCTTGCCCGGCTTGGTCCGCTGAGCCAGCGTCTGCGGGTCACGCAGGCTCGACACGTCGACCGCATTGGCCTCGGCGATTTCCTTGGCCATCAGATTGCGCACGAACACCGGCTGCTTGCGCCACGCGACCTTGATCCCCTGCCCCGGGACGACCTTGGAAATATCGACCTCGATTGAGGCCATCGCCAGAACGTCGGCCGACGGCGACATCTGGACGACCAGCGGAGCGATCGCGATCACTCCGCCGACGCCGGCGAAGCTAACCGCCGCGACATTGAGGAAGTCGCGGCGCCGGACCCCGTCGCCATGTTGCTCATCGACTGCTGCGGACTTTGCCTGCGTGGCCATGCTCACCCTTTTATGACGCTCATGCCCCCGGCCTCTAGCGACGGTCCGGAAGGCGCTGTGACGACGCCGCGCCAGGCAGCTGCCGGGTGCGATTGGCGGGCCTGATAGCGGGGGGTTTTGAGTCTGTGAAGGCCTTGCGAAGTTCTGCCGCGTCGACTGGTCCCGCCGTTGAAATGTTCACCGCCCCCCTGACTCCTTGCGCTAGTTGGGGAATCCCTGCCCGCAAAGCCCGAATCATACAGTTCGAAGGCGCCACTCAACCGTGTTTGAGCGCTTTGCACCATGATCGCGGGCGCGAACGTTGGATCGACCCTTCGATGACGAGGATATTGGCATAATGGCGAGCGAAGCGAACAAGGTCCTGGCGCGGATCAAGGACGAGGAAATCGAATGGGTCGACCTTCGTTTCACCGATCCCAAGGGCAAATGGCACCATTTGACCATGGCCTCTGGCGTGATCGACGACGACATGCTCAACGATGGTTTCATGTTCGACGGCAGCTCGATCGCCGGTTGGAAGGCGATCAACGAAAGCGACATGATTTTGAAGCCAGACCTGAACGCGGTCTATGTCGATCCGTTTTCGGCGACCCCGATGATGATCCTGTTCTGCAACATCGTCGAACCGTCGACGGGCGAGCTTTACGGCCGCGATCCGCGCTCGACCGCGACCCGGGCCGAGGCCTATCTCAAGGCCAGCGGAGTCGGCGAGACGGTGTTCGTCGGGCCCGAAGCCGAATTCTTCATGTTCGACGATGTCCGTTTCGAGGACAGCTATAACGCCAGCGGCTTCAAGATCGACGACATCGAATTACCGACTAACACGATGCGCGACTATGACGGCGGCAACCTCGCCCACCGGCCGCGCGCCAAGGGCGGTTACTTCCCCGTCGCACCGGTCGACAGCGCGATGGACATCCGCGGCGAGATGGTCGCGACGATGATCGAGATGGGCTTGCCGATGGACAAGCATCATCATGAGGTCGCCGCTGCGCAGCACGAACTCGGACTGACCTATGGCGGGCTGGTCGAGACCGCCGACCGCATGCAGATCTACAAATATGTCGTCCACATGGTCGCCCATGCTTATGGCAAGACCGCGACCTTCATGCCCAAGCCGATTGCCCAGGATAATGGCAGCGGAATGCACACCCACATGTCGATCTGGAGCAAGAGCAAGCCGTTGTTCGCTGGTAATGGCTATGCCGGGCTCAGCGACATGGCGCTCTATTTCATCGGCGGGGTAATCAAGCACGCGCGGGCCTTGAACGCTTTCACCAACCCGTCGACCAACAGCTACAAGCGCCTGGTCCCGGGGTTCGAGGCGCCGGTGCTACTGGCCTATTCGAGCCGCAACCGATCAGCCAGCTGCCGCATTCCCTATGGCGCCGGCGAGAAATCGAAGCGGGTCGAGTTCCGCTTCCCCGACGCGCTCGCCAATCCCTATCTGGCCTATTCGGCGCTGCTCATGGCCGGACTCGACGGGATTCAGAACCGGATCCATCCCGGCGACCCGATGGACAAGAATTTGTACGATCTTCCGCCGCAGGAACTGGTCAACGTGCCCACGGTCTGCGGAAGCCTGCGCGAGGCGCTCGTCAGCCTGACCAACGACCGCGCCTTCCTGACCAAGGGCGACGTCTTCAGCGACGACCAGATCCTCGCCTATATCGAGCTCAAATGGGAAGAAGTGATGCGCTGGGAAACCACCCCATCGCCGGTCGAGTTCGACATGTATTACAGCGGCTGATCAATCGCTTACGAAGGATTGTGAAGGGCGCTCCTCGACACCGGGAGCGCCTTTTTTCGCGACTTATCCACAGGCACTAGCGTAATGCGCGCCTCGTGATATGCTGATGTTCAAGGCGGCAATGCCGCCCCTGAGTCGGCCGGCGGAAGGCATCCCCACCTCCCATAAGTCCTTCCGCCGGCTGGCTTCCTTTTTCGCCGCCGCGAAGGCGTCCTCTTCAGTCTCGAACGTAAATCACGCCTGAGGGCAGGTCGGCGATCTTGCGCCACCCGGGCGTGCGGTCGAGCAGGGCCAGCAAATTGGTATAACGATGGGGCAGAATCGCCCAGCGAATGCCCCAGCGCCGGGTTGCCGCGTCGAGTTCGGCGGCATCGCCAAGGGTGATTTTCTTGTACCCGATGACCAGTTCATCGCCGTACATATCGCCGCGCCCGTCGACGTAAGGGCGGATGCCGGCAAGCACCAACGGCCCGCCCATCGAATAGCCGTTGAGAACCGGCTGATCGCGAAGCTCGGCCGGGATCGCGGCGATCAGCCGCCACGGATTGGTCTCGCTTTCCGGCGGCTGGAGCGGGAGGATCGCACGGACCAGTGCCAGAGCCCCAATGGCCGCGGCGGCGATCCCTGGCAGACGGCGATCGCTCTTGGCCACTTCTCCACTCGACCCGAAACCTGTCGGAAGGATCATCGCCGCTACGATCGCCAGTACCGCCTGGTGCCGGACCTGCATCATCGCCAGCACCAGCAAGCCGCCAAGCAGCAGCCAGCGCGCTGCGCTCAGGCGCGGACGCCGGCGCCACAACAGCACCGCCACCGCGACCAGGACCGCGAAGAAGAACGGAGTCACTGCCGGGCTCGAGGGCTTCCACTCGTCGATCAGCGGAAGCATTGCGAGATTGGCGATGCGCAGCGGATGGAGCACGCCTTCGAAGCCATTGGCATTGATGAATATCGCCGCCAGGCAGGCGAGGCCGAACAAGCCCCATGCGCGCAGCACCTTGGCCTTGTCAGGATCGCTCAACAGGGCGTCGAGCCCGAAGGCAGCGGCGATGGCGAGCCCCATGACGAAGCTGCCGTGAAGATTGGCCCAGACGACCATCAGCAATGCCGCGGCCAATGGCGGCGCCCTGCCCTTCTCCCGCGCGCGCAGCATCACGAACGTCCACAGCGCGATCAGCGGCCAGGCCAGCAGGTGCGGCCGAACCAGCGTCATCGGCACCAATACCAAGTCCATCGCCACAACCGCGCCGAGCGCCACCCACGGCCGGACGAAGCGAATGGCGTTGAAGTAGACCAGACCGCTGAGCGCGCCGAGCGCCAATGTCGCAAGCGCTGCAAGCCCGGCATAGCCGGCCGCCTGATACGCGCTCGCCATGATGACTTCCGCGCCCCATTCGATCGGCACCCACGGTCTGCCCGCCCAGGTGAAGGAAAACGGATCGGTGTGCGGGACCGAATGGTGAGCGATGATCCACTGGCCGGTGGCGATGTGCCAGCTGACATCGCCGTCGTTGAAGATCGTCCCCGAACTACCCAGAACGACCGGGATCAGCACCACTGCAACAATCATCGGCAGCAGGCTCGACAGCGGCCGCGACGGCGATTCAACCATCAATCTTCCTCGATCAGGCTGGTCGTTTTCGTCTCCCGCATCCGGATGTAGGCAATCAACGAAATCCCGGCGAGCAGCGAGATATAGATGTAGAACCAGCGTTCGTGGCCCGCGCCTTTCAAGTAAAGCGCGACATATTCCGCGGTCCCGCCGAAGATCGCATTGGCGATGGCGAACGGCAACGCGACCCCGAGCGCTCGGATATGCGCCGGGAACAGCTCGGCCTTGATGATCGCGTTGATCGACGTGTAGCCGGTGACGATGATCAGGCTCGCCATGCACAAGGCGAACGCCGCGCCGACGCTTCGCACCTGCTCCAGGGTGGTGAAGATCGGATAGGTGAAGAGCATCGCGCCAATGCCGAAAAAGATCATCATCGGTCGTCGCCCGATGCGGTCCGACAAGCGCCCCGCGAACGGCTGAATGACAAGCATGCAGGCCAAGGCCGCGGTCATGATCTGCGACGCCGTTGCTTTGTCGAACCCGCTGGTGTTGGCGAGGAATTTCTGAAGGTAGATGGTGTACGCGTAAAAAGCTGCGGTGCCCCCCGCGGTGAGAGCGATAACCAGCAACGCCTCGCGCGGGTGATCGCGAAACAAATTGGTCGCGGTCGATTTGGCCCGATCGGCCTTGGCCCGCGCATTTTCGAAGCTCAGCGTCTCGTCGAGCCGGCGCCGCAAGACGAAGGCGACGACCGCGAGCACCGCGCCAACGCCAAAGCCGATCCGCCACCCCCAGTCGTTCATCGCCTGGTCGCTAAGCGTGATCTGAAGAACGACCAGCAACGCCAGCGCCGTCAGCTGCCCCCCAATGATCGTCACATATTGGAAGCTCGACCAGAAACCGCGGCGTTTGCGGTCGGCGATTTCGGACAAATAGGTCGCGCTCGACCCATATTCCCCGCCCAGGCTTAGACCCTGGATGAGGCGCGCCACCAGCAGCACTGCAGGCGACAGCAGCCCGACCTGGGCATAGGTCGGAGCCGCTGCGATCATCAGCGAGCCGAGGCACATCAGCGAGACCGACAGGGTCAGCCCGGCCTTGCGCCCCTTGCGGTCGGCGTAAATGCCCATCGCCCAGGCGCCGATCGGCCGGACCACGAACCCGACCGCGAAGATCGCCGAGGTCTGAAGCAATTGCGCGGTTGGATCGCCCTTGGGGAAAAAGGCATGGGCGAAATATAACGCGAAGGCGGAATAGACGTACCAGTCGAACCATTCGACAAGGTTGCCAGCGGAACCGCCAAGGATGTTCTTCAGCCGGCGGCGATCGACGTCCTGCATTGCCTGCCCAGCCCGCCGGTCAGGCCGCTCGGCTACGCTTCGCGGCCCCGGCCGACCACAGGAAATAGAGCAGGAAGCCAGCGGCATTCCAGATCAGGAACCATTGCTGGGTGTACCACGGCAGACTGTAGAACAGATAGGCGCAACCCAGGATTCCGACCGGCCCGACGATCCACGGCAGCGGGGTACGGAACGTGCGCTTCGCGTCCGGATCGCGGCGGCGCAGCACGAGCATCGCGGCGCACACCGCGATGAAGGCGGTCAGGGTTCCGGCATTGGCCAGAGCGACGAGGTCGTTGAGCGGGACAAGTCCGGCGAGAATTCCGGTGATGACCGCGGTGAACAAGGTGATTCGAACTGGGTTGCGGCGGCTCGACAGCAGGGCCAGCGGCTTGGGCAGCAAGCCATCGCGCGACATGGCCAGGAAGATCCTGCTCTGGCCGTAGAAAAACGCCAGGATAACTGTCGGCAGACCCACCGAGGCCGACAGCGCCAGCACCTTGCCCGCGAACGGCTGGCCGATATCGCGCAAAATCTGTGCCAGCGGATCGGCACCGGCCACGAATTTGGAAAAATGTTCGGCCCCGATCGCCGCTGCGGCGACCGCCATATAGATGACCACGCACACCGCCATCGAACCGACGATCCCGATGGCGAGATCGCGCGACGGGTCCTTGGCTTCCTCGGCAGCGGTGGCGATGGCATCGAAACCGTAAAAGGCGAAGAAGATGATCGCCGCCGCGGCCATCACCCCGACCTCCTGCCCCGGGGGGCCATGCTTGGCGAAACCATAGGGCATGAAGGGATGGAAATTATCCGCGTTGAAGACCGTCAGTGCGACCACCACGAACATCGCCAGCGCGAGCATCTTGACCGCAACCAGCGCCGAATTGAGGTTGGCGCTTTCCTTGAGGCCGTAGATCAACGCACCAGCAATGACCGTGATGATCAGGACTGCCGGGAAATTGAACATTCCGCCAAGCAAAGGCGCGGTCGCAAACTCTTGCGGAATGCCGACAAGGGGCGAAAAATAGCCCGACCAGCCGACCGAGACCGCGCTTACCACCAGGCTATATTCGAGGATCAGGGACCAGCCGACGAACCACGCCAGAAGCTCGCCGAACACCACATAGGAATAAGTGTAGGCCGAGCCCGAGGCGGGGATCATCGTCGCCACCTCGGCATAAGCAAGCGCGGCCGCGGCGCAAATCACTCCGGCAATGGCAAAGCTGAGCATCATCGCCGGGCCAGCCTTGCCCGCGGCGGTGCCGATCAGAACCAGGATGCCGGTGCCGACGATCGCGCCGACGCCGAGAAAAATGAGGTGCGGCCAGCTCAGGGTGCGCTTGAGCCGATGGTCTTCGGGAACGTCATCGTGCGCGACGATCGTCTTGCGATGCATGAAACTCATGGTCGTTACCCCTAACCCAAATCGTCACCCCGGACTTGATCCGGGGTCTGCCTTTCAATGGTCACGGATTCAAGAAGAAAGGCGGATCCCGGCTCGGGGCTGGGACGACGTCGTGCAGTCCACGCTAATAATCCTTGCTGGCTCGGACCGAAGCGCTCGAGCGGCCGACCGTCGAGACCGTCGACAGCAACGAGAGCCAGCGGGTAATCTGATATTCGATACGCGTGGCGGAATAACCCTGGCCGTCGGTCACCACCTCGACGAACAATTTGCGGGTGATGTATTTGCCCGCGGCGATCGCGGTTTTCTGGCCGGTAGCAATGTCCGCCGGAACGATCCTCAACCGATCCAGCCCGATCGCCTTGCGCAGCGCGTTGATCGGATCGAGATTGCCAGAACCCGACTGGAGCGCGGCTACCGCCGACGCCAGCTGCAGTGCTTCGGGCGCAGACAAATTGGTGATCGAGGTGCCGAACAGGATCCGCGACAGGAGCTCGTCCTGCGGCAGTGCCGGATTGCTTGCGAAGGTGATTTCGGGGCGAAGGCCGGTACCTTGCACCAGGACACTTGCGTCGAGACCCTGCACTTGGGCGATGGCGCGGATATCGAGCTGCGGGTTGACCGGGCTTTCGCCGGCGAAGCGGATCGTCCCGCGGTCGAGCCTGAAGTTGCGACCGGCGAAATCATAGTCGCCGCGGACCAGATCGGCGCGGCCGGTGAACCGCGGCGAATCCGCCTGCCCGCCAATCTGCAGGCTGGTCCGCCATTGGCTCGAAATGCCGAGCCCGGTGACTCGCAGGTCATTGCCGTTGACCGCTATATCGAGATTCCATGGGTGAAGCTGTTTGACATCGATGACGTCGTCCGAATCGAGCCCGGTATTGCGCACCTGCAATTGCGGAACCGACGCCGCCGAGCTCGCTCGCCCAAGCCGGAACTGGCCCTTGTCGAGATGGAGCTTGCCGCCGATCGTGCCCGACTTGCCGTCCGAGCGAATGGTCAGCGGACCGGTTACGCGCGCAGCAATGTCATCGCGGTTGAGAAGCAATGCCTGGGCGGCGGTGAAATTGAGATTGAGCGCGGTCCGCCCGTTGGCGAACGTCACCGATCCGGAGCCGTTGATCGTTCCGCCGCCCGACGTATTGCCAGCAAGCTTCGAGAAAATCAGCTGCGGACCGGAAAAGCGCGCTTCGGTCGCGAGGCCATCGATGACCATTCCGGTGACCGCGCTTTCGAGCCGCGCATTCTGGGTCTTGAGCGAGCCGCGCAATTGCGGATCGGACAGACGGCCGGTGATATCGGCGCCGATCGCCAACGGACCCGACAAATCGAACACCTCGGTCCCGGACAAGCGCCACAGCGTGTCAGCCGGTCCGGTATAGCGAAGCTGGGCGAACATCGGCGCGTTCATCAGAGCAGCCACCAGCGGGCCGCCCGTCATTGGCGAAAAGCGCGCTTGCGCCCGGCCGACCACCTTGCCGTCGCTTGCAGCCACCGCGCGCATCGCCGCAGCATTGTCGCTGACCACCGCGGCGATGCCGACATCGATCGGCTTTGACGCAAGCACCAGACCCGAGCGGCTGAGACCGCGCACCTTGAGGTCGAGCTTGCCGTTGCGATTGCCCTTCCACGCATAATCGAGCCGTCCGGTGGCGGAACCGCTGAGGTCGAGATTGGGCCAGAACAGGTCGAGCACCTCGAGCGGCATTGCAGCGACATTGGCGTGGACTTCGGGATGCGATCCGCTTTGCCCCGAGACGGTGGCCGAGCCGCTGGCGAAGGTCAGCGCGGTCGGCGCCAGTTCCCAGCCGTCGCCCGAGCGCGTCAGAACGGCTACCTGCTTGAGCACCAATGGGGTGCGCTCGATCCGGCCGCTGCCGCTCAGGCGCACCGAATCCGGGGTGACATTGGCCAGTGTGGTGAACGAAAAAGCAGCGCCGCGGCGGCCGGCGAAGGCGGCACGGACCTGGCCCGAGCCATCGACCAATTTGGCATTGGCGGTGAGGCGGGCGAGGCTTAATCCGCTGATCTCCACACCGCGCGCGTCGACCACTCCGTCAACCGTGGTGTGATTGTCGTCGAGGATGATCGATCCATCGACCCGGCCGCTGCGCACCGCGAACAAGGGGAAGCTGGCGCCGTTGGCGGTGAGATGGGCGTCGATCCGCTGCGCTCCATTGACCGGCGCGAAGCCGAGCGTGCCCGCAAGGCTGCTCCCGGTAAGGTTGAGCTGGCCGGTAAAGCCACCGGGATCGGAGCGCAGCCGGCCGCTGGCATGGGCACCGCCAGCATCGAGCGCAGCAATCGCAATCACCGTCGGCTGGTTGTGCGGCAGAAGGATCTGGCCGTTGCTGGTGAACGGTCCAAGCTTGGAGCCGCCGCTGGCGCGATAATCAAACCCAAAAGCATTGGGGACGAGCAGCAAGTGCATCGCACGTATACCCAAAGAATCATTGGGCCGGTCGAGCAGGAGATCGATCCGTGGACGCTCGATATGCCCGTCGAGAACCAGCTTGAGCGGACCATATTTCGACTGCCGCCCACTCGCTACGATGTGGAAGGTGCCGTCGCGGAAACGCTGACCGGAGCCCGACAAACGAAGCTTGGGCGAATAGATCTGCAAATTGGTGAAATGCACGATCCCATCATTGCCCCGCTCCAGGTTGGTCGTCAGGCTGGGCGGGCCGCCGGTGAGGTCGCGGAAGAAGCTGTTGTCGAGCCGCCGGACCCAGGCCTTGGCGGTTCCAACGACATGGCTGCCCTTGCCATTGGGGCCGGGCACGACCTTGAGGTCAGTAATGACATCGACGATCCCCAGGCCGGGGATGAAATAGCGGTTAAGCGCGCCCGACAGTGTCACTTCGAAGCGCCCGGTGACGAGATCGATCAACAGCGAAATCTTGCCGTTGATGCGCGCGCTGGTCAGTTTGAGATTATCGCCCCGCACAAGCTTGGGAGTGACGTTGAGCCAGCCCTCGATCCTGGGGTTGGCGAGGATCGATCCGGCGACATCGCCGATGCCGGTGATTGCCTTGGCGCTGAGCCGGATCGGAACCCGCATCGGCCACGGCGACATCCGCCCCCGACCTTCGGCGCGCAAATCGACGAACCCATTATTGTCGAACTTCACGCCTCTAGAGGTCAGCCGGTATGAATAATCGGCGCTGTCGAACGCCCCGTCCAAAGTCGCCACCAGGCGCACGTTCCGACCGCTCATATTGGTGAACAGTGCCCCGGGCTTGAGCAGGTCGATGCCGAGGCGCACCTTGCGAAATTCGTTGGCGCCGAGATCGAGCGCGCCGCGAGTAACGACGCGGATCTCCGGGGTCGCGGCGGACAATTGGCCGTCGAGCACGCGCTCGACCAGCGTCGCATCGCCGCGGATGGTGACGATCGGCGTTGTCAGCCGATGGAGGCGACCTTTGAGGAATTGCGCCGGCGCCCACTGGCCAGCGAGCCGGTAGCGGCCGCCATCCACGCCCAGCGCCAGGCGCGCCGCCGGCCGTCCGGCAAGATCAAGAGCGCCGCGCCCGCGCCACCGGCTCCAACTGCCGACACCGGAGATGTCGAGGTCGATCGAGCGCTTGGTGCCGACGATCGCGGGCAGCACTCCGTCACCCGGAGACCGCACCCGGGCATCGATGTCGAAGCGGTCGCGGTCCGGCTCGGCGTCGAGTTTGAAGTGAACCCGGTCGCCGCCATTGTTAATGAAGGCATAGAGTTCAACCAGCGCCCGGCCCGAATGAATGTCGGCGCTGCCTTGAACCCGGCCGCTGCGCGCGATCCCAGCGACCGCCGAGCCGATATCCAGCCGGTCGATCCTGAGCTCTCCGATATGAATGTCGAAATTGGGGAGGATCGGCCCCTTTTTGATGCTCGGTTTGAGGTGCGGCGCACGAACCAGAGTGACCCGCGCAGCGGTCAGGCTGTCGATCGACAAACTGTTGGTCAGCCACGCCGCCGGAGACCAGTCCAGGACCAGGCTCGGTGCGGTCAGGAACACGCCTTGCTGATCGGAAATGGCGACGTTGCGAAGTTCCGACTTGCCGAACACCGACCCGTCGATCCGGCCGATGCGGATTTTGAGGCCGGACCTGGTTTCGATTCCCGCGATCCGGTCGACGATGAAGCGATGGCCCGGAGCCGTATCGAGCAGGACCAGGGCTGCCGCGAGGATGACGAGCAAGGCGATGAACAATGCCAGCAGTTCATTGAGCAGGCGCCGCGGCCAATCCCGCCTGACCACGATCCGCTGGGGCTGACTGCGCGGCTCGACGATGGTGGTTTCGGCCATCGCCTAGAACGCCTGGCCGAGCGAGACCGAAACCGCGACCGGGCCGTCGCCCTTTTCGCGGTTGAGCGGGACGCCGACATCGATGCGGATCGGCCCAAAGCTCGAATAATAGCGCAGGCCGAGGCCGACGGCGTAACGCAGGTCCTTGATCCGCGGCAGGGTTGCGGTGCTGAGCGATCCAGCGTCGATGAACGGCACAATTCCGAAATTTCCGCCGAAGCGTTGGAGGCGGATGCGGGCTTCGAGCGAGAATTCGGCGAGGCCGCGACCGCCCGTGGGATCGCCATCGACATCCTTTGGACCAAGCCGCTGATAGCCATAGCCGCGCACCGACCCGCCGCCGCCGGAATAGAATCGGCGCGACGGCGCGATGTCGTAAACCCCGGCACCGATGATCGTGCCAAGCCGGACCCGGCCGGCGACCACGACCCGGTCGGACACCGGGCGATAGGCGCTGGTATCGAATTGGGCGCGGGCATAAGTGAATTGCGCGCCATGGGCCGAGATTTCCGGACTGAGCCAGCCGCTGAGCCGAAAGCCGCGGGTCGGATCGAGCAGGCTGTCGCTGCCGTCATAGCCGATGCCGGAGGGCAGCGCCGCGATCAGAAAGGTTCGTGTGTCCTTGATCCCCGAGGTGTTGAAGGCGCCGCGCTCGTCGGTCGCGAGCACTTCGGCGCCGACATTCCAGGTCCATTTCTTGTGCCAGATGAAATTGCTCTGGCGCTCGATATTGCCGCCGATCTTGGCAGTTTTCGCCTCATAGGCATCGAATTTCTGATGGCTCGCCAGGAGCTGGAGATTGAGGGTCTGATCGCGCTGCAGAAAATTGCTCCGGCGAAGCTGAACGGCGGCCAATTGCTCCGAGGTCCCAAGCACTCCGCGAACGGTCAGCGCCCCTTCCGGATTGAAGAAATTGCGGTCGGTCCAGCTGCCTTCGACCCTGACCCCCTGGCCAGTGCCGTACCCCAATTCGCCAGCGATGGTGTGCGACGGCGCAGGTTCCAGCTTGACTAGAACATCGACTATCTTTCCGCCATCGACGGGAACGGTCGAAACGGTGGCGTTGGACACCAGCCCGGTTGCGATCAGTGCCCGGCGCAAATCGTCGATCCGCGAGCGGCGATATTGGTCGCCGGCCTTGAACCGAGCGATCAGACCGACATGGCGGGCGCTGAACGGCGGCGTTCCGCTGACGGTGATGGCGCCAAACTGCGCGACCGGACCCGGATCGACCGGCAGCACCAGGGTGGCGAGCCGGGTCTGATGATTGATGACGATGTCCTGATCGCCAATAATGGCCCCGGCGAAGCCTTCTTCGCCCAGCTTGCGCTTGAGCTCGGCGCCCCCGGTAATGACCTCTTGGGCGATGACCGGGTCGCCGGGCTTGATCGCGAACGCCGCGCGCAATTTGGGCGCGTCCTCCGGCCCTGCGGCGTCGAGACCGGGAAGCTCGACCGAGGTGAAATGATATTGCTCGCCGGCTTCCGCGGCCAGGACCACCCGGAGCGCGTCACCCGAGCCTTCGATCCGGGGATCGACCATTGCATCATAATAGCCCTGGCTGCGGAGGATTTCAGCGAGGAGGTCGGCATCGCCCTGCGAGCGGCGGCTGATCTGGGCGACGTTGCCGGGTTTCTTGCGTCCTGCCTCGAGCGCGGACTGCTTGCGAAAAGACGCCAGCAATTCCTCGCTGTCGCCAATCCCGGCCAGGCCTTCGACGGTGAAGGTGTAGCGCCGTTCGCCGATCGAATCCTCGACCTTGGTTTGCGCATTGGAAGCGACTGGAGCCGCGGCTTCGCCCTGATCGGGCGTAGTGACATCGGGCCAGTCGACGCCAAGATCGGGTAGCGGGTCGAGTGGTGCAGACGGGTCGAGTTCGGCTGGATCGGCAATCGGATCGTTGCCGGGCAAAGGCGCGGACTGCTGAGCCAGGCTGGCGGATCCCCATGCCAAGCCAATCGCCGCCGCGCATAGCAGCCGCGCCGCCCTGCTCTTCAATCCCCGCCCAATGTTCACGTCGCCCAGCCTAGCCACGCCACCTGAACAGCGCCAGTATCAATGAGCCGGGGTGGCAATCCTGTCCGCTGGACCGATATGCCTTGGAATCAAGGAATTAGTGGATCGTACCGAGCACTTCGTCGCAGCCGAGCGTCGCGACCACGCGCTCGATCTGGCGCCAGTGGCAGAAGCGCACGACATTGCCGGCGTCGCGGCTCTGCTCGGCGCGAACCGCCGCTTCCAGCCCGGCATCGTCGCCATACCGCTCGAGCAGGTCGGCGGCATCGGCCAGGGCCGAGCGGCCATGAATGAACGGCGTCTCCATCGCCAGGCCTATAGTCCCGGCCCCGTTTCCACACTGCGGACAAATCCGGTCAACGACTTGTTGACCATGTCGCTGCGAACCCACTGGCTTCGTTCGGCCGCGTCTGGCAGTGGGCGGCCATGACCCAACCCAACCCAATTGCTGGCGGCTGCTTCCTTACGCTGTTCATCCTGGTCGGCTTCATCATCGGACTGGCAATTGGCAATCCGGTGCTTGGAGTGACCGTTGGAACCGCGCTCGGCGCGGCCCTTGCGACTGCCTTGTGGCTGATTGACCGCCGCCGCCGAAGCTAGACCAAACGCCGTCCCGACCAGATCACCCGACCGATGCAGTTTATTTCATCCAGTCCGCAATCGGGCCAGTCGGAATAAGCCGGATTGTCGGATTGGACGGTCAGCCGTTTGCCGATCGGGTTGAGCGCGAGGCGTTTGACGACCACGCGATCGTCGGTCCGAAGTACATAGATGCCGTCGCGGAGACGCTCCATGCAGTCGCCCAGATCGACCAGGATATCGTCGCCGGCATTGAGCGTCGGCGCCATCGAATCTCCTTCGACCCGGACAATCGACAATTGTGTTGCCGGAGTCGCGGTCAGCGCCTTCAGCCAGCGCTCGTCGAACGCGAAATAGGGTTTACCAAGTTCTTCAAACACGACCGTCCCCGGACCGGCCGAAACACGCACCGGATGGCGGTGCACACTGAGCAGTCCGCCAAGCTTCTTGGCATCGTCCGGCGGTCCCCCGAGGAGCGCTTCGGAGATCCCGAAATAGCGCGCCAGTTTGCGCCGTTCCTCCTCCTTCAAACGTCGGGGAACGCCGCGCCGGACGAACTGCTGGATATAGGCCGGATTGCGGCCGAGCATCCGCGACAGTCCAGCGAAATCCTCGCCCCGCTGAAGACATAGCTGCTCGATCAGTTTTTGAGGGTTATTCAGCATGGTTTCGTCATAGTTATAGGTAAACGCCTAGACAAGTAGGAATTGCGTTGGGAATAAATGGGCAGCCGAGTCGCAAGACCAAGGAAGTTAATGTGTATCTGTTGAGAGAGGTCGAGAAATTTCTGCGCCATAGTGATGTAGCACCAACCCGATTTGGACGAGACGCACTCGGCGATCCGCGGTTCGTATTCGATCTGCGCAATGGCCGCGATCCCCGTCCGGTGACAGTCGCCCGGGTCATCGCATATCTGGAATCGACCCAATGATGCGGGTTCCGATGTCACCAGCCGCGGCGGCGCTGTATCGGGCGCTGGTGGTTAGATCGAACGTTCCGCGCGACCAGGCATTGCTGACCTCGATCCAGTCGATCGACTGGCAGTCGCTAACCCTGAGCGGTGAACGGCACGAGATCGGAATTCGCCTTGCCGGTCCCGATGCAGCTTTTGCCGCACAGTCGCTATGCGATGGCCTGGCCGATGCCGAATTCGCGATTCCGGGCTTAATCGTCGCCGACATCGAAATCGCCGGTACTCCGGTTACCGAGGCCGACGGCGCGATCGAAGTCAGGATCGAAGCGCTGACCATTGAGGAGTAATCAGCGCAGGCTCCGGCGAAGCTCCTCGAGCGATTCGAACATCGCCGCCGAATCGTCGTGTTCGGCACTTGCGAAGATCGCGCCAGCGCCGGGCCGCGGCGGGCCGAACATCTGGACGATCCGCGAATCGGAACTTGGAAGGCCGAGCGCATCGTCGAGCAGCGGCGGTCCTTCATCCCCGGCCGAACAGGACACCGGCAGCGAACCGACCGGATCTCCGACATCTGCAAAATCCGCGAACGACAGCGCCGGAAACTCCTTCTCGGCCGCTTCGCGCGAGCCGCGATCGAACCGATCTTTCCAAGCGCGGTCCGAGTTGCGGTGAACGCAATTGCAGCAACCGCCATTCCCGGCACCAGCGGCAAATAATAAATGCCGCCCATCAGCGACGTCACCGAATAGCCGAGTGCCGCAGCCAGGGCCGCGGCGGCGACCGCCTCGATGAAGGTTTCAGCCCGGGCTTTGCGCTTCTGTCTCATGCCTCCCGATTATCAGCAAAACCTTGCCGGAAGGTTAGGCCTGCGCTTCGACGCATTTAATCAGCGCTTCGGTGAAGGCGGGAAAGTCGTCGGGATTTCGGCTGGTGACGATATTTCCGGAGGTCACAGCCGCCTCATTGACCACCACCGCTCCGGCGTTTCTGAGGTCGGTGTGGATCGAGGGCCAGCTAGTCGCCCGTTGACCGCGCAGCAGGCCGGCTTCGACCAGCAGCCACGGTCCGTGACAGATGGCACCGATCGGCTTTCCTGCCTCGGCGAACGCCCGGATCAGTGCGATCGTCGCTTTGTCGGTGCGCAATGTGTCGGGATTGCCGACTCCGCCGGGCAAGATCAGCGCATCAAAATCCTCAACTTTGGCATCGGCGATCAGTAGATCGGGCCGGATCACCTTGCCCGGATCGTCGTGCACCGTCGCCTGGATGGGATTGAGCGAGAGCGACGCGAGCTTGGCCTGTGCGCCCTTGCCGGCGAGGATTTCCAGCGGTCCGAACAGTTCCGATTCTTCGAACCGGTCGGTGGCGACGATGAGGATTCTAGAATCGCGGATTGACGGCACGAATACGGTCCTTTGTCTCGGTTAGGGAACTTGCGGGACCAAAGTCTCTTATCTGACCGATGGTTCCCAAAGCGAAGAGATTGTGATGCGACACAGCAGTGACAGCGAACAGGGGATCACCCGCGAGCGCAAGGGCAAGGCCTGGGCCTATTTCGACCCCGCGGGCAAACGGATCACCGACCGCGACGAAATCGACCGGCTCAATGCCATCGGCCTTCCCCCGGCATACACCGACGCCTGGTTCTGCACCGGCCCCGAGGGTCATATGCAGGCGACCGGGATCGATGCTCGCGGGCGTAAGCAATATCGCTACCACCCCGATTTCACCGCCAAGAGGTCCGCTTCCAAATTCGACGGGCTCAAGGAATTCGGCAAGGTCCTGCCCAAGCTCCGCCGCCACGTCGAACAGGACCTCAAGCGGCGCAAGATCGAGCGCGATACCGTGCTCGCCGCAATCATCCGCTTGCTCGACACCGAGCATATCCGGGTCGGTAGTGAGCAATATGCCCAGTCGAACAAAAGCTTCGGAGCGACCACGCTTCGAACGCGTCACTTGCGGCGGCGGGGAAGCAAGCTGGTGATGCGCTTCACCGGCAAGCACGGCGTCACCCACGAACTATCGCTGACCGACGGGCATTTGAAGCGGGTCATCAGTCGCTGCCAGGAATTGCCGGGCCAGATGCTGTTTCAATATATCGACGGCGATGGAGAACCGCGGCCGGTCTCCTCGAGCGACGTCAATGCCTACATCAAGGAAAAGACCGGCGGCGACTTCACCGCCAAGCATTTCCGCACCTGGGGCGCCAGCGTCATCGCGCTCGACGAATTGCTCAAGAAAAGAGATGACGCCCGGATCACGGTCAAGACAATGATAGAACCGGTGGCAGAGGCGCTCGGCAATACCGTTGCCGTCAGCCGCAAGGCCTATGTCCACCCCGGTCTGGTCGAGGCGATCGCTGCCAGCGCGCGCGACCCGCTGGACGGAATGGATCGTCCGCGGGCCAGGAAGCGGCTATCGTCGAGCGAGGTCGCATTGCTTGAATTCCTATCCTCCAAGCCGCGCCAGCGGCGCTCGAAAGCCGCCGCTTAGGGTTGATCCGGCCGCCGCCGAACGCCACTAGGGCGAAGTGAAGGCCAGCATCGACCCCCTCCAAAACACCCGCAGCCTGATCGAATGGCTGGCCGACAATCGCGGCGCGCTGATCCTTGGCGGCCTGGTCGCGGCGGCAATTGTCGCGCTCATGCTGATCCTGCGCATGGTCGGCGAGAAAATCGCCGAGCGGCATCCCAATTGCGTCAACTGGAAGGGCATTATCGGCGCGGTTTTGGCCAAGACCGGGATCATCTTCATGGTCGCCGCCGCGCTCGAGATCGTCGCCAGCTACGCCGCAATTCCCAGCCAGATCGACCGCGCGGTCAACATCATCTTCATCATCGCCTTCGCGATCCAGATGGCGGTGTGGGTGCGCGAACTGGTGATGGGCAGCTTGCGCCACCGGGTCGGCGACGAACCCGGCGAGACCACGCTTGGCAATGCAATGTCGATCGTCCGGGTCCTGGTCAGCGTCACTGCATTCGCGCTTGCCGCCATCTTCATCCTCGACAATCTCGGGGTCAACGTCACCACCCTTGTCGCGGGGCTGGGCATTGGCGGCATTGCCATCGGTCTTGCCGCCCAGGGCATTTTTTCGGACCTGTTCGCGGCGCTGAGCATTGTTTTCGACCGGCCGTTCCGGCGTGGCGACACGATCCGCTTCGGCGACACCACCGGAACTGTCGAGCAGATCGGCCTCAAGACCACGCGCGTCCGCGCCCAGGGCGGCGAGCAGGTGATCATGTCGAACAAGAATTTGCTCGACCTTCAGATCCACAATCTCGCCAGCGCTCGCGCCCGGCGGACCTGGCTGACGTTCGCGATCGTCCATCACACACCACCCGAAAAGCTCGCGCTGATGCCCAACATCGCCGAGGATTCGGTCAAAGCGGTCAGCAGCTGCCGGATGGTGCGTTGCTGCATCAAGGCGCTCGGCGCGAGCGGGATCGAATATGAACTGGTCTATGATGATCGCTCGATCGATTTCGACACGCTCGCCAAGCACCGCTCCGACATCTGCCTCGGGCTTGTGACTTTGTTCGCGAAGAACGGCATCGATCTGGCCTACCCGACCCAGACAACCTTCACCGCGGCCCCCGACGGGACCATGGTCATGCCCTATGCCACCCCCGCCGCCGCAACGGCCGCAGCGGTCAAAAAGCGCAAGACCAAAGCCTGATGCCGGTTACAACACTGGATGATATCCGCTCGCGGATCGGTCAGGAAATTGGCTTTTCGTCGTGGATCGCAATCGGCCAGGACCGGATCGACGCTTTCGCCGAGGCGACCGAAGACCGCCAGTTCATCCACATCGATCCGGCTGCCGCTGCGGCGACCCCATTTGGCGGTACCATCGCCCACGGTTTCCTGACCCTGTCGCTGCTGTCGCGGATGGGGGCGGAGGCGATGCTGCTGCCCGACAGCCTCAAGATGGCGATCAACTACGGGCTTGAGGAAGTTCGCTTCCTCGCCCCGGTGAGTGCTGGAAAGCGGGTCCGCGGGCGCTTCGCGCTTGACTCGGTCGCGGAGAAAGGGCCGGGAAGGGTTTTGATGCGCCACCGGGTTACGGTTGAGATCGAGGGCGAGGACAAGCCCGCCTTGACCGCTTTGTGGCTTGGCCTGATGGTCGTTTGAGGGAGTATTTCGAATGCGCGACGCAGTCATTGTTTCCACCGCCCGAACCCCGATTGGCCGCGCCTACAAAGGCGCCTTCAACGCCACGCCGGGCGCGACTTTGGGTGCCTTTTCGCTGACCCCCGCGATCGAGCGCGCCGGGATCGAAGCCGGCGAGATTGAGGATGTCGTGTGGGGCGCGGTGCTGACCCAGGGGACGCAATTCGGCAATATCGGCCGACTGGTCGCACTCCGCGCCGGCTGCCCGGTCACCGTTTCGGGAATGACGATCGATCGCCAATGCTCGTCCGGGCTGATGGCCATCGCCACCGCCGCCAAGCAGATCATTACCGACCGCATGGACATCGTCGCCGCGGGCGGACAGGATTCGGTCTCGATGGTCCAGACGCCGGAGATGCGCATCGCCATGGATCCGGCGCTCCAGGCGAAGCACAAGCATGTCTATATGCCGATGCTTCAGACAGCAGAGACGGTCACCCGCCGCTACGGCATCAGCCGCGAACGCCAGGACGAATATGCATTGCGCTCGCAGCAACGCACCGCAGCGGCGCAGGCCGCTGGCCGTTTCGATGACGAGATTGTGCCGGTCACCACCACGATGATGATCAAGGACAAGGAAACCGGCAACGTCTCGCAGCGCGAGATCACGCTGAGCAAGGATGAAGGCAATCGCGCCGATACCACCCTCGAGGGGCTGTCGGCGCTCATCCCCGTCCTCGGCCCCGAAACTTCCATCACCGCAGGCAACGCCAGCCAGTTGTCGGACGGAAGCTCGGCCTCGATCCTAATGGAAGCCAAAGTGGCGGAGAAGCGCGGGCTAACACCAATGGGCCGCTACGTCGGCATGGCTGTGGCCGGGACCGAGCCCGACGAAATGGGCATCGGACCGGTCGCTGCAGTGACCAAGCTGCTCGATCGGTTCGACCTCAAGGCCAATGACATCGGACTGTGGGAATTAAACGAGGCGTTTGCGGTCCAGGTCATCTACAGCGCCGAGCAGCTCGGCATTCCCGACGACCGCCTCAACGTCAACGGCGGCTCGATTTCGATCGGCCATCCGTACGGCATGAGTGGCGCGCGAATGACCGGCCACGCACTGATCGAAGGCAAGCGCCGCGGCGTCAAATACGTCGTCGTCACCATGTGCGTCGGCGGCGGCATGGGCGCGGCGGGCCTGTTCGAGGTCTTGTAACAAGGGAGTTGTCCGATGACGGCAAGCGCGATACTTTCGAAATTGTACGACGCCTTCGCTGCTGGCGACGGAGATGCGCTTGGCGGATTGATTGGCGATACTCATTGGGTCGAGGCGGCTGGCGGTCCCTACGGCGGCACCTATCGCGGGCTTGGAGAAGTCGCCGAAAAGGTCTTCGGGCCAATCGGGCGCGACGTCCAGGATTTCACCGCGGTTCCGGACGAGATCGTCCCGGTCGGCGAAAATCGCGCGATCGCACTCGGCTTTTATCGCGGGCGGACCGCCGCGGGCCCGCTGGAAACCCCTTTCGCCCATCTCGCCACCGTTGAGGGCGACCGGATCACCCATTTCGAGCAATTCACCGACACCCATGAGTGGCAAAAGGCGGTCGGCGGCTGATGGGCGCCACAGAACTCATCGCGCTGGCCGCATCGACCAGCCTGCTCGCCGGGTGGCGGCTGTATCTGGTGACCCTCGTCACCGGTCTGGCGATGCACTTCGGCTGGATCGCCTTGCCCGGCCATTTGCACCAGCTCGACGTGATCGGCAGCTGGTGGGTGATCGGCGCCGCGGGCGTCGGCACTTTGGCCGAATTCTTCGCCGACAAGATCGCCTGGGTCGATAGCGCCTGGGACGCGGTTCACAGCGTCATCCGGCCGCTCGGCGGGGCGCTGCTCAGCCTTGCGATCGTCGACAGCGGCGACACCGGATGGCAGGTCGCAAGCTTCCTGCTCGGCGGCGGCGCGGCGTTCCTCGCCCATGCCGGCAAGGCGGGCGCGCGGACCCTGGTCAATGCCAGCCCCGAACCGTTCAGCAACGTCGTCGTCTCGACCGTCGAGGACGTGACGACCGGCGGCCTTCTCGCGCTGGCCATCGCCAATCCCATCGCCGCCGCGCTGATCGCCGCGATCCTGGTCCTGCTGTCGCTATGGCTGGTGTGGAAAGCGCGACGCTTCATCGGCCGGGTGATGGACCGGATCGTCCCGCCGCAGCCGATGACGAATGTCACCCCGACGAAGGAGGCGACTCCACCGAACTAGCCATTCTTCGCGATGAATGCCTCGACCGCGGGGGCGATCATCTCGCGCCATTTGCGGCCGTTGAAGATGCCGTAATGGCCGACGTCCTTGGCCATCAGATACTGCTTTTTGGCCGGCGCCAGCTTGGTCGCCAAGGTCAGTCCGGCCTTGGTCTGGCCAATCCCTGAAATATCGTCGCGCTCGCCTTCGATGGCCAGGATCGCCGTGTCGCGGATCGCGGTTGGATCGACCAGCTTGCCACGGTGCTTGAGCTTGCCCTTGGGCAGCAAGTGGCGCTGAAAAACTACATCGACCGTCTGCAAATAGAATTCGGCGGTCATGTCGCAGACCGACCGATATTCGTCGTAGAAGTCGCGGGTCGCGTCGGCGCCTTCATCATCGCCGACGACGAGGTGCTTGAACATTTCCCAATGGCTGATGAGGTGCGACCCGAGGTTCATGGTCATGAAGCCGGCGAGCTGGAGGAAGCCGGGATAGACCTTCCGTCCGGCACCGGCGTAGATCATCGGCACGGTGGCGATGACATTTTGCTGGAACCAGCTGTGCGGCCGCTGGGTGGCAAGAGTGTTGACCGCGGTCGGTGCCTCGCGCGTGTCGATCGGCCCGCCCATCATGGTCAGGGTCGCCGGGCGCCACTGGTCCTTGTTCGCCGCCATGATCGCGGTTGCAGCGAAGGCCGGAACCGACGGCTGGCACACCGCGAGCAGATGCGGGCGCTGGCCGGTCGTCTGACCGACATGATCGAGAAATTCGATCACATAATCGATATAATCGTCGAGATCGAAGCGGCCCTTGGACGATGGCACCAGCTTGGCGTCGGCCCAGTCTGTAATGTAGACGTCCTGCTTCGGCAGCAGCCGCTCGACGGTCCCGCGCAACAAGGTCGCATAATGGCCGCTCATCGGCGCAACGATGACCAGCGGCGGTCCGGCAGCGACCCCGGATTTGACGAAATGCTTGAGGTTGCCAAACGGCTTGGCGACGGCGGTTTGCTCGCGGACGGCGACCGATTTGCGGCCGATTTTCACGCTGTCGATACCGAATTTGGGCTTGCCGCGCGGCGCGGCGGCATGGGCGAAGACTTCGAGGCTGGCCGAAACCAGCGGCCCGGCGGAGGAATAAGCGAACGGATTAGCGGGATTGCTGAGCCAGCCAGCCCCGAGTCCGGCGAGCCTGCTCGCCCCGGTCAGGAGTGAGCGCTGAACTTCATATGCGTCGTAGAGCATCCACATCCACCACCAGTTTCGGGAAGAAACCAATGTGGCGGTGGTTCGGGCCGATGACAAGCAGATGTTGCAGTGCAAAAGCCGCATTGCGGCAATTGAGACGCGCGAGCCACACTGCTAGGCGCGTGAACCATGTCCAACGTCCCCAACCGCCCCAAGGGCAAGTCGCTCAAGAACCTGCGCATGGTGTGGTCGTTCGCACTGGCCTATCCGGGCCGGATCGCGATTGCCGGACTGGCGCTGGCAGTCGCCGCGGGAGCGACCTCGGGCGTTCCTTATGCGTTCAAGCTGATCATCGACAAGGGCTTCGGCAACGGCGGCGGGAGCGGCCCCAGCATCGCCCGCTGGTTCGAATATCTGCTCCTTCTGGTCGGGGTGATGGCGATCGCCACCGCAACCCGATTCTATTTCGTCTCCTGGCTTGGTGAGCGCACCGTCGCCGACATCAGGCTCGCAGTGCATCGCAACCTGCTGCGCCTCTCGCCCGGTTTCTTCGAAGAAAACCGCCCGGCGGAAATCACCAGCCGGATCACGGTCGATACGACGATCATCGAACAGGTCGTCGGCACCACCTTGTCGGTCGCTCTGCGCAACCTGGTCATGGGCACGGCGTGCATCATCATCCTGTTCGCGCTTTCGCCCAAGCTCGCCGCGATGCTCCTGCTCGGCGTTCCGCTGGTCGTGATCCCGATCACCATCGTCGGGCGCAAGGTCCGTGCCATCTCGATCCAGAGCCAGGACCGGATCGCCGATGTCGGAGCAGTCACCAGCGAAGTGCTCGGAGCGATGAAGATCGTCCAGGCGTTCAACCAGCAGGGCCGCGAGACACTTCGCTTCACCGACTCGGTCGAACGCGTCTTCTCGACCGCCAAGAAACGCATGTTCCTTCGAGCGATCATGACCGCGATCGTCATTTTCCTGCTGTTCGGAGCGATCATCATGATCATCTGGCAGGGCGCGATCGACGTTTCCGCCGGGCGGATGAGCGGCGGGACGATCGCCGCGTTCGTGCTCTACGGCGGACTGCTCGCCGGTGCGTTCGGGGCCTTATCCGAAGTCTATGGCGACCTTCTGCGCGCATCGGGGGCGTCGGAACGGCTCGGCGAATTGCTCGACGCAAAGCCCGACATCGAGGCCCCCGCCAATCCCGCCGCGCTACCCGACCCGCCACGCGGCGAACTGTCGTTCGACCATGTCACCTTCCATTATCCGACGCGCAAGGAAACTTCGGCGCTGGACGATTTCAGCCTTTCGGTACGACCCCGCGAACGGCTCGCACTGGTCGGTCCGTCGGGCGCCGGAAAGACCACCTTGTTCCAGCTCGCCGAGCGCTTTTACGACCCGCAGAACGGCCGGGTGCTGATGGACGGAGTCGATTTGAAAGACGCCGACCCGGCCGACATCCGCCAGCGCATCGCAATGGTCCCGCAGGACACATCCTTGTTCGCCGGGACTGCTCGCGACAATCTGCGCTATGGCAATTGGGACGCCAGCGACGAACAATTGTGGAAGGCGTCGAGCGACGCCCATGCCGAAGAATTCCTGCGCAAGCTGCCCGACGGACTCGACACCATCATGGGCGAAGGGGGCGCGCGCCTGTCGGGCGGACAGCGCCAGCGCATCGCGATCGCCCGGGCGCTGCTCCGCGATGCACCCTTGCTGTTGCTCGACGAAGCGACCTCGGCGCTCGACGCCGAAAGCGAGCGCCTGGTCCAGGACGCGCTCGACCGGTTGATGGCCGACCGCACCACCATCGTCATCGCCCACCGCCTAGCGACGGTCCGCGCCGCCGACCGGATCGTGGTCATGGACCACGGCAAGATCGTCGAGGAAGGAACACATTCCAGCCTCAGCGCCGAAGGCGGGCTCTACGCGCGGCTCGCCCGACTCCAGTTCGAGCATCGCGCCGCGTAGAAACGTTAACGTTACGGCGTCTTGGGTGCCGCTTTGCGCGCCGCCGGCTTGCGCGCGGTCGAGCGCTTTTTCGCCGGCGATTTTCTGGCAGTCGACGCGGCCCCGATTTTCGCCGCCGTCTTTTTGCGAGCAGCGGGTTTTTTGCGAGTCGCCGTTTTCTTGCGCGCGGCGGGCTTCTTCGCTGCGCTGCGGCTTGTCCCACGTTGCGGCATTCCGGGCAGATCCTCGGCCCATTTGCCCGACATCACGCGCTGTGCGGCATCGGCCACCGCTTCGGCGATCAGCGCACCCAATTTGGTGGCGCTCGACATCATGCTCGATGCAGCACTGGAAGCAGTATCAGCGGCATCCATGCCGGCGTCGCGAATGGCTTTGCGGGCCTTGGGGCTTGCGGCAATCGCCGCTGCCGCCGCGGTGAGTCCGGCGGCGAGCATTTCCTTGCTCATCGCCGCCTTGGCGATCTTGTCGACGGTGCTGCTCTTTTTCGACTTCGCCGGGCTGCGGGTTTTCGGCTTGGCTTTCGACGGCGATTTTTTGGTGGCCGTCCTAATGGTCCGTTTAGTCGTGGTTTTCGCCATGAATTCGCTCCCTGTTGCGCAAGAAAGAACACTTCAAAACCGTAACAAGATCCCTAATGCCCGTTGCGGCGCGCAAAAACCAGACATGTTAAAGGGCACCGCTGCTCAGCAGCGATGCCCTTCGACATGGTCAGCGGAAGGAGGTGCCAACCATTCGCCAGCGCCTAGCGCCTACGAACGACCTCCTCCGACCTCTCTGCTGAACCATGAGACATCGGATCACCTCCTTTCGCTGCGTGATTGCGAATACCATGATGAGTCGGATTGGCCGCACTTTCAAGACTTGAAATGAGGTGAATAATCGGCAATTCTCTTGCGCTTGCCCGAACCAGGCCCTGGTTCAGCTGCGGCAATCCTCAATAACTCGGATGATGTCGGGCCACACCGGCGCCACCAATGCGCCGGCGTTGCTTGGCCCGATCGCTAATCGGCCGCGGCTGAAGGCGAGCGAATCGAACAATCGGTCGTAGGCGCCAAGATCAGCGCTGATGAGGCCGGTCGCGGGATTGAAACTGGCCGGCACGTTGCGACGTTCGGCGCTGGTCCACACCATCAAATATGGCGCCGCACCAAGCGCCGGGCGAGCAATGCTGATGCGCCGGATCGACCGGACGCACGTCAGGGTCAGCAGCGGGCGCGCCGCGCCATCGCCAAAGCTGGCCGCGCTGCCGGTGGTGGTCGGGGCATAATGCCAGCGTCCGGCAACCGGATTGGCGATGCTGTAATCATAAGCGGGCTGGACGGTGGTCGGCGCGGGCGACTGCGCAAATGCCGAGCAGGGAAGAACCAGAGCCGCAGTCGACGCACACCATAAACGCATGATCAACGGCCCAGCTTGTCGACTTTGGCCTGAAGCGCGGCAAGTTCCGCACGAAGCGCGCCCATGTCGTCTTTGGGCGCGGCCGCGGGTTCGGATTTGGGATCGGCATTGCCCATCGGCTTGCCGCGTAGTGCCTGCGCCGCTTCCTCGAACATCGTCATATTCTTCTTGGCGATTTCGGCGAACATATTGGCGCCAAAGGCATCGCGCGCGGCGCTTTGGTTGCGCTTCAACGCATCCATTGCAGCCTCGAGATATTGAGGCACGAAGTTCTGCATCGAATTGCCGTAGAGACCGATGATCTGTTTGAGGAAATTGAGCGGCAGCATGGTCGAGCCGCGCGCTTCCTCATCGACGATGATCTGCGTCAGCACGTGACGGGTGATGTCATCGCCGCTCTTGGCGTCGACCACCTCGAACTCGCGCCCGTCGCGGACCATTTGCGCCAATCGGTCGAGCGTGATGTATGCCGAACTTTCCGTGTCATAAAGCCGCCGGTTGGCGTATTTCTTGATTGTCACCTTGTCCGATGATTTGGCCATGAAAAGCTCCAGCAATACGAAAGGCGATCTAATAGCAGACAAGTGTGCGCTGCAACATGAACCGCACAGCGAGCGCGCGCCGCGCCCGTTGCCGCTGTTCCTTGAGCTTGTCCGAAAGGCCGGCGAAGATGACCCGCAACTCGCGCGCAAAGCGCTGGCCGGCTTGCGCGCTTACGAACAGGCCGAACGCGGCCCGGCCCGGCCGACGCTGCCCGAAGCGGCGCGAATCGGCGGTGCGTGCCTGCGCGATCACGGCGGCAGCGGGCCTGTTGCGGTGCTCGTGCCGTCGCTGATCAATCCGCCGCGGATCCTCGACCTCGACGATGAAACCTCGCTTGCCGGAGCTGTCATCGGAATGGGGCGGCGCGTGCTGCTGCTGGATTGGGGCGCGGCCGATGAACGCCGCGATCTCAGCGTTTCGGGCCATGTCGAGCAGATATTGGTGCCGTTGATCCGCGCGATCGGCGAGTGCCCGGCGCTGATCGGCTATTGTCTTGGCGGGACGATGGCGATTGCCGCCGCCAATCTGGTTCCAGCCGAGCGCGTCGCGAACCTCGCCGGGCCGTGGCATTTCGGCGCTTATCCCAAGGATTCGCGCATCGGGCTGGAAAATCTGTGGGCGCACAGCCGGGCCAGCGCCGAAGCGCTCGGCGCCTTGCCGATGGAATTGCTGCAAGCGGCCTTCTGGTCGCTCGACCCGTTGCGCACCGTCGCCAAATTCGCCGATTTCGACACTCTCGATCCCGCAAGCGCCCAGGCCCGGCGCTTCGTCGCGCTGGAAGATTGGGCGAATGAGGGCGAGGCGCTGCCCCTCCCCGCTGCCGAGGAGTTGATCGAGCGCATGTTCGGCGCCGATCTGCCGGGCCAGGGCCAATGGCGCGTCGGCGGCACGTTGGTGAGCGAGCGGCTGGAGGTGCCGCTGCTCAACCTCACCGCCGGCAGCGATCGCATCGCCCCCGCGGCGACCGCGCCAAAGGGTCCAACCGAGTCGATTGCGTCGGGGCATGTCGGAATGCTGGTCGGATCGAAGCGGCTCCAACTCCACCGGGCGCTGGCCAGCTTTCTCGACCCGTCTTGCCGCTCCGGCTAGTCACGGCTAAGCCGCGCGCTCATCGCGCACCCGTAGCTCAGCTGGATAGAGCGCTGCCCTCCGAAGGCAGAGGCCACAGGTTCGAATCCTGTCGGGTGCGCCATTAGCCGCTGCGGCGAAGGTTCAGGCCGCTGGCCAGGTCTCCAGGATTTCGACGAAGCGGGTCAGCCAGGCGTTGGTCTGGTGGCCATCGACGACGCGGTGGTCGATGGTCAGGGTGACATAGGCCATCGGCCGGATGACGATGGCGTCGGCGCCGTCGACCGAGCGCACCACGGCGCGCTTTTGGAGCTTGCCGATTCCGAGGATCGCGGCCTGGCCCTGATGGATGATGATCGGCGCCGCGAGCAGGCTGCCCGACACGCCGTGGTTGGAAATGGTGAAGCTTCCGCCCGACACATCGGCGCCGGTCAGTTTGCCGTCGCGGGCGCGGGTCGTGAGGTCGTCGAGCCGGGTGCCGATCTGAGCGAGGCTGAGCCCGCCCGCGTCCTTGACCACCGGGACAACCAGTCCCTTGTCGCCAAGCGCGGTGCCGACCCCGATGTCGATGGTCGGCGAGACCGCGATTCGGTCTTCCTCCCACCGACCGTTGATCGCCGGAGCGGCGGCCATGGCTTCGGCGGCGGCTTTGACGATGAATGCGGTGTAGCTGAGCCTGTTGCCCGCGGCCGCGAGCGCCGCTTTATGCGCAGCGATGGCTGAGAAATCGGCTTCGAACAGCGCCGTGACATGCGGCGCGTCGGTCATCGCGCGGACCATATTTTCGGCGATCTTGAGTCGCATCCGATCGTGCGGGATGTCGCCGGGCGAAGCCGTCGCGGGTATCGCCCCGCCAGCCAGCGCGCGGTCGACATCTTCGCGCGTGATCCGCCCTGAGCGGCCGGTGCCGGTCAGCCGCGCGGGGTCGATACCATGCTGCTGAAGCGCGCGTTTGACCGAGGGAGAGAGGCGGGTCTCGTTCCCCAGCGAAGGCCGGAGTTCAGGAGCGCCAGCGGGCGCTTCACGTATCGCAGTGGAAGGCTTCGCCTCCTGGACCCCGGCCTTTGCTGGGGAACGGCCAGCATCAATCCGCCCGAGCAGCGCGCCGGGGACCGCCTCGGCGTCGGTGTCGAGCAATATCTCGCACAGCACCCCCGCCGCCGGTGCCGGAACCTCCTGGGTGACCTTGTCGGTTTCGAGCTCAACCAACGGGTCATTGATCGCGACGGTGTCGCCAATCTGCTTGAGCCAGGCACGGACGACCGCTTTGGTGCCTTCCTGTTCATCCGGGACGCGGACTTCGATCATGGAGTCAAAACCCCACCAGCCGGTCGATTTCGGCGCGGATTCGGGCGACTGAGGGCACCGTCCATTCCATCAATTTGGGATGATGCGGGCTGGGGATATCGGGCATGGTCACGCGGGCGACCGGTGCGTCGAGATCGAGGAAGGCCTCGTCGGCGACGACCGCGGCGATCTCCGCACCAAAGCCTCCGGTGCGCAAATCCTCGTGCACGATCAGGCAGCGACGGGTCCGGCGGACGCTGTCGAGGACCATGTCGCGGTCCCACGGATTGAGGCTGCGCAGGTCGATGACATCGGCGCTGATCCCGTCCGCAGCGGCCTCGCAGCGCGGGACCATCGCGCCCCAGGTGACGATGGTGATTTGATTGCCCTCGCGGGTCTTGTTCGCCCGCCCGAATTCGAGCACGAAATGGTTGCCCGGCCACGGCCGCCGCGCCCAGATGTCGTCGAGCATTGCGCGATGTTCGAAAAAGATCACCGGGTCGTGGCCGCGAAGGCTCATCCGGAGCAGTCCGACCGCGTCCTCGGCATTGCTCGGAACCGCCACTTTCCACCCCGGATTGTGGACGAATTCGACCTCATTGGTCATCGAATGCCACGGGTCGCCGCATTTGAAGAAGCCACCCGGCACGCGCAGCACCATCGGCGCCGCGAAGCGGTTGGCGGTGCGCCAGCGCATCGTCCCGCAATCGTGGATCTGTTCGGTCGCCGGCTCGGCATATTTGCGGAACTGGATTTCGGGGACGGGCAACAAACCGGCGAGCGCCATTCCGACCGCCCGGCCGACAATGCCTTCCTCATTGAGCGAGGTGTCGAACACGCGTTCGACTCCGAACTTGTCCTGAAGGCCAAGCGTCACCGCATGGACTCCGCCCTTGGGTCCGACATCCTCGCCGAACACGAGCATTTTGGGATTGGCCTGAAGCTCTTGCTCGATCACCCGGCGGATCGCGGTGACCATGTTGATGCGCTGACCGTCGGGCGCGGGATCGCTGCTGGTGCCGTCGAGCGAGAGGCCGGCATTGCCGCCGATCTGGCTCATTTGGCCATCGAAGAAGACGTGGCGCTCGACCTGCTCGGGGTCGGCGATTCCCCGCCCTTCGGCTTCTGCCCGGGCGGCGTCGACTTCCCATTCGACACGGCGCTCGATCTCGCCCCATTGCTCCTCGCCGAGCTGGAGGCCGGCGCAAAACGTCTTGAGTTTGGGCAAAGGATCGCGCGCCCATTCCGCCGCAATCTCGGCTTCGGACTTGTAGGTCTGCGTATCCTGGAAGCTGTGACCTTCAAGCCGCGGCACGGTTACGCGCAGCAGCAGCGGCGCGCGCTGGGTCCGGACATAGGTCACGGCTTCGGCGACCAGCCGGGCGGCTTCGTGCGGATCGGTGCCGTCGCCGTTGAGGATTTTCAGACCGCTGAAGCTGGCGAGATTGGCGGCGATGTCGCGGCCAGGAGTCTGATAATCCGACGTCACCGAAATGCCGTAGCCATTATCCTCGACGTAAATGAGCAGCGGCAATTGTTGCGTCGTTGCAATTGTTAGCGCGGACCAAAATCCACCGGTAGCGCAGCTCGCATCGCCCCCAAGGACCAGCGCGATGGCATCATCGGGACCCTCGCCCAACACTTTGGTCTTGTAATCGATCGCCTGCGCCCAACCCGCCGCCGGCGTATATTGAGCGCCGACCCCGCCGCACATCGGAAGCGCGTGAGCCCCGCCGGGGTTCGGGTAATTGAACACCACGCCGATGTCGCGCCCGTCGGAATAGCCGCCGGCCAAGCCCATCCCGCTGCCGAGCGCATCGGCGAGCGAGACACCGAGCGCGAGTAGCAAAGGCCGCGAGCGATAATAGCCGCAGGCGGCATCGCCGTCCTTGAGCTGCAGTCCGAGCAGGACCTGCGCCAGATCGTGGCCGCGGGCCGAAAATTGGTAGAGCACCTTCTTGGCCGGAACGAGTTCTTCCTCCTCGATCCGGTCCATCTCGCGGCTGGTGAGAACGACCCGAGCGACCTCGCGCCAGTCGACCTTGGCGGACACCCGGCCAGGGTCCTTCTCAGCCATCCATGGCGTCCACGACCGCCGCGGTAAATCGATCGATGTCGCCATCGGCCATGCCGACGACGTTGAAGCGCCCGCTATCGGCCATGTAGATCGAATGATCCTCGCGCAGCTTGAGCACCTGATCCCTGCTCAATGGAAGCAGCGAGAACATGCCGAACTGGCGACCGATATAGTCGAGGCGCGGGTCGAACGAAGCGATCCGCCGGCGCACCGCGTTGATGCGCTCGCGCATCGCTGCGAGTTCGACCAGCCAGCGGGCGCGGAGTTCGCTGTCGTCGAGGATGATATGGATGCACGCAGCGCCGTGATCGGGCGGCATCGACCACATCTCGCGCGCATCCTGGAGGACGTGGGCCATCGCCGTCCGGGTCGATTCCTCGCTTGCGGTCTTGAGCCACAGCGACCCGACGCGGTCGCGGTAGACGCTGAAATTCTTGTCGCAGCTGTGCGCCGCAATGACCTCGTCGCACGCCGTGAGCAGGCCGCGCAACCCGCGCCCATCCTCATCAAGCCCGCGTCCGAAACCCTGGTAGGCGATATCCACGAACGGCAGCAGCCCGCGCCGGGCGACGACCTGAGTCATCTGCTCCCACTGGTCGTCGCTGAGGTCGGCGCCGGTCGGATTGTGGCAACAACCGTGAAGCAAGACGACGTCGCCCGGGGCCGCGGCCTCGAGCGCTTCGAGCATTTTCGCAAAGCTGATCGCGCCGCTGGAACGGTCGTAATAAGGATATTCGACGATTTCGAGAGCGACACCGTCGATGATCGGCGCGTGATTGGGCCAGGTCGGGGTGCCGAGAAGCACGCGGGCCTTGGGATTGGCCCGAGCGATGAGCTGGAACCCGAGCCGAAGCGCACCGCAGCCGCCCGGCGTCTGGACCCCGGCGATGCGCGCATCCGCGGCATGTTCGCCGAGCACGGTCGGGCGGAGCAGCTCGGCATATTTTTTGTCGCCGGCACCGCCAAGATAGGCCTTGGTGACCTGGGTATCGAGCAGGCGCTGCTCGGCTTGCTTCATCACCTTGAGGATCGGGGTGTTGCCGGCGCCATCGCGGAACACGCCGACCCCGACATCGATCTTGTCGGCGCGCGGGTCGGCGGCGGCAAGCGCGATCAGCGCCAGCAGCGAGTCGCTTTGAACGGGCGGAAGATCGGCGAGTCCCCGCGCTTTGGTGTCGGTCAGCATGACCGGGCGATTAGCCGCTTCACGAGTCATAATCCACCGCCACCCCGTCCCCTACCGGCACCGACTGGCAGGTGAGCACGTAAGCCGCCGCAACCTCTTCATCGCTGAGCCCGTAATGGACCGCCATTTCGACTTTGCCCCGGATGACCTTGGCGCGGCAGGTCGCGCACACCCCGGCCTTGCACGCGAAGGGCGCGGACAGCCCGGCTTCGAGTGCGCTGTCGAGGATGTTCTCGCCGTTGAATTCGACTTTTCGGGTGCGCCCGTCGAGAGTCACCGAGACGCTCAGCCCCGCTGCCTCGGCCTGCGCCTGTTGCAACGCCGCAGCGACCGCTGCGGACGGCCGGCCGACGGTGAAGCGCTCGATATGGACCCGGGCCTTGTCGACCTTGCGCTCGAGGATCGCGGCTTCGGCTGAGTCCATCATCGGGCCGGGCCCGCAAATGAACCATTCGTCGACGCTAACCGGGTCATCGACCAGCTGATCGATCGCCGCGGCGCAGGTGGCCTGGTCGAGCATGCCGTTGAACAGCTCGATATCCTGCTCCTCCTCGGCGAGGAAATGATAGAGTTCGAACCGGCTCATGAAGCGGTCCTTGAGATCGGCCAAAGCGTCGAGAAAGATTACCGAAACGCTGTCGCGATTGCCGTAGAAAAGGGTGAAGCGGCTGCCGGTCTCTGCGCTCAAGGCGGTCCGGATCAGGGAGATGATCGGCGTAATTCCCGACCCGCCGGCAAAGCCGACATAGCGTTTCGCCGAGCCTTGCGCGAAGGGCACGGTAAAGCTGCCGTGCGGGGCCATGACATCGAGTGTGTCCCCGGCCTTCAAATTGTCCCCCGCCCAGTTGGAGAAAAGGCCACCGGCGATGCGCTTGACCGTGACCATCACATCCTTGTCGCCGGGCGCGGTGCAGAGCGAATAATTGCGCCGTACTTCCGCGCCTTCGATGTCGGCTTTCAAGGTCAGATGCTGGCCCGCCTTGAAGCTGAACGCGTCCTCAAGCGCGGGCGGAATATGAAAGCGGATCGATACCGCTTCGTCGGTCTCGGGCACGATTTCGGCAATTTCGAGCGCATGAAAATGCTCGGCCATTACCAGGCGGCGTCCGGATAGGTCCTGGGCAGATATTGCATCGCCGCGAGCAGATGGCCGAGGTGCTCGCTATGGTGCCCTCGGCGGCCACCGAGAATTGGCCGCTGGTCGGGTGGAATTGCAAGCGCCGCTTGGCCCAGCACGCCTTCGATCGCTGCATAATATTCGGCCTCGAACCCGCGCGGATCGGGCACCGTCTGGCGAGCGATCATTTCTTCGAGCTCTTCGTCGACTTCGAACAATTCCGGAATGAAGCGCCAGCACCAGTCGAGCCCCTCGGCCATGCGCCGGGCGCTGTCCTCGGTCCCGTCGCCAAGCCGGATGGTCCATTCGCTGGCCAGCTCGCGGTGATAAGCGACTTCCTTGACCGCCTTGGCCGCGAATTCACGCAGGAACTTGTCGGGGCTCTCGGTCAGTTCGCGATAGAGAATGTACTGCCAGGTCGAAAACAACAGCTGGCGGGCGATGGTCCGGGCGAAATCGCCATTGGGCTGCTCGACCAACAGGCAATTGCGAAAATCGAGCACGTCGCGATGAAAGGCGAGCTCGTCGCCGTCGCCATTATTGGCGTGGCCCAGCGCCATCGTCGCCTGACCGATGAGGTCAAGCGCGAGATTGGCGAGACTGAGATCGACTTCCAGAACCGGCGCATAACCGCACCATTCGCCGAGCCGCTGACCAAGGATCAGCGCATCGTCGCCAAGGCGGCACAGATAATCGTAATAAGCGTCCTCGAGCGGGTCGGAACCGGCTTCGGGAGTCTGCTCGTCGAACGCGCCGGTGTCGGGGGCGCTTTTGGCCTTTTCCTCGACGTCTTTTTCAAATGCGGGCAGCGACGGCATCTAGATGTGCTTCACTGCGTCGGGGATGTCGTAGAATGTCGGATGGCGATAGACCTTGTCCGCCGCGGGTTCGAACAATTCGCCGGCCTCCGCCGGGTCGGAGGCAATGATGTCGGTCGATTTCACGACCCACAGCGAGACCCCTTCCTGGCGCCGCGTATAGGTGTCGCGGGCATGGGCGAGCGCGAGCTTCGGGTCGGGCGCATGAACGCTGCCGACGTGGCGGTGCGAAAGACCGCCCTTGGCGCGAACAAACACTTCCCACAGCGGCCAGTCGTGACCTTTCATCTCCATCTCCAAAGCGCTCACGTTGAGCTTGTCGAAACGCGAGCGCTACGCTGGAGAAAACCCTTCGACAAGCTCAGGGTGAGCGCGGGGTTCAAGCAGCGAGCCGTTGCTGCCGCTTTGCCTCATAGGCAGCAGCAGCGTCGCGGACCCAGGCGCCGTCGTCCCAGGCATCCCGCCGCGCCTTCATCCGCTCCTTGGCGACCGGGCCTTCGCCGCGGACCACCGCGTAAAATTCTTCCCAGTCGACCGCTCCGAAATCATAGCCGCCGCGACCCTCGTCCTTGGCCTCGTTCCACTTCAAATCGGGATCGGGGACCGTCAGCCCCAGAAATTCCGCCTGCGGCACCGAAATATCGACGAATTTCTGGCGTAGTTCGTCATTGGTTTCGCGCTTGATCCGCCAGCGCATCGATTGCGCGGTGTTGGGTGAATTGTCGTCCGGCGGACCGAACATCATCAAGCTTGGCCACCACCAGCGATTCAAGGCGTCCTGCGCCATTCGCTTTTGCTGCGCCGTGCCATTGGCCAGCGCGATCATGATTTCATAGCCCTGGCGCTGATGAAAGCTTTCTTCCTTGCAGATGCGGACCATGGCGCGGGCGTAAGGCCCGTAGCTGGTCCGCTGAAGCGGCACCTGGTTCATGATCGCAGCGCCATCGACGAGCCAGCCGATGGCACCGATGTCGGCCCAGGTCAGCGTCGGATAATTGAAGATCGTACTATATTTGGCCTTTCCGCTGTGGAGCGCGAGGATCATCTCCTCCCGGCTGGTGCCGAGCGTCTCGGCCGCGCAATAGAGGTAGAGCCCGTGGCCGGCCTCGTCCTGAACCTTGGCGAGCAAAATCGCTTTGCGCCGGAGTGACGGCGCGCGGCTGATCCAGTTTCCCTCGGGCAGCATGCCGACGATTTCGCTATGCGCGTGCTGGCTGATCTGCCGAGTCAGGGTCCGCCGATAGGCTTCGGGCATCCAGTCGTTGGGCTCGATGAACTCATCGGCCGCGACCCGCGCCTCGAATGCCTCGAGCAGTTCGGGGTCTTCGAGATTCTCGATCTTCGCGGTCTTGGTCAGTTCGGTGGTGTACATATTGTCCGATCTAGTCGCTGAATGCCCAACGTTCAAATGTCGATGACGGTACCGCCCAGGGTTCGCGAATAGCCGGTGAATTCGGCGATTGTCCGGCCGTCGGACGTTCGGACCGCTACCCGGGTCACGCCCGCCCTGCCCTCCCGCGCAACCTCCTGAGCTTCGGCGACCAGAATTTCGCCGTGCCTGGCCTGACCGAGAAAGACGATCCCGGCCTGGGCGGCGACGCTGGCGTGATTGGCACCGTTGCAGACATAAGCGAAGGCGCTATCGGCAAGCGCGAAGATCATCCCGCCGTGAGCGATTCCGTGGCCGTTGAGCATGTCGGGCCGGACCAGCATCGACACCCGCGCATAGCCAGCGCGCACTTCCTCGATGACGATGCCCCACGCGGGGCCGGTTCCTTCGGCGTCGAGCATCGCGCTGGCGACGTCCGCTGCGAGTTCGTTTGCGTCCACACCGGTTCCTTCGCTACGCCGCCGCAATGGCTTACGAGACAATCGACTTCAAGCGCGACGGCGCGATTGCGCGGATCACGCTCAACCGGCCCGATCGGCTCAACGCTTTCACCAAGGCGATGCACGGCGAGTTGCGCGATGCTCTTGCCAACCTTGGTGAGGCGCGGGTGGTGGTGGTGACCGGCGCCGGGCGCGGCTTCTGCGCCGGCCAGGACCTCAACGACCGCGCCGCCGCTCCAGGCCAAATGGTCGACCTTGGCGAAACGGTAGAAGACAGCTGGAACCCGCTCATTCGAACATTGACCTCGATCCCGCAGCCGGTGATCGCCAAGGTCAATGGGGTAGCGGCCGGCGCTGGCGCCAATATTGCCTTGGCCTGCGACATCGTCGTCGCCGCGCAATCCGCGAAATTCATCCAGAGCTTTTCCGCGCTCGGACTGATCCCCGACAGCGGCGGGACGTGGATCCTGCCGCGCCTGGTTGGCCAAGCCCGCGCGCTCGGCCTGGCGCTGACCGGCGAGCCGCTGAGCGCGCAACAGGCCGCCGACTGGGGGCTGATCTGGAAATGCGTCGAGGACGAAGCTCTCGACGAAGAGGTTGATGTGCTCGCGAATAAATTGGCGGGCCTGCCGCCGCTCGGCCTGGCCGCGATCAAACAGATGATCCGCGCCTCGTGGCTGCACAGTCTCGACGAAGAACTCGACCTTCAGGCGGGCGCGATGCGCCGGTTGGGCTTTACCGACGATTATCGCGAGGGCGTCGCAGCGTTTCTCGAAAAACGAGCAGCGAAGTTCGAAGGCCGTTAGAACCGCGGAACGAACGCTAGGCGCCAAGGTTGGAGTTTGGTCCGCTCCATGTGGAAGGAACCGCAATGACCGACGCCAGCCACCAGATGCTCAACAAGGTGCCGATCGTCACCCTGGCCTTCTGGGTCATAAAGATTCTCGCCACTACGGTGGGCGAAACAGGGGCCGACTTCCTCAATTTCAATTTGGGGTTTGGATTGACGAAGACCTCGCTGCTCGCGGGGCTGGTACTTGCGGGGTTCCTGTCGCTCCAGCTTCGCCAGGATCGGTACGTGCCTTGGATTTATTGGATCTGCGTCGTCTTTCTGAGCATCGTCGGAACACTCGTCACAGACAATCTCAGCGATAATTTTGGAGTCAGCTTGTATGTCACGACGGCCGCGTTCGCGATCGCGCTGGCTGCGACGTTCTTCGTCTGGCACCGCGCCGAGCGCACCTTGTCGATTCACGACATTACCACACCCCCCCGGGAGCGTTATTACTGGCTGGCGATCCTGTTCACGTTCGCCCTGGGTACGGCCGCTGGCGATCTTGTCAGCGAGCAGCTTGGGCTCGGCTATATCCTTGCTGGGGCCATTTTCGGCGGCCTGATCCTGCTCATCACGATCGGCTATTATGCCAGAGCAATCGGCTCGGTGCTGGCGTTCTGGAGCGCGTATGTCCTGACCCGCCCCCTCGGGGCGTCGGCCGGTGATTTTCTAACCCAGTCGCCACAGGACGGCGGACTTGGTCTGTCGACGATGTCGGTTAGCGCGGTGTTCCTCGTCATCATCATCGCGCTGGTCGCCTACCTCACCATCAGCAAAGTCGATGCGGTCGAGAAAAACGCCGCGCCCCGGTGACGAGGCGCGGCGGTGGGACGATCAGTCCTTGTCCTTCAATCCTTCGAATTTGTTTTCGACAATCTTGCCGGTGTTGGCGTTGACGCCGATTTCGTGGATTTTATTCCCCTGGCGAATGTCGAACGAATAGCGCCAGGCGCCGCCTTCTTTTTCATATTCCGCGTCCTGGATCTTGCCCGGAGCAGCCTTGAGCGCGATTGCGCGCGCCTGCGTCATGGTCAGTTTGGCCTTCGGCGTGTGAGCCGAAACCGGCGCCGCGACAGCAAGAGCTGCGACACCGAATGCTGCGAGGATTTTAGTCGACTGGTTCATGGATGACTCCTTGTTCCCCTGCCGGATGGGCCAAGCGACCAATCGCCTGAACCCACGATGAAAATAGACAATCCGGCCGTGCGAGCCCGCCGAGGTGTCTTTACGCGGCGATCAAGATCGTCGAGGCAGTCGCATTCGCTGCACGGAGGGCCAACATGAGCATCGACCGCCGCAAATTCATGCTTCTTGCCGGCGCGAGTTGCGCTGCTCCGCTGGCGGGTCCGGTACTGGCAAAATCCGGACGCGCGCCGTGGGGCGAGCTTGCACGGCGACTCGGCGCGCGGTTCCAGCCGGTGCGCTCGCCGCTCGTCGCGTGCCGCGATTCGGGTGGCAAGGGCGCCGACGCGCTCTTCGCCAGCCTCAAGAACCCCTATCGGATCAGCGACGACCCGGCGCTCACTCAGACGCTCGGCTGGACCGACGGCTGGACCAGCGCGCCAAGCCGCTACGTCGTCGCCGCGGAAAGCGCGACGGATGTCGCCGCGGCCGTCGACTTTGCCCGCCGCCACAATGTCCGCCTTGTCACCAAGGGTGGTGGCCACAGCTATTTCGGCAACAGCAATGCCGCCAATTCGCTGCTTCTGTGGACCAAGAAAATCGACCGCATCGAGCAGCATGATGCGTTCGTCCCGGCTGGCGCTCCAGCGGGTAGCGAGGCGCACAAGGCAGTGTCGATCGGCGCAGGCTGCCTGTGGGGCCGCATTTATCGCGAAACCGCGGTCAAGCATGGCCGCTATGTCCAGGGCGGCGGCTGCCTGACCGTTGGGGTGGGCGGCTTCGTGCTTGGCGGCGGGTTCGGCAGTTTCTCCAAGGGCTTCGGGACCGGCGCCGCCAATTTGCTCGAGGCCGAAATCGTCACCGCCGACGGCAAAATTCGGATCGCCAATATGTGGCAGGACCCGGAATTGTTCTTCGCGTTTCGCGGTGGTGGCGGCGGAACGTTCGGGATCGTCACCCGGCTGACCTTGCGCACCTTCGATTTGCCCGCGACCATCGGTGCGGTGTTGTTCGACGTCACCGCGAGCGACGATCAGGCGTGGCGGACGCTGGTCGAGAAGGTCATGACGTTTTACGCGGACAGCCTGTTCAATCCGCATTGGGGTGAGCAGATACGGTTCGGTTCCGGACGAAAAATGTCCGTTGCGCTGACCGCCTACGGGCTCGACAAGACGCAGATCGAGGCCGCGTGGAAGCCGTTCTTCGGCTGGCTGAGGGCGCACAAGGATACCTATTCGATGGGCGGCGAGCCGATGATCGTCACGCTGCCCGCCCGCGATTTCTGGAATCCCGAAATTCTCAAGCAGATGCCGGGTATCATATTGTCTGACGATCGTCCGCGGGCAAGCCCGGACAATGTCTTCTGGGCCGGCAACCTCAGTGAAGCGGGCCAGGTCCTCCACGCCTACAAATCGCGCTGGCTGCCGCAGGGCCTGCTCAAGGGCGAGGGCCGTAACCGGCTGGTCGACGCAATTATTGCGGGCGCGAGCGAATGGACTATCGCGCTGCACATGAACAAAGGGCTTGCTGGGGGCGATCCGGCGGCGGTGAAGCGCTCGCTGGAAACCGCGACCAATCCGCAAATGGTAGATGCGTTCGGGCTGTTGATCGTCGCCGCCGAAGGACCACCGGCATGGCCCGGGATCCCCGGCCACATTCCCGACAATGCGCTTGGCCGGAAAGAAGCGGCGGGAGTGGCCCGCGCGTTCGCGCCATTCGTGAAGCTGGTGCCCGATGGCGGCTGCTACCTGTCCGAAGCCGATTATTTCGGGCGCGACTGGCGAGAGGCCTATTGGGGCGGCAATTATCCGCGATTGCTGCGCGCTAAACGCACATACGATCCGACCGGGATGTTTCGCGGGCACCACACAGTCGGTACGTGAGCGGGCTTAAATGGAGATCAGCTCGCTGAACTTGGCGAGATCAATGTTGCCGCCGGAAACGACGCACACGATCGGGCCGTCGCCGGCTTTCCCACCGAGCGCCGCGGCAACCGACAAGGCGCCCGCTCCTTCGGAAATTGCCCGCGCCTTGTCCGCCATCAGGCGCATCGCCTGACGTGTCTCCTCGAGCGAGACGATGATCGTGCGGTCGACGACCGGCTGCATCCGCTCCCACATGCGCTGGGTCACACTCTGCCCGCCGGCGCCATCGACGAACGACGGCGTCCAGTCGGTGAAGCGGCGCGGGCCGCCCTGCTCCAACGACAGCGCGTAAGGCGCCGCGGTTTCGGGTTCGGCACCGATCACCTCCACCGTCGGATCGATCGCCTTGACCGCGCTTCCGAGGCCGGTGATCAGCCCACCGCCGCCAATCGCCGCGATCACTGTTCGGACCGCAGGCAAATCCTCCATGATCTCAAGGCCCATGGTGCCATGGCCGGCAATGAAATCGTGATTGTCGAACGGATGGATGAAGGTGCCGTCCATGCCTGCGAAGGCATGCGCCTCGGCGGCGCGCCACGCCTCCTCGTAGGACACGGGCACGATCGTCGCTCCCAAAGCGCGCATCCGGTCGAGCTTGGTTTGCGGCGCGGTTTCGATGGCGACCACCGAACAGGGCACGCCCAAAGCACGCGCGGCATAAGCAACGCCCTGCCCGGCATTGCCGGCGCTGATCGTCCACACTCCGCGTGAACGCTCCTCCTCGGACAATCGGGCGACGGCATTGGCCGCGCCGCGGATCTTGTACGCATTGGTCGGCTGGAGATTTTCGAGCTTGAGATAGATTTCGGCGCTGCCCCGGCCGGCGTCGAGCTTGACCAGCGGGGTCCTGATGACCGTCCCGGCGATGCGCTCGCGGGCTTGCTCGATATCGCCAAGTGCGATCGGCCGAACGGGATCCATGATCATTCCTCCACAAATTTCATCATCACGCCGGCCGCCTGCGCACAGCGCCATGCGGCGGCCGACAATTCCGGCACGCGCTTGGCCATTTCGGCCGCCTTGGTGCTCGATGCGGTGCCATCGATAACGCGCTTCTTGATGCCCTGGACGATCGCCGCGAGGCGGAACAGATTATAGGCGAAATACCAGTCGAGATGGGCCGCGACATCCACTCCGGAGCGCGCCGAATAGCGCCCGGCGATCTCCTCCAGGGTCGGAATTCCAAGTGCCTCAAGGTCGAGTCCGCTAAGGCCCGACGCACCGTCCGCGGGCATCACCCATTGCATCGCGAGATAGGAGAAATCGGCGAGCGGATCGCCGAGCGTCGCCAATTCCCAATCGAGCACCGCGGCCAAGGTCCCGTCGCCGTCGAACAGGACATTGTCGATGCGATAATCGCCGTGGACGATCGCCACCCGCGCCTGCTCGGGCAGGCTTTCGGGGAGGAAGGCGATCAGCCGTTCCATTTCGGGGAGATAATCGGTTTCTGAATCGCGATATTGGCGGGTCCAGCGCGCGACCTGCCGTTCGAAATAATTGCCCGGCTTGCCGAAATCCCCGAGGCCCGCAGCGGCTGGGTCGATGGTGTGGAGATCGGCCAATGTGTCGACCAATTGCCCGTAGATGCGCCCGCGCGTCGCGGGATCGAACTGGGGCAAGGCGCCATTGGCGTAGGACTGCCCGCGGGCCAGTTCCATGATGTAGAAAATGGAGCCGATGACGCCCGCGTCCTCGCACAAGGCAAACGGTCTTGGCACCGGAAAACCGAGCGGGAAAAGTCCGCCGAGAAGGCGATATTCGCGGTCGACGGCGTGGGCGGAGGGGAGCAATGATCCCGACGGTTTTCGGCGAAGCACATAATCGCCCGACGCCGCTCGGACGCGATAGGTCGGGTTGGACTGGCCGAAATCGAATTTGGTCAGGTTGAACGGCGGTGTGAAGCCCGCCACATTCGCTTCGAGCCAGGCGCCGAGCGCCGGACTATCGATCGCCGCTTCGCTCACTGGTGCTTCTTATATTCCAGGCGGGCGATGGCGCGGCGGTGGACCTCATCGGGGCCGTCGGCCAGCCGCAAGGTCCGGATCGACGCATAGGCCCGCGCCAAGCCCGTATCCTCCGACACCCCGGCCCCGCCAAAGGCCTGGATGGCATCGTCGATGACCTTCAGCGCCATCAGCGGCGCCGCCACCTTGATCATCGCGATTTCCCGCTGCGCCGCCTTGTTGCCCGACCGATCCATCATGTCCGCCGCCTTGAGGCACAACAGTCGGGTCACTTCGATATTGATCCGAGCGTCGGCGACCCGTTCCTCCCACACCGACTGCTCGGCCAGGGTCTTGCCGAACGCGACCCGCGACTGCAGCCTTTTGACCATCAGCTCAATTGCTTCTTCCGCAGCGCCGATGATCCGCATGCAATGGTGGATCCGCCCCGGCCCAAGCCGTCCCTGAGCGATTTCGAACCCGCGGCCTTCGCCGAGCAGCATGTTCGAATGCGGCACCGCGACCTCGTCGAGCGCGATTTCCATATGGCCGTGCGGCGCATCGTCATAACCGAACACCGGCAAGTGGCGAACGACGTCCACCCCGTCGGCATTGAGCGGCATCAGGATCATCGACTGCTGCTTGTGTTTCTCGGCGGCGGGATCGGTCTTGCCCATGACGATCGCGATCTTGCAGCGCGGATCACCGGCTCCGCTCGACCACCATTTGCGGCCGTTGATGACATAGCCATTGCCCTTGGCCGCGATGCCGCACTGGATGTTGGTCGCATCCGACGAAGCGACGTCGGGCTCGGTCATCAGGAAGGCCGAGCGAATCTCGCCGTTCATCAGCGGCCTCAGCCACTGCTCCTTTTGTTCGCGAGTCCCGTAGCGGTGGAGGACTTCCATATTACCGGTGTCGGGCGCCGAGCAGTTGAACGCCTCCGAAGCCCACAGGAAGCGTCCCATTTCCTCGGCGCAAAAGGCATATTGAAGGTTGCTCAGGCCGGGGCCTTCGAAGTCGAAACTGTCGTCGACATGGGCAGCGGCAGGGGCTGGCGGCATGAACAGATTCCATAGCCCTTGGGCCCGCGCCTTGGCCTTCAGTTCTTCGATGATCGGAAGCACCTTCCAGCGCTCGCCTTCGCGTTGCTGCTGGTCATAAATTGGCGCCGCCGGCCGGACGTGGGCCTCCATGAAGGCACGGACGCGGTCGCGCCATTCGGTTTCCTGGGGCTGAGCGCTGAAATCCATGGCCGCGGCTATAACAGCCGACTTTGCCAGTTACAGCCCCGTGGCTATGAGGGGCGCCATGGGAACACGTCTCCAGGGCAAGATCGCGATCGTCACCGGGGCCGCGTCGGGCATCGGCAAAGCCACCGCCGACCTCTTTCGAAGCGAGGGCGCGACGGTCGTCGGTTCCGATATCGGGGCTGGCGCCGAGGTGCAGATGGACGCCGGCAACGAAGCCGCAGTCAAGGCGGTGGTCGAGCAGACTGTCGCCGATCACGGAGGCCTCGACATCTTTTTCGCCAATGCCGGCGTGTCCGGCGGAATGGCCAATATCACCGAGCAGACTGAAGACGATTGGGCGGAAATTCTCCGCGTCAATCTGATCGGCCCGTTCCTGGCGATCAAATATGCCGCCCCGGCGATGAATGCGCGCGGCGGCGGATCGATCATCTGCACCGCAAGCGTCGCCGGGCTTCGCTCGGGTGCCGGCGGAGCAGCCTATTCGGCGTCGAAAGCGGGGGTCATCAACCTCGTCCAGAACGCGTCGCAGCAGCTCGGCGGCAGCGGCATCAGGGTCAATGCCATCTGCCCCGGACTGATCGAGACGGGCATGACCAAGCCGATGTACCAGGGCGCTCGCGATCGCGGCCACGGCAGCCGGATCGGCGAGCTCAACCCGCTGCGCCGCGGCGGCGAGCCAATCGAAATCGCACAGGCCGCGCTGTTTCTGGCGTCGGACGATTCATCTTACGTCAACGGCCAGGCGCTGGTCGTCGATGGCGGATTGTCGACCAGCCATCCGGTCGCCCGCGCCTTCGACTTCAAGATGCTTGAGCCCAGACGGTGAAGGCCACCCGATGAAAACCATTCAGCTCCTCAATTACGAGCGCGACCGCTGGATCGCTGGCGACGGCAATTTCGCCGATATCGCGAGCGCGATCGACGGCAGCGTAATTGCCCGCACCGGCTCCTCCGGACTCGATTTCGGCGCCATGCTGAGCCACGCCCGCGACGTCGGCGGTCCGGCGTTGCGGGCGATGACCTTTCATCAGCGGGCGCGGATGATCAAAGGCCTTGGCCTCGCCATCATGGAGCGCAAGGCGGAGCTGTACGCGCTCAACCCGCTGACCGGCGCGACCCGCAAGGACGGCTGGATCGACATCGAGGGCGGGGCGATGACCCTCCTCTCCTTTTCGTCCAAGGGCCGCCGCGAACTGCCCGACGCGCACGTCTTGCTCGATGGCGATGTCGAGCAGTTGAGCAAGACCGGAAGCTTCATCGGCCAGCATATCTACACCCCGCTACACGGCGCCGCGGTCCACATCAACGCCTTCAACTTCCCCGTCTGGGGAATGCTCGAGAAACTCGCCCCGACGCTGCTCGCGGGGATGCCGGCGATCGTCAAACCGGCGAGCTCGACCGCTTATCTGTGCGAGGCTGCGTTCCGGGTGATGGTCGAGACCGGCCTGCTGCCGCCGGGCGCGATCCAGCTAATCGTCGGCGGGGTCGGCGATTTGTTCGACCATCTCGGCGGGCAAGACGTGGTCAGCTTCACCGGTTCGGCATCCACCGCGCTCAAGCTCAAGAGTCACCCGGTAGTCCAGCGCGAATCGGTCAAGTTCGTCGCCGAGCAGGACAGCCTCAACGCCTCGGTGCTTGGTCCCGATGCGGGTCCGGACACGCCCGAGTTCGACCTGTTCGTCAAGGAAGTGGTCAATGAAATGACGGTCAAGGCGGGGCAGAAATGCACCGCCATCCGCCGCGCCATGGCCCCGGCCGAGTTTCTCGACGCGCTCGAGGGGGCGATCCGCGACAGGCTGGCGAAAACTACCGTCGGCGACCCGCGCGAGGAGGCGAGCCGGATGGGGGCGCTAGTCAGCTGTGCCCAGCGCGACGACGTCCGCGCTCAGGTCAAGAAACTGGTCGCTTCGGGCGCGCGGATCGTTGCCGGCGATCCCGACGCCTCAGCTGGCCCCGATGGAGGCGCGTTCATGCAGCCGATCCTGCTCCGCGCCGACGATCCGTGGCACAGCAGCGCAGTCCACGACGTCGAGGCATTTGGACCGGTCAGCACGATCATGCCCTACCGCGACCTGGCCGATGCGGTGGCGCTGGCCAATCGCGGCATGGGCAGCCTGGTCCTCTCGCTATTCAGCTTTTCGGCCGACGCGGCGCGCGACTTCATTCAGGGCGCGGCCGCATTCCACGGGCGGATGCTGGTCATCAACCGCGACAATTTCAAGGAATCGACCGGTCATGGCTCGCCGCTGCCGGTGCTAGTCCATGGCGGGCCGGGCCGGGCCGGCGGAAGCGAGGAAATGGGCGGCATTCGCGGCGTTAAACATTACATGCAGCGGACCGCGATCCAATCGACCCCGGCGATGATAGCCGCCATCAGCGAACAATATATTCCCGGCGGGCCCAAAAATTTCATCACCGACGCCCACCCGTTCCGCAAACGCATGAGCGAGCTTGCCATCGGCGACACGCTCAAGACCGCAAGCCGCATCGTGACCGTCGCCGACATCGAGCATTTCGCCGAGTTCACCGGCGATAATTTCTATGCCCACATGGACGAGGAGGCGGCCAAGGCGTCGCCGATCTTCGACGGCCGGGTCGCCCATGGCTATCTGATTTTGAGCTTCGCCGCGGGCCTGTTCGTCGACCCCGATCCGGGCCCGGTCCTGGCCAATACGGGCCTCGAAGATCTGCGCTTCCTGACCCCGCTCTATCCGGGCGATGCGATGCGGGTCGAGCTCACCGTGCGCTCAAAAAGCCTCAAGAGCGAAGACACTGGCGTAGTCCGCTGGGCGGTCGAAATCTTCAACCAGAAGGACGAGCTGGTCGCCACCTACGACCTCCTGACAGAGAACCTTCCATAAGGAAGGCAACGCTGGCCCGAGACGTTCGTTGACGCCCCGAACCTGAAGGAGACGGGATGTGAAAATCTGCGACGTGATGACCAGAAATGTTGAAACCGTGACCCCCGACCAGACCGTCCAGGAAGCCGCCGGCTTCATGCTGTCGGCCGATACCGGATCGATCCCCGTCACCGACGGCGACAAGCTGGTGGGCATGATCACCGACCGCGATATCGCGGTACGCGGGATCGCCAAGGGCTACGGCCCGGAAACGCTGGTCCGCGATCTGATGACCGGCGATATCATCGCCGTCCGAGAGACCGACGATGTCGCCGCTGTCGCCGCCAAAATGAGCGAGGCGCAGGTGCGCCGCATGCCGGTCATCGACAGCGATGCGAAATTGTGCGGGATCGTCAGTCTTGGCGACCTCAGCCGTGAGGCCCAAAGCGGTGCCGCCACCGAAGTGCTGTCCGGAGTCAGCCAGAAGGGCGGCGCTCATCAGCAATAAACAACGGCCTCTTCCCCCCTGCGGGGAGAGGAAAGTGCGCTAGCGGCCGATGTCGCCGATCGCCTGATCGATCAGCCTGGCATCGATCGCTGGATCGTTGCGCTCGGCGATCAGCTTCGCCGCTGCATTGGTGGCTGCATTGGCCGCGGCATTGCGCAGCTGGTTGATCGCCGACCTTTCTTTGGCGGCGATCTTGTCCTCGGCCATGCGGCCGCGGCGTTCGATCAGTGCTTCGGCATCGACCGCGGCCTTGGCGACGATTTCGTCAGCCTCCTTCCTGGCGCGCTCGAGCATTGTCTTGCGCTCCTTGTCGACCGATTTCGCCTTGGCTTCATATTCGGCCTTCAACGCCTCGGCGTCCTTGCGCAGGCCCTCGGCTTCGGCGAGCTGATCGCGGATCGTCGCGATCTTCTCATCAAGCGCCTTGCCGATCGCGCTCGGCACCTTTTTCCACAGCATAAAGACAATCACGACCAGCATCGCCAGCGCAATGAACGCCGGCGCTTCGAGCCCGAATGCCGATGCTTCCTCATAGCCTTCGCCCAAAGGATGTTCGACCACTGACTGGGTCACGGCCTCAACCATGTAATTCCGCCTTCACCGCCGCAGCGGCGTCTTTTTTGTCGATCGCGAGGCCGGTCAGCCGACCGACCATATCCTGCGCAGCCTCGGTCGCGACGGCCTCGATCTCCGCTCGGGCAGCGCTGGCTGCGTCGCGGATGCGAGTTTCGGCTGCCTCGGCCTTCTTCGCAATCTTCTCGGCTGATTTGCGCACCCTGACTTCGGTTTCCCGAGCGCTCAGGTCCTTCGCCTCGATCGCGACCTTTGAAGCTTCGGCACGGGCCGAATCGACCTTGTCGCGCCACGCCTGCTCGGTCGCATCGGCAGTTTCGCGGGCCTTCTCGGCAGCCGCCAGGTCGGCCGCGATCTTTGCTTCGCGGGCATCGACCGTCGACTGGATCTTGGGCAGCATCCCCCGGCCGATGCCGAAGAAGATGATTCCAAACACCAGCAGCAGCCAAAACAGCTGCGAGAAGAAAATGACCGGAAGTTGTTCGATCTGAGGCATAAGGTCCTCGAGCTAGACGTTCGTCGTCGAAAACTTAACGAGCGTAGAGAATGATCATCGCGACGGCGAAGGCGATGAGGCCGAGAAGTTCGGCCGCGGCGAAGCCGATCAGCACGCGCGTGAACTGACCGTCCGAAGCCGCCGGATTGCGCACTGCGCTTTCGAGGAACGAACCGAAGACATTGCCGACGCCGATTGCAGCAGCGCCAACGCCGATTGCCGCAAGACCGGCACCGATAACTTGAGCAGAAGCGAGATCCATTTTTAAACTCCTTGAATGAACGACTTAGTGAAGATTGACGGCATCGTTGAGATAGACCGCAGTGAGCAAAGTGAAGACATAGGCCTGGATCAGGCAAACCAGGATTTCGAGCGCGCTGACGAAGATGATGAACACCATACTAAGGATGCCGACGCCCCAGCCAACCGCGCCGCCATTGAACCCGGTGACGATGAAGCTTCCGAACACCTCCATCAGAATGTGACCGGCGAACATCGCGACGAACAGACGCAGGCCGAGGCTAAACGGCCGCACCAAGAAGCTGATAAGTTCGATCGGGAACAGGAACGCGGCCATGTACCACGGCACGCCCGAGGGAATGAACAGGCTGAAGAAATGCAGTCCATGGCGCCAGAAACCGACGATCAGGACGATCGAAAAGCTGATGATCGCAAGTATGCCGGTGACGCTGAAATGGCTCGTACTGGTGAACGGGTGAACGCCGGGAATGAGCGCCAGCGGCAGCAATCCAAGGAAATTCGCGACGAGGATGAAGGTGAACAGCGAAAACAGCAACGGGACGAACTTCTTGCCTTCCGGCCCGATCGTCGCTCCAGCCATGCTGTTGATGAAGCCGGTCACTTCCTCGACCGCCATTTGCCACCGGCCGGGAACCAGCTGACGCTTCATTCCTAGCGACATGAAGCTGAAGATCACGACCAGTGCCAGAAGCATCCACAGCGCGCTGTTGGTGAAGCTGACGTCATAGCCACCGACGTTCAGCGGAGCGATCGGCTGAATCACGAACTGATGCATCGGGTCGATCTTGGCGGAAGCCATATTCTTGTTACCGTCCTTCGCCAGGGCCGCGGCCGCCGGGCGTTTTTGAAATCCTGAGTACGTTCATGATGCCGACGGCGAACCCGCCAAACATCAGCACCAGCAAAAGCCACGGCGCGGTATGTAGCCAGCGGTCCAGGACCCAGCCGAGCAAGCCGCCGCCAAGCGGCGCTCCGACGAGGTGACTGAGCACCTGCTGGCCGGCCCGCATATTGGGGTCGCCCTGCACCTTGGCCGCCTTCCTGGCTTCTTCCTGCTGAGCCTTGCCGAGCCGCCGATCGAGCGATTCGAGCCGTTCATCAGGTGAAAGCCTTGAACTTTGCCCGGATTCGTCTTCGACCATGCGTCTTCCCTTGTGCGTCGCCCCGGCCAGTGAGTGGGGCAGGCAAAGGCGAGGAGCATGGCGAAAATGATTCCGCCAAGGCGCCGACCCTTTATGAACCGCACCGGCGATAGTCAACCGCGGCACCTTTCGCGGACCATGGATCGCTGTCATATCCGAGCCATGCGCAAGCCCGTTTTCGCAACCGTCATGCTGGTCGCCGCGGCAAGCGCGATTGGCCGGCCCGCGGCTACGGCTGGCGAGCTCATTTTCAAGACCAGCCTGCTTGAGCGGCACCTCGCCTGGCCCGCCGAAGTCAGCGCAATCCCGCCGTTGCTTGCGATCATCCGCTCGGCCGCGATCAAGAACCGGCGCCAGCTGCTGGCTGCAGCGGCGACCGACAAGGCCGAGCGCGGCAAGCGGGACTACCCTTCAACGCCTACGAGAGTTCGGTCGAGGTGGCGAGCGTCGGCCAGACCGCGCGTCTGCTCAGCCTGACCAGGGAATGGTACGAATTTACTGGCGGCGCTCATCCCAATCACGGCACCTCGGCGATGCTGTGGGACCGCACGCTCAATCGTAGAATGGCGTTCGATGGCCTATTCACCAGCGGCGCGGCGGGCAGCGCGGCGGCATTGCGCAAAAGCTATTGTGCAGCGCTCGACAAGGAACGGCTTGAGCGCCGCGGCCCCGAGGATGCGGCAGCCGGCGACTTCGCCGGGGATCCGTTCTACCAATGTCCGAAATTTGCCCAACTGGCGATCATTCCGGAGGGAAAGGCGGGTCGTCCGTTCGCAACGATGACGATCCACGCCGACCCATATGTCGCGGGACCTTATGTCGAGGGCGATTATGACATCAGCCTGCCGGTGACTTCAGCGCTGGTAGCGGCGCTCAAGCCGCAATTTCGGGCCAGCTTCGCGCCGGCCGAGCGTTAGCGGCAATAATCGGGGACTGGAGAGCGTCCGGCGGCGCGCCGCCGCCACACGCCGTCAGCGAGCATATAGGCCTGGCCAATTACGAGCCGGTCGAGCAGCTGGCAGCCAGCCGTGATCCCGACGTCCTGGGCGGATGCGCCCTTGCTCGCCGCGAGCCGCGAATAGAGCGCCCGGCGGCGGATGTTGATGGTCGAAACCTGGCTTCGGACCGCTCCGCTGGCGGTCGCGGCAACGCCCAGAAATCCGTCGAACCGTTCACCCACCACGCCATTTGCGCGGGCTTGATTGACCGCCGGCGTTTGGGCCGATGCGGCGCTCGCGCCGGTGGTCAGAAGCAACGCGATGAGGAGTGATCGAAAGCTCATTGCTTGGGCTGCTGAGGGAAGGCTTCGGGGTTCTGGTTGATCAATTGCTCGACATCCTTCTGGAGGCGAACGACGACCTCCTGGCGGATCGTGACATTGAGGTTGATCTCGATCGGCTTGTCCGGCGTTTTGACCGAAATGCAGCCGCCGAGCGGTGCGCTGAGCGCCGCCAGCGCGATCAGGCCGGTCCCGTGTTTGCTTGGTGTCATTGATCGGTCCTTCATTGGGGCGGGGTCGTGGTGGTGGTAATCTCCGGCGCTGCGGGCGGAGTTTGGGTCTGAGTCTGATTTTCCTCGTTGCGCCGCACTTCGGTGGCAATCCCGGGGATCGAATCGAGCGGGCGCGTGAGGACCTGGTCGACCTGCGGGCGCGGATCGCGATAATATTTGGCGGTCTGGATCAGCGACCGGAATGGGCCGCGAATATTGATATTGAACCGGAACGGGACCTTGGCGAAGGCGCCTCGAAGCAGCTTGGCGCCGCCCGACGAGCCGCTCAGCCCCAATTGGTCGATCGTGATCTTGGTCGCGAATTCGCCCGACAAGTCGCCGTCGAGACGGACGACCATGGCTTTGTAGCGCAGGTCCTTAAGCGCATCGAAGGCCGCCTTGGCGGCGAAACCGAGATTGGCGCGGTTGATCGCCCCGACATAGGACAGGGTACCGCCTTCGGGCCGCGCGTCGAGCCGACCGCCGACGATCCGGCCGCCGTTTTCATCGAAGATCATCGGCAGGAATCCGTCGAAGCGCCCGCTCGCCTTTATCTCCTTGAAGCCCAGGCTGCTGACGAAGACATTGGCGTCGAGACCGATGACTTCGAACGTCAGCCGTTTGTCGGTCGGGCGGGCAAAGTTGATCACGGTTTCGTGGAGCACCAAAGTGCCGCCCATGAACGGCCATTCGCCGCGTTCGATCTTGACCAGCTGGTGCGGCAGCAATTGGTAATGGATCGCTCCGTTTTCGACCAGGATACCGGGGTTGATCGACTGTGTGGTCAACACTTGCCCCGGCGCGGTGGTCAGGCCGAGCAGATCGTTGAAGTGGATTGTCCCGCTGATTCCGCCGACCGGTCCGAACGGCGCCGCGAGGTCGAGGCTTGAGGTCGAAAAGTCGCCGCTGGACGTCACCTTGCCCTGCTTGTTCCAGTCGATCCGTCCCGAACCGCTGATCGTGCCGTTGACGAGCGCGATCACGCCCTGGGTCAGCCGCGTGAGATCGTCCGGCTGCAAGCCAGAGCCGAAGGTCAATCCCGGAACATCGAGGTTGGCGTGGCCCAGGCCGCTGGCCAGCAAATGTTCGAGATTGACGTTCGCTACCTTTACGCCCGACCCAGGCTGGCGGATCGATCCGGTGGCGCGCACCACGTCACCGGCGATGGTCAAGTGAAGATCGTCGCTGGCCAACGGATAGAAGCGCGGATTGTCGAGCCGGTCGGAAATGGTCGTCCGGGCGTCGACCGCGAGGTCGCCGTGATAGAGCCGCCACTTGCCCGCCGCCTTGCTCAGCAAAAGCGGCACATTGCCGATGACCGCATTGCCGCCGTCGAACGTGCCCGAAATCCCGCTGCCCGCGAAATTGCCATCGAGCCGGGTGGCGTCGAAGCGGATCGGAGCCTCGCTCTTGCCGAGCCGCGCCCTGATGCTGTCGAGGGTGAAACGCTGGCCCATGAAGCGCCCGGCGGATGTGTTGAGCTGGAACGGTGCTTTGCCCAGCCGGCCGTTGAGCGTGGTCGCGCCGATGCGGGCGCTGGTCATCACCGGCCCGCTGCCATTCTTGGCGATGATCGAGCGGCCCAGCGGACAGACCGGAAGCCGGGTCCGCTCAAGCGCGAGCGCTCCGAACCGGGCATAATCGAAGCTGACCACGGCGCAGGACGATCCAAATGCGAACGACCCGCCGCGCCCGATCCGGCCCTCGATCGGCAGCCGAAGCGCTGTCACTTGGCCTTGGGGAAAGGGCCCGTCGAGTTGCGCCACGGTGCTGACCCGGGTCGAACCATCGGCAGACCCGGCGAAGCGTATCGGCGTCAACGTCAGCCGCGATCCGTTGACCGTGTACGGCGCAAAGGTGGCGAGCCCGCTCATCGGTGCGCCCGGCCTTGGCTGCGACAGAACAACCTGGCCTTGCGGCAGTCCGCCGCCGCCCGTGGCGATCGTTCCGTCGATCCTCAGGCGCGCTTCGGGCCAGTAATAGGTCACCCCGGTACCGCCGGAAATATGCGCCCGCGCGCCGTTCGGGCCGATGATCGTCGCGTCATTGATCCGGGCCCCGCCACCGCCGGGGAAATTGACCAGCCGAATGCCCCCGGCGATGTGGAAATTGTCGGACGTCCGCTTGATCGCATTGCCGATCGCGGTTGCGACCGGTCCGATCGGTGTCTTGGCGGCGGCGGCCAGCGGCCCCGACACACTTGCCAGCATCCTGTCGTCGAGCTTGGCACTGTCGGCGCTGAATTGGCCGACCAGCGACAGCTTGCCGTTGGCGATGCCGAGGCCATAGCGCGCGTCGAGCCGGGTGCGATCGGCAGTGATGGTCGCCAGCCGCGAGCGCTGTGCGGCGAGCTTCACATGACCGCGGACGTCGCTTAGCGGCCCCTTGTAGGTGAGGTCGCCGACCGCCGAGGCGAGCCCGTTGGCGCCAGCGACAAAGGTCGCCATCGCCATTCGCCCCGATCCATCGACGCTGGTGAAACTTTCGTTGAAGCTGGCCTTGGCATCGAACCGCGGCTGGTTGATCGCCAAGTGGCTCGAGGGGCAGCGGAAACTGGCGAGGGTGACCGGGCCATCGACGTTCGGGCGCCGGGCCTCGACCGCGACCGCGAGATTGGCGCGCAACTGATCGGCGACACAGCGGCCGGGCGCGAGCCGTCGACTGACCACTGCCGCGCGGCCCTTGAACCCGCCGCTCAGCTGGCCCGAACCGGCGAGCGCGATCCCCACTGGCCCGAACGGCGTTTTCAGAGCAATCGTCGAATCGGCGATGTCGAGCGCGAAATTGGGCAGAGTGAACGGCTTGTCGCTTGGCGGCGGAAGCAATTTGTCGATCTGGCCCCAGTGAACCTTGCCGCCGACAAGCTGGCCGCGAAGACGCACCCCGCGCGCGACAATGCGATAGACCTCGAAGCTTCCGGTCCACGTCAGACGAGTCTGGATTTCGGCATGGCGGGCAGTGAGATCGGGGTGCGTGGGGTCGCCGATGACAAGATTGCTGACCTGCTGCGAGCGGAATCCGACTCGGTCGAGCGTGTAGCGTGCCTCGACCCCGCGCCGGTCAAGCTCGTTCTGGAGGAAGCGCGTAGCCAGGGGCCGCCGTTCGATCCACACCGTCGCGATGATCGCCAGCAAGGCAATGAGGACGCCGATCGCGATCACGCTCGCCAGCCGGCCCCACGACCAGCGGCTCACGACCATGCTGTCGCCGGCCCCAGCCGACGTGCTGCGCTCAGTTTCGCTTCGCCGTGCAACCATCGAAGTCTTCAAACCCTCGCCACGCGCCACCGTTCCAGCAACGCCACGACCCTTCACATGACAAAGCTAATATGGTCTAGTGCTCAGCGCTCGGAAATGTCGCGAAAGGGGCGGCGTGCACGGGCATGCTCCGAACAAAACTGAAGCAATCGGATCGGGCGGTCATCGCGCGCGACTTCGCCAGCGCCTGCTCGAGGGCGGCCCCGAAGGCTTTCACGATTATGAGCTGCTCGAATATCTGCTCGCGCTGACCATCCCGCGGGTCGACACCAAACCTTTGGCCAAGCGTCTGCTCCACGATTTCGGCGGCATCGGTCCCTTATTGTCGGCGAGCCCGCAGACCCTTGCCCGCGACGGCCTTAGCGAAGCGACAGTGGCGGCGCTTAAGATCGCCCAGGCAACCGCGCTGCGACTGCTCGAAACGCGCATCGAACAGCGACCGATCCTCGCCAGCTGGGATGCACTTGGCGATTATCTCCACGCCGCAATGGCCCATGCGCGGGTCGAGGAAGTGCGGATCCTGTTCCTCAACGCCAAGAACATGCTGATCGCCAACGAAGCCCTGTGGCAGGGCAGCGTCGACGAAGCCTCGGTCCACGTCCGCGAAGTCATCGCCCGCGCCATCGTGCTCGGAGCGACCGCGCTGATCATCGTCCACAACCACCCCAGCGGCGATCCCAGCCCGTCGAGCCAGGACATCCGCCTGACCGCGACCTGGTCGATGCGGGCCGGCATATGAAGATCGCGGTTCACGACCATGTGATCGTCGGCGCGAGCGGGCGGACGAGCATGAAAGCGAGCGGGTTGATTTAAGACTGAAAGATCAGGCCGCACGCACAATGAACGGGAGCAGGTCGGAATTACCAAATGCAATGACCTGATCGCTCAGCAATCGCAGGATTTCGCCTCGATGCAGTGATTGATGATTGAACAGATGGACGAGCGCATGGTCCCACCGGCACGTCACTTTGACGCCGTCGGCCTTGCTCACGAATTCGATCGCGCGCTCCGCCTCGCAAGGGTTGCTCGAAGCGTCGCTTACTATGGTATCAATGCGGCAATCGAGGTCATCGCGGGCGACCCACCATGTTTCCGCTCACTCAAACAAGATCGCTTCCATAGAGCTTTCGGAACGCGCATCGGGCGATCCACTCAGACGAGCGATCCAGACAATGTCCATCACCGCCACATGATTGAGCTGGATCAAGATGACGTCTGAGGCCGCGCGGGGGTGGGAATCGAATATGTCGCGAAGGCGGGCGTTGAACGCGCGATTGTATCGTGCGAGCAGCTCATAAATTTCCATTCCGCATCGCACTACGCGAAAACTTCGCGAACTCCTTCGGCCGATCCCACTTCTCTCCGGGTAATCCCATTGAATTCTTCGAGGCGAAGCGCGGCAAAATGAGCTACCCTGTCGCGATTACCGAACCCTTCGATCAGACGGGCTGTATATTCAATATGCACCGCCTCATCATCGCCAAGTCCATCGATCAATTTCAATGCGCGTTGCCGGTTTTCGTCGGGCGTCAGGTAGGCGACAAACGGTCGCATTAGCACCTGGTTGATGAGGGTTCGCACCTCTCCAATGTTCATTTGAACGGTTTCGTCGATGATTGCATCGGTTGAAGCCAGACGATCTGCGTCCAAACTGTCGTTTTCGCGATCGAATCGCGGGACATTTGATCGCAGACGAGCCAAATCCTGCGCCGCAAATGCGCCCGGAAACATTAGTTCCAGCATTGCTATGTAAAAAGCGGCGTGACGCGCCTCGTCGATGGCATGCTGCCGAACCTGGGGTCGAATAACGTCATCGCTTATTCGTCAGGCAAAAGCCCATAGCTGGCGGGCACCGTCCGCTTCTTTTCGCGAATTAAGTGCTATGATCCCGGCCAGCCATTCTAAATCAATCGCCTTTTCGCGGAAAAGGTCGCCATACCAAGCCTCCCCGTAGGGAGGCGGATGAGCAAGCCACGCCTGTCCGAATGCGGACCAATACATGGGGCATTCAGTTTCAAGACTCGGCAATCGATCGCGAACGACCTCCATCACTGCGTTCATGGCCCTTTTGCCTTCCCTATCGAGTCAAGTCACCCCACACCTAGCGCCGAAGCGCAATGGCGAGGATGATGGGTTTAGGGTGAGCTATTCCGCTTTCGACGCGAATGTCGAATTACAGGATGAGAACGCGGAATTGCACGAAGAAAAAGCCGAATTACAGGATGAAAAGGGCGAATTGCAGGCAATAAATTCGATATTGAGGCGTGAACCGCGGAGCTTTCCGCTTAAACGCACGGCTCGCCCACCCGCGATTGTCCTGAGCGCCTCGACCTGACGTTCGTCAAGCTCGAATGAAATACCCTTGTTGGCCACGTCTTTCATGGGGATGCCTTTTCGCTTCGAACATTCGTTCGATCGATTCGGCGAGTCGGTTAATAGCAGAAATTCACTTTCGACAAACCATTTTCTAATCTTATTCGACCTGGTCCGAGCGTACGCACAAGGTGCCTTTGTCGACTAGGACAAATTGCGATGGGCGGATTTGCACCCTCGAGCAGCCCCTGCTAGCCGCCCTCCCCATGGTCCCCCGCTATTCCCGCCCGGAAATGACGACGATCTGGTCGGCCGAAAACCGTTACCGCATCTGGTGGCAGATCGAAGTCTTCGCGGCTGAAGCGATGGGCGCGATCGGGATGATCCCCGCGGCCGACGCAGCGACCATCCGCAAGGCCTATGACGCCAATGCGCTGGGCGACATCGACGTCCCCGCGATCGACGCCATCGAGGCGGTGACCAAGCATGACGTGATCGCCTTCCTCACCTGGGCCGGGGAGAAATTGGGCCCCGAGCGGCGCTGGCTCCACCAGGGCATGACCAGTTCCGACGTGCTCGACACGGCGCTGGCGGTGCAGTTGAAGCAGTCCGCGGAACTTCTGACCGACGATCTCGACGCTTTGCTCGTTGTGCTCAAGCGGCGGGCGATCGAGCATAAACTGACCCCGACCATGGGCCGAAGCCACGGCATTCACGCGGAGCCGACCACCTTCGGTCTGAAACTGGCCCAGGCTTATGCCGAATTCGCCCGCAATCGCGCCCGGCTGGTGGCAGCGCGCGACGACATCGCCACCTGCGCGATTTCGGGTGCGATCGGGACCTTCGCCAATGTCCCGCCGTCGGTCGAAGCGCATATCGCCAAGGAACTCGGTCTGTCCGCCGAGCCGGTCTCGACCCAGATCATCCCGCGCGACCGCCACGCGATGTTCTTCGCGACGCTCGGCGTCATTGCCAGTTCGATCGAGCGGCTGGCGGTCGAAATCCGCCATCTCCAGCGCACCGAGGTGCTTGAGGCCGAGGAATATTTCGCGCCCGGGCAGAAGGGCAGTTCGGCGATGCCGCACAAGCGCAATCCGGTGCTGACCGAAAACCTTACCGGCCTAGCCCGGGTCGTCCGTTCGGCAGCGCTTCCGGCGCTGGAGAATGTCGCCTTGTGGCACGAGCGCGACATCTCGCATTCCTCGGTCGAGCGGTTCATCGGGCCGGACGCCACGATCACGCTCGATTTCGCGCTCGCCCGGCTGACCAATGTCATCGACAAATTGCTCGTCTACCCCGAACGGATGCAAAAGAACCTCGATCGAATGGGCGGGCTGATCCATTCGCAGCGCGTGCTTCTGGCGCTGACCCAGGCCGGAATGAACCGCGAAGACAGCTACGCCCTTGTCCAGCGCAATGCGATGAAGGTGTGGGAAAGCGACGGGCAGTTGTCGCTGCTCGATCTGCTCAAGGCCGACCCCGAAGTGACCGCGAAATTGCCCGCGGCCGAGCTCGATGGGCTGTTCGATCTCGATTATCATTTCAAACATGTCGACACGATTTTTGGGCGCGTGTTCGGCCAGGAAGAATAACAGGTCATGGCCGAAGCGCCGACGATTCAGCCGATTGGATTCCATCTCGGCCTGTCGAGCGATTGGCGAGTGAGCGCGGTCTCCGCCAATGTCGGCGACTTCCTCCCGGCGTCCGCGAACTCGATCCTCGGGCGCCCCGTCACGGACCTGTTTTCGGAAACTGCGATCCACGACATCCGCAACCGCATGACGCTGCTTCCGGGCGCCGGCACGACCGAGCATCTTTTCCAGATCGCCCTGGTCGATGGCGGCACGCCCTTCGACTTGTCGATCCGGCGGAATGATGATGGTTTCGGGATCGACGCCGAACGCTCCGGCAGGCACGGATTCGGCGATTCGGTCGGGGTCATCGAAGGAATGCTGGCGCGGATCGACGATGGCGATGATGTCACCCGGTTAAACGAGCAGGCAGCGCGGCAGACCCGGGCGCTGACCGGGTTCGATCAAGTGTCGATCTGGACCAGGACGGGATTGAAGGCATTTTCCGCCCGAACGGCGCTGAGCCCGCCGGCCTTGGCACCGGGTTTCGATGATTTCATGGTGGTCGACCTGAATTCAGCCGCGGTTGCCCTTCAATTCGACCTCGACCACCAGATCAACACGCCACGATCAGTCCTGCGCGAGCCCGCGACCGAAGAACGCATATGGCTCGCGGAAAGCGGCGCCAAAGCGGCCATGATCCTCCCGCTCGCCAACGGAGCAGAGTCCTGGGGGGCAGTCTGCTGCCTCCATCATTCCCCGCGCCACGTCAGCGTGGAACGGCGAAGCATTGCCCGCCTGTTCGCCCGCATCCTCGCGCTCCAAATCATTGTCGTCGAACTGCGCGTGGGGCGTTCAGGCGCCTAATATGTCGCGGATGCGGCTGAAGAAGCCCTTGCTCGCCGGGCATTCGTCGCCCGTTTCGACAGCGCGAAACTGCTCGAGAATTCCCTTTTGCTCCTTCGACAGTTTCGTCGGCGTTTCGACCAGCATCCGGGCGACCAAATCGCCACGGCCACGACCGTTGAGCACGCTCATGCCCGAACCGCGATGGCGCAATTGCTCGCCCGATTGAAGCCCGGCGGGAATCTTGATTTCGACCGATTTACCGTCGATCCCGGGAAGCTCGATCGACCCGCCCAACGCTGCAGTCGTGAAACTGATCGGGCATTCAGCGATGAGGCTGGTGCCCTCGCGCTCGTAAATAATGTGCCGCTTCATGTGGACGAACAGATAAAGGTCGCCGCTTGATGCCCCGCGAATCCCCGCTTCGCCTTCGCCGGCAACGCGGATGCGGGTGCCTTCGTCGACTCCGGCGGGGATGTTGACCGACAATTTTCGCTGGTTGAGGGCGCGGCCTTCGCCGCCGCAATTGGCGCACGGGTCGGAAATCACCTGGCCGCTGCCGCGACAGGTCGGGCAGCCGCGCTCGACCACGAAGAAGCCCTGCTGGGCGCGAACCTTGCCGGCCCCGCCGCAGGTGCCGCAGGTTTCGGCGCAATGATCGGCTATGGCACAGCCCCGGCCCTTGCATGCGGTGCAAGTGCCGAGCGCGTCCAGGGTCACGGTCTTTTCGATGCCGGTGAACGCGTCTTCCAGGCTAAGTTCGATATCGTAGCGCAAATCGGCCCCGCGCGCGGCGTTCTGCCGCTGTCCGCGCGGATCCATGAATTCGCCGAAAATCGACGAGAAAATATCCGAAAAGCCTTCGAAGCCCTGCCCTCCGCCAAAGGGATCCGCGCCGCCGCCGCCGCCATTCTGAAAGGCGGCAGGGCCGAAGCGGTCGTAGGCGGCACGCTTTTGCGAATCCTTGAGTACCTCATAGGCGTGGCTGATGGCTTTGAACCGCGCTTCCTGGTCGGCGCAGCCGCCATGGCGGTCGGGATGGCATTCCTTGGCCATCGTCCGATATGCTGCCTTGATCGCGGCGTCATCGGCGCCGCGCTGAATCCCCAGCAGTTCGTAAAAGTCCTGCTCGACCATGGTTCGACCCGGTTACGCCTTTACCTGGAAGGCGCCGCTACCTGCTGAGATAGCGGCGCCAGCCATGTCCTATTTCTTGTTTTCGTCGTCGACTTCGGAGAATTCGGCGTCGACCACGTCTTCCTGCGACGCTTCTTCGCCAGCGCCCGGCGTTTCGCCGCCGGCAGCGTCGCCGGCAGCGGCATCGCCGCCTGCCGCCTGCTGCTGCTCGTACATCGCCTGGCCAAGCTTCATCGCGGCCTGGGTCAAGGCATTGGTCTTTTCGGTCATCGCTTCGGGATCGCCGCCTTCGACCGCCGCCTTGGCTTCAGCCAGCGCAGTCTCGATCTCGGTCTTGATCTCGGCCGAGACCTTGTCGCCATGTTCGGCGAGCTGCTTTTCGGTCGAATGGATCAGGCTTTCGGCATTATTCTTGGCCTCGGCCTCGGCGCGACGCTTCTTGTCCTCGTCGGCGAATTGCTCGGCCTCCTTGACCATCTTGTCGATGTCTTCGTCCTTGAGTCCGCCCGAAGCCTGGATCTTGATCTGCTGCTCCTTGCCGGTGCCCTTGTCCTTGGCTTGGACATTGACGATGCCGTTGGCGTCGATGTCGAAGGTGACCTCGATTTGGGGAACGCCGCGCGGGGCCGGGGGAATGCCGACCAGGTCGAACTGACCCAGGACTTTATTGTCCGCAGCCATTTCGCGCTCGCCTTGGAAGACTCGGATGGTGACCGCATTCTGATTGTCGTCGGCGGTCGAGAACACCTGGCTCTTCTTGGTCGGGATGGTCGTGTTGCGGTCGATCATCCGTGTGAACACGCCGCCAAGCGTCTCGATGCCCAGCGATAGCGGGGTGACGTCGAGCAGCAGCACGTCCTTGACGTCGCCCTGGAGGACGCCGGCCTGGATCGCGGCGCCCATCGCCACGACTTCATCCGGGTTTACGCCGGTATGCGGTTCCTTGCCGAAGAATTCCTTCACCACTTCGCGGACGCGCGGCATCCGGGTCATTCCGCCGACCAGCACCACTTCGGCGATGTCCTTGGCGGTGAGCCCGGCATCCTTGAGCGCTTTCTTGCACGGCTCGAGGGTGCGCTTGATCAGATCGTCGACCAGTTTCTCGAGGTCGGCGCGGGTGATGGTTTCAACCAGGTGGAGCGGAGTCGTCGCGCCGCCTTCCATCCGGGCGGTGATGAACGGCTGGTTGATTTCGGTCGTCTGAGCGCTCGACAGCTCGATCTTGGCCTTTTCGGCGGCTTCCTTGAGCCGCTGCAGCGCCAGCCGGTCGGTGCGCAGGTCAATGCCTTCCTTGGCCTTGAACTTGTCGGCTAGATATTCGACGATCTTGGCGTCGAAATCCTCGCCGCCGAGGAAGGTGTCGCCGTTGGTCGACTTCACTTCGAACACGCCGTCGCCGATTTCAAGCACCGAGACGTCGAACGTGCCGCCGCCAAGGTCATAGACCGCGATCGTCTTGCCGTCGTCCTTGTCCAAACCATAAGCGAGCGCGGCTGCGGTCGGCTCGTTGATGATGCGCAGCACTTCCAGGCCGGCGATCTGGCCGGCGTCCTTGGTCGCCTGGCGCTGGGCGTCGTTGAAATAAGCGGGCACGGTGATCACCGCCTGGGTCACGGTCTCACCCAGGAACGCCTCGGCGGTTTCCTTCATCTTCTGGAGGATGAAGGCAGAGATTTGCGACGGCGAATAATCCTTGCCGCCGGCCTGCACCCAGGCGTCGCCATTGGCGCCCTTAACGATCTTGTAGGGCACCAATTTGGTGTCCTTCTTGGTAATCGGGTCGTCGAAGCGGCGGCCGATCAGGCGCTTGACCGCGAAAATCGTATTGTCGGGGTTGGTCACCGCCTGGCGCTTGGCCGGCTGACCGATCAGGCGTTCGCCTTCCTTGGTGAAAGCGACGGTCGACGGAGTCGTGCGCGCACCTTCAGAATTTTCGATTACCTTGGGCTTTCCGCCTTCCATGACGGCGACACAGCTATTCGTCGTGCCCAAGTCGATCCCAATGACCTTGGCCATAAATTCGTCCTCTCTAATGCCCCGTTCCAACTGCTTGCAAAGCCGTCGGAATGTGTTGATTTCGGAGGCGATATAGGGGGCGTTGGAGCCACTACAAGGACGCGAAAGGCAATTGAATTGGCGTTTTTTCGCTCTACAGCATCGCCATTCCGCCATTGACGTGAAGAGTCTGGCCGGTGACGTAGCCGGCTTCCTTCGATGCCAGATAGACGCAAGCCGCGCCGATATCCGCGCCTTCGCCCATCGTGCCGAGCGGAATTTTCGCAAGGATCGCGGCGCGCTGGTGGTCGTTGAGCGCGGCGGTCATGGCCGAGTTCATGAACCCCGGAGCGACCGCATTGGCAGTGATCCCGCGGCTCGCCAGCTCCTGCGCCACCGATTTGGTCATCCCCATCAGGCCCGCTTTGGAGGCGACATAATTGGCCTGGCCGGGATTGCCGGTGACGCCGACGACCGAGGTTACCGAAATGATCCGACCGAAGCGCGCTTTCATCATCGGTTTCGCCACTGCCCGCATCAGCCGGAACGCGGCTTCGAGATTGATCCGGATGACGTCCGCGAATTCCTCGTCCTTCATCCGCATCAGCAAATTGTCGCGCGTGACCCCGGCGTTGTTGATGAGGATATCGAGCTTGCCGCCCAAAGCCTCGACCGCTTGCGGCACCAGTTGATCGACCGCGGCACCGTCAGACAGGTTGCACGGCAGCGCCACATGGCCGGCGCCAAGCCCGCCGCGAAACGCCTCGAGCTTGTCGGCATTGCTGCCCGACACCGCCAGCCGAGCGCCCTGCTCGGCAAGCGCGGCGGCGATGGCGCTTCCAAGCCCGCCGCTGGCGCCGGTCACCAATGCCGTCATTCCCGTTAGATCGAACATCAGTGCAGCTCCTTCGCCATGGCCTCGATATCGTCGATGGAAATCAAGCTTGAAACCTCGGCGTCGGGCGCGATCCTTTTGACCATCGGACCGAGCACCTTGCCGCCCACTTCAATGAACTGCCCGACCCCGGCGGCGGCCATGTTGGCGACGCTTTCGCGCCAGCGGACCATGGCGGTGACCTGTTCGACCAGCTGGTTGCGGATCGTATCGGGATCGGTCGTTGGCTCCGCGGTGACATTGGCGAACAATGGCACAACCGGCGGTTCAAGAACGACATAGCTCAGCGCATCCTGCATCGCCTCTGCGGCCGGCTGCATCAGCGAACAGTGGAACGGCGCGCTGACCGGAAGCAGCACCGCTCGCTTGGCCCCTATGTCCTTGGCGATTTCAACCGCCCGGTCGATCGCGCCTTTATCGCCCGAAATCACAACCTGGCTGGGGTCATTGTCATTGGCGACGGTGCAGATTTCGCCTTCCGCAGCGGCGTTGGCGATGCGCGTCGCAAGCTCGATATCGGCGCCGAGCAGCGCGGCCATCGCGCCCTTGCCGACCGGCACCGCGGCCTGCATCGCCTGCCCGCGCAGTTTCAGCAGCTTGGCCGTGGTCGAAAGATCGAACGTTCCCGCCGCGCACAACGCCGAATATTCGCCAAGGCTGTGCCCGGCGACGAAATTGGCGGCTTTCTTGAGTTCGACCCCGCCGTCGCGGGTCAAGGCGCGGAACACCGCCAGCGAATGGGCCATGATCCCCGGCTGTGCATTTTCGGTCAGCCGAAGCTCCTCGTCCGGCCCGTCGCGCATCAGCTTGAACAAATTCTGGCCAAGCGCCTCGTCGACCTCGGCGAAGGTGTCGCGCGCGGTCCTGCAGGCCTCCGCCAAGGCCGACCCCATGCCCACCGACTGGCTGCCCTGCCCCGGAAAAATGAATGCGCGCATCGAAATTCCTGTCCGACTGTGCTTTGTTGGTCGGCGGACTAAGCCGCCATCACGGCAAAGCCAAGTCCGGGGGAACACATCATGGCCGACCGAAGCGATCAATCAGCGATGATCGGAGTGTGGATGACGAGCGCGCTGGTTGTCGGAACGATCATCGGGTCGGGCATTTTCATGCTCCCGGTCAGCCTCGCGCCGCTCGGCCGCAACGCGCTCATCGGCTGGGTTGTCAGCGGAATTGGAGTGCTGTGCATCGCTTATGGCATGGCGCGTCTGTCGCGGCTTGGCGGCGAAGGAATCCAGGCCAATGTCGAGCGCGAATATGGCTCGACCGTGGCGTTCCTAGTCGCCTGGAGCTTCTGGGTTTCCAATTGGGTCGCGCAGGCCTCGGTCGCCATTGGCGCCGCCTCTGCACTGGCGTTCGCCGGGGTCGATTTCGGCGGGCCAGCCGGGGTTCTGCTGGTCGCCATTGGCTGGCTCGTCATATTGACCGCGGTCAACGCGATCGGAGTGCGCGCGGTCGGCGGATTTTCGCTCGTTACCGTGGCCATCAAGCTCCTGCCCTTGCTCGCAGTGATTTGGCTGTTCATCGAGCGCGGCGCGAGCGGTGGAACGTTCGAGCCGTTGGCCCAGATGCCGGTCAGTTTCGCCAATATCGCGACCGCGTCCGCCCTCACCTTCTTCGCCTTCACCGGCTTTGAAAGCGCGACGACTCCGGTCGGCAAAGTGCGCGATCCGTCCCGAACCATTCCCCGCGCGCTGATCGGCGGGACGGCGTTCGTCGTTGCGCTTTATTTGGTCGCCGGAACCGCGATCCAGATGCTTCTGCCCGCGGGCGTCGTGGCGAATTCCGCGGCCCCGTTCGCTGACGCTCTGGTGTCCCACTGGGGGCGCGGAGCCGCAACCTTCGCCGCCTTGACCATCGCGGTGGCCGCGATTGGATGTCTCAACGGGCTGATCCTGGGCACTGGCGAACTTGGTTATGCGATGGCGCTTCGCGGCGATTTGCCGGCGTTCATGGCGAAGACCCGCGGGGTCAACACGCCCGTCGTGTCGCAAATCGTCGGCATGGCGTTGAGCATCGTCCTTCTGCTCGCCAACAGCAGCCGCGCCACCGCCAGCCTGTTCACCTTCATTATCCTGCTGTCGACCGCGGCGGTGATCGTCGTCTATCTGACCGCCGCCCTCGCCGCATGGAAGTGCAGCCCGGCGCCGGCCTCACGGGCCGTGCTCGCGCTTGCGGTGCTGTTCATTGCCTTTGCGGTTTACGGGATCGGGCTCGAAGCAAACCTGTGGTGCTTGATGCTGCTCGCCGCCGGCCTCGTCGTCAGGGCCGTGATGCAGCGCATCAATTCGTCGGTTGGAGCCACCCCGGCGGTGGCGAACGCTCCAGCCGCGCCTCCGGAATAAGGTTCCGCAGCCGCCGCGCGAAGCTGCGCAGGCAGACTTCGCTCTTACCCAACGGTCCGGCCTGGTAGGCGGCGCTTTCCATGCCGCGCTGGACCCGGCTGATCAGCACTGTGTCCTCGTGATTGACGCGCCGGTTGATGCGCCAGTTGAGCGCCCGCGCCGCCGTCATCTCGCGGCGGGCATCGGGCAGCGCATAGCTGATTTCGCGGATCACGCTCTTGGTCGCGCTGACCGGCAGCCACTGCATGAAATCGACCTGGTCGGGATAGATGTCGAAGGCGACGCACGGGAACAGCTTGTAATAGAGCCACTTGCGCTGGTGGCTGGCTGGCAGATGCTCAACCGGCGGTAACAGCGTTTGGTAAGCGCGTTCGGACACATTAGCCGACAGATCGTCGCGCAGCTCGCCCTCCATCCGGTCGATCCACTCGGCGGCTTCGATCTGGTAACTCTTGCCGAACAATCGGGTGAGCCCGGGATGGCCGATGGGGATGTGGAGGTGGTCGCTGTAATTGTCGGCGATGGTCTTCCAGTTGAGGTCGCGCGGGCGCAGGGTCACCCGGCCGATCGCCCGCAAATCCTCGAAGCGATACGGCGCAACCTCGGCGTCGTAAGGCGCCATCATTTCGGCGACGCTCGGCAAGCCCCCCTCAAGCCGCACGAACAGGAACCCGCGCCATTGCTCGATCGCGACCGGCTTGAGCCCGTGGCTGGCGGTATCGAGCCCGGGATATTCATGGCGCTGCGGCACCCCGACCAGCGCCCCGCGCCGGTCATAGCTCCACGCGTGATAGGGGCAGGTCAGCACCTTGGCGCAGCCGGCCTCGCCATCGACCAGTCGCGAACCGCGGTGGCGGCAGACATTGTGAAAAGCACGCACCGCGCCGTCGTCGCCGCGCATGACGATGACGCTTTCGCCGAGGAAATCGATGCTGCGCCACTCGCCCGCCAGCGCGATCTCGCTTTCGTGGCAGACGATTTGCGGGCTCGCGCGGAGGAACGCCCGCTCCTCCGCCGCGAAAAACTCCGCGTCGTGGTACAGCCAGCCGGGCAGGCTCATGTCGTCGAGCGGGTCAGGCGCGGGCGGCACCGAATGAAGCTTGGTCGCCATGCCGCCATACTTGCCATTTCGAGCGAATTGCGGCAATGGGCGGCTCGCTGGCGCTTTGGGCTTGTCCCTGGCGCCGGTTTTACTTGAGACGACAGCCGGAGGGGCGCTCGCACGGTGCGGCGTCAGCGATCGGCCAATATGGAAGTTTACGCATGCCGCTTTACGAGCATGTTTTCCTCGCTCGACAGGACCTTGCCCAGGCCCAGGTCGATGCGCTCGCGGAAAACGCCACCAAGATCATCACCGACAATAAGGGCAAGGTCGCCAAGACCGAGACCTGGGGCCTCAAGAGCCTCGCTTACCGCATCGCCAAGAACCGCAAAGCGCATTACGTCATGCTCGACGTCGATGCCCCGCCGGCCGCGATCGCTGAGCTCGAGCGCCAGTCGAACATCAACGAGGATATCATCCGTTTCCTCACCATCCGCGTCGACGCCCATGAAACCGGTCCCTCGGCGATGATGCGGCGGAGCGATCGCGGCGACAAGGATCGCTCGCGCGGTCCCGGCGACCGTGGTGACCGCGGGGACCGTGGTGACCGCGGTGACCGTGGTGACCGTGGCGAGCGCAGCGAATTTCGCCCCCGCGAAGACCGTGAAGAGGAGGTCGGATAATGGCCCGCGCATTCTTCCGCCGCCGCAAGTCGTGCCCGTTTTCGGGCAAGGACGCACCGACGATCGATTATAAGGACATCCGCTTGCTCCAGGGCTTCGTCTCGGAGCGGGGCAAGATCGTCCCCAGCCGCATCACTGCGGTCAGCACCAAGAAGCAGCGCGAGCTGGCGAAAGCGATCAAGCGCGCCCGCCACATCGGCCTGCTTCCCTACGTCGTGAAATAAGGAACGCTCGACATGGAAATCATTCTGCTTGAGCGCGTCGAAAAGCTCGGCGCCATCGGCGATGTGGTGACGGTGAAGGACGGCTTTGCCCGCAACTTCCTCCTCCCCAATAAAAAGGCGCTGCGCGCCAACGAGGCCAATCGCAAGCTGTTCGAAAGCAACCGCACGAAGATCGTCGCCGACAACGAAAGCAAGCGTGGCGACGCCGAAAAAGCGGCCAAGGACATCGACGGCAAGACCGTCAAGCTGATCCGGCAGGCATCCAACACCGGCCAGCTCTACGGTTCGGTTTCGGCGCGCGACATGATCGAGGCGCTCGACCTCGACGGGGTCAAGCTGGTCAAGAGCCAGATCGTCCTCGACCGCCCGATCAAGGCCATCGGTATGCACGACGTGAAGGTCGTCCTTCACCCCGAAGTGATCGCGATGATCAAGGTCAACGTCGCCCGTTCGCCCGAGGAAGCCGATCTCCAGGCCCAGGGTATCGACGTCATGGCTCAGATGTTCGAACGCGACACCGCGACCTTCACCGAGGATGTGGTTCCGGGTTCGGCAGCGAATGAGGATGACAAACCGCTCAAGTCCGACACGGCTGACGAAGCATCCGCCCCAACGGCAGAAGCCGAAGCCGAAACGCCGGCAGCAGATGCTGAACTCGCGGCTGAACCTGCGGCTGAACCCGCCGGCGACGCAGCAGCCGACAAGGGCAAAAGCGAGTAGGCCCGAGTCCTCCTTGATGCGTTCTAGAAATGGGCTGTCGGTTTTCGGACCGGCGGCCCTTTTTCTGTGCGACGAGCCGTTCGTCGAATTTGTCCGGCGGCGCCGGAACGCACTGGCATGGAAGACGGTTTACGGATTGGAGCACGCGGGGGCGTTGTGACCAAGGAGTACCCAATGACCACTGAACGCGACGACAACCAGCCAAACCCGACCGAAACCGCCAGCCAGGGCCAGCAGCCGACTGGCCAGCAGTCGCAACAGCCGACCGGCCACAACCAGTCGGAGCAGCCGCATTCCGATTCGCAGCCGACGGCGAGCGATTCTGAATCGGGTGGCCAGGCCGCGACTGGCCAGGGCCAGGACAGCGAGACGATTACCGAACAATCGTCAACGACCGGCGACGCCGACAGCGCCAAGACGACTGGCGAGGAAAGCAGCCAGCCGACCGGCGGCTTTCTCGGCTCGGAAAGCAAGGACGACAGCGATTATCTGCAGGAAAAAGGCCAGTCCGATAGCGATATCGAAGGCACTTCCGACAAGTCCCAGCTCGACGGGCAATAAGCCGGTCCAAATGATGAAACGGCCGCGTCCCCAGCCGGGGGCGCGGCCTGTTTCATTCCGCCGGGGCCAGCATCGCCTGCTCGCGCCTGACCGATTCGGCGAAGCTTGGGCGCTCTAGGATAGAATCGATATAAGCGAAGGTCCGCGGATGGCGGCTTTCGTCGGTCGAGCGCGCCGCGTGGCGGAAATTGACGAACACGCTGGCGACCGAAATATCGGCCAGCGTCAGTGACTTTCCGACCAGATAGCCGCCGGGACCGGGGACCAGCCCCTCCAGATACGTCAGCAACGGCGGAAGCTCCTCGCACTCCGCCGCATCCGCCGCCGCTTCATCGCCCTCGCGGCCCATGAACCGCGGCGCGACGATCCGGTTGAAGAACATCTTGCCGCCGCAGACCATCAGCACGGTATCTGCGAATTCATCGAACCAGATAGTCTTGCCGCGCAGCTGCGGATCGCTCGGGATCAGTTGCGGCACGGGATATTGAGCGTCGAGATAATGGGCGATCGCACTGGAATCGGCGAGCATGAAGCCATTGTCATCGATGGCCGGCATCTTCTTCAGCGGACTGGCCGCGATGAAACCCGGGCTGTGATTTCCCAACGCGCCGAATTCGAGGTTGAACGGCAGTTCCTTTTCTACGCAGATCGCGACAACCTTGCGGACGAATGGCGACAAGGTCGAACCGTAAATGATCATATGTGCCTCCGCGGGATGACCGGTCGATAGCAATGCCGGTCCCCGCTTCCTAGCGAATGCGATAATATTCGGCGATCCGGTCGAGCGCGATGGTCAGCACCAGGTTGCCCGACCGCACCGGCCAGCCGAGTGCGGTCTCGGCGATGCGCATGCCCTCCCCGGCGCAGACCACGCGCCACAAGATGTCGGCCAGGCCCGCACCGGCAAAGGCGATCGCTGCCTCGAACCGTCGTTTGGAATCGATTTGCGCGCTGCTTGGGTCAGGACTTGAAGCCGCGCCGCCGCGGCCCCGGGCGATCGGCGCGCAATCCCATGTCATGGTAACGCGCGGCGCCAGTCGGGCCCGCTCCCAATCGGCCCGGAGCCGTTCCCCGGCATCGAATTGGCGATTGCTGACGAGCCCGCGCGAGAACAGCCAGCCGAGCGGCGATTCGGCCAGATTGACGGTGACCGATCGCGCCGGCCGGCTTGGCCCCCGAACCTCGTCAGCGGGTTCCTCCCCAATCGCCCGCTCGACCAGCAGGCGTCCGCCTTTGCATCCCTTCATACACATCCCTTCATCGTGATCCGGCCTTCGTCATGATCCGGCCTTCGTCATGATCCGGCGCCCACCACTTGCCACAATGGCAAAACTGTAGGAAAGCGAATAACCGATTAGGTTATATATTGGGGAGGTCCTGGCATGTTCACCCGCATTCGCGACGTTCGCCGGGCGCGCTCCATGACTCTTGACGATGTCGCTCGCGCGTGCCGCCCGCCGACCACTCCGCAGACCGTCGGCCGGCTCGAAACGGGCACCAGGACGGTGTCGATCGCCTGGCTCAACCGGATCGCCGACGCGCTTGGAGTCGATGCTTCGGATCTGGTCGGCGGCAAGGACGAGCAGGCCGAACTCAGCGTCGCCGCAGTGATCGGCGCCAATGGCGCAACCGCGCCGCGAACCGCGCGCATCGTCGTCCCGCCAAAGGCTGGCGCCGATCAGCTCGCCTTGCTCGTCAGCGGCGGCATCGGCGATTATCGCGCCGGCGACGAAATCTGGTGCGAACGTCTGGGCCCCGGCGATTTCGGCCGGGCGCTCAACCGCGACGTGCTTGTCCCCCGGCCCACCGGGCGCTTCCTGTTCGGGCGCCTAATCGATCGCGATCCCAAACGCCTGCAATTGCTCCCTTTGGGCAGCGGCGCGCGCCAGCAGATCGTCGCCAACCCGCCGTGGATCGCAATGGCGACCAGGCTGGTGCGCTCGCTCTAGGGTCGCAAGGGCCGGTGATCGGCGGCAATTTGCGCCGGGCTCAGACGCAGGAAACGCGCTGCATTATTGTAAGAAATGTCCCGCTTTTGCGCGGCGTTCAGGAATGGCGCCGCCGCCACCGAAGGCACTGCTAGGTCGATGCCCTGCGGAAATGCCGTTTGGTCCGATCCGAACAGGATCCGCTTCGAGAAACCGGCGTCGACCATGCGTTTCAGATGATCGTAGAACTGCGCCCGCGGCGAATTCCAGTCATTGGCCGAAATATCGACATAAAGGTTGGGGTAGAAATAGAGCATCGCGATCATTTCATCGACCAGCGGTGAACCATAATGGCAGACATAGACGCGCAGGCGCGGATGTTTACGGAGAACGTCCTCGAGCTGGAACGGAGTCGTCAAACTCGGGCGAAATGCGTTCGGCCCGGGTTCGCGGGCGCCGCCCGGGACGCTTTCGCCAAGGTGGATTCCAACCGGAATGTCGCGCTGTTCGGCCAGGGCCCAGAACGGTTCGAGCGCCGGATTGTCGGCGCGCTTACCCTGATATTGAAAGCCGACCTCGAAAATGACGTCCACCGCCCGGGAAGCGATCAGCGAGCGCAACCGGTCGAGCTGCGCCGGAGTCGAGCTGCCAGGATCGCCAGCGGGAATGAACAGCGCTTCATAGCCCTTGCGCCAAAGCGCGACGACCTCTGGCCTTCCGGTCAGAACCGCATGGCGAGCATTGTTGCGGAGGAGCGCGGCGATCGTTCCCCGGCGCAGCTCATCGCTCGTCAGCGGCGAATAGATCGGATTGGCGCAGGAACTGGCCTTGGCAGGATAATAAGCGTCGCGCGGATCGACGGCGTTGAACGTGATCTCCTGGTCGCCCGGACACACCGCAACCGGGCGGTCGCGGTCGCGCGAGGAGGCATGAACGTGAATGTCGATGATCGGCCTGGCGCGCGGCGATCTGGCGGCGGCGGGGCCGTGTATCGATACACAGGCCAGACCAAGGATCGCCAAGAAAAGACTGCACCTGCTTGCCAGTTCCATGCCCGCTTTGGCCCCCGCCCCTGTGCACCTTCTTGCGGCACAAGGTGAAGCATGGCAGTGCGCCCGACAAGTGATTTTGGCTCAGGGCGCTGCGGCTCCCGGGGGCGCTTAGCTCAGTTGGTAGAGCATCTCGTTTACACCGAGAGGGTCGGCGGTTCGAGCCCGTCAGCGCCCACCATCCTCGCC
>JACDEB010000107.1 GCA_013816595.1 Sphingomonas sp. | reverse complement strand
ACGCCGTCACCCGGCGATAGCCATAGCGTCCATACTGCTTGGCCAGCGCGATGATGTCTTCGGTCAGGGCCTGCTCGTCGTCAGCCCCGCGCGGAACCGTGCGCTGCGTCGATCGATGTTGCCCGAGGACGCGACATATTCGCCGCTCGGACGCCGGCAGCAACTGCCGAACATGATCGATGCATCGCCGTCGCCGCGCGGGGCTCAGAAGTTTCCCCGTGCGGCCTCCTGAAGGATCAGCTTGTCGAGCGTCAGATCGGAGATCGCGCGGCGCAGCCGCCCATTCTCCTTCTCGAGATCCTTCATCCGCCGCGCCTGGTCGGTCTTCAGACCGCCGTATTCCTTGCGCCACCGGTAATAGGTCTGCTCACTGACCGCGATCCGCCGACACGCCTCAGCAGTCGAGGCACCCTGCGCCAGCACGATCTCCGCCTCACGCAGCTTGCCGATAATCTCCTCCGGCTTGTGCTTTTTCGATGGCATTCCCAACCTCCTTCATGATCCAAAATAACATTGATTTTGGACCACTCAAAAGGGGGCAGATCAATACCAACAGGGTGATGAAATACAATCTCGTGTTCGGCTCTCACGAGCTCTGGTTGACGGCATTTGCCAAGTTCCCGCGCTATGCGCCGAACGAAGACGCTCTTAAACTGCCATTCGTGCAGGAACTTTGTCGGCCCGCCGAGCGGATCATTGGGCGAGAGCTCGAGCGCCCGCTCCATATAACGCCACGAGCTCGCGAATTGGAAACGGTCCTGCTCGATCAGCGCCAGTTCAGCGAAGGCGGAGCCAAGCTTTGGTGCGATTGCTATTGCGCGTCTGGCGGCCAGTTCCGCTTGCGCCAGCGTGGCAGCCATATCTGCGAAACTCTTGGGGAAGGACGTTGCAAGCAGCTCGAGCGCACGCGCTTTTAAGCGAAAAGCGTTGGCATAGTTGGGATCGCGCGCGATCGCGGCATCGAGCAGCGACACCGCCTCGCGCAGCGCATCTTCGCTGGCATCCTTCAGGTAGCGCGCCGTGGCCCTGAGAAACAGATCCTGGGCCGCGCTGTCGCTGGTGCCGCCAAGCGCTAGCGCCGCACGGCCCGCCTGCCCGAGCGCCACGCTTAGCGCCTCCGCTACGTTAGCCGCGATGTCCGTCTGGATCTTGATCGTGTCGCCCGGAGCGCGATCGTAGGACTGGGCCCAGCGTTCGACCCCGTCGGAGCCGCCGACCAGCTGCGCGCGAACGCGTATCATCTGCGGCGTCCGGCGGATGCTGCCGGCAAGGATGTTGGCGACACCGAGCTTCGATGCCGCGACCTTGCTGTCGAGGTCCTTGACCGCGTGGGACGAGGCACGGCCAATTACCTGGAGCCCGATGCGGGACAAAGCACCGCGCAGTTCCTCGGCGATGCCTTCGGCAAAATAGGCTTGCTCCGGATCGTTCGACCGGTTGGTGAATGGCAGCACTGCGACGCGCTTTGCATTCGCCGACCCCGGCTTCAGCAGAAACCAGCCGCCGGCTCCTGCGGCAACGGTAACTGCGGTCCCGGCAGCTAGGAGTACGCGCCGCGACACGCCCGGCCGGTCCGGGTCAAAATGCGGATAGTGGAAGTTTTCACCGGCGATATGGCTTCGAACGGCATCGACGACCGCACGGAATCGCGGATCGGCGCAGTCGCCCTTCCAGCCCCGCAACGAAAGTGCCTGCACCTCACCGAAGCCAAGCGGCGGATCAACCGGGTCGAGGCGGACCGGCAGATAGACCCCGCGACGTTGCGCTCGAGTGGCTTCGTCGCGGACGAAATTACCATTGCGGCCGACTGAACGCTTGGTCCAAGCGACGATGACGCATCGGGCCCCATCGAGATGCTCTTGGATGTCCTCGCGCCAGTGTGTCCCGCCGCCGATGTTCGCGTCCCACCAAACGGTGAAGCCTTCGGCCTCCAGAGCATCTACCAATGGCTTCAGCCGGGTGCGATCCTCGGCCTTGTAGGACACGAATACATCCGTTGCTGAACTTGCCATCCCGCCCCCGGCCGATCTGTCGGCTGCCTAACGTTAGGGCAACAGGGGTGAATAACAAAGACTTGAATGTGGCGACAAATGCGCCTGCCGCGAATGTCCGCTTTGGGTCGAAAGCGGTCATGCTGATCGCGGCCGGGCGGCTGGCATGGAGATGGTCTCTAAGTAACTGTGACGACTTGCTATTGCTGCTTTCTATGCTAGCCATGTTCTCTACTCGGGGGCGAGCAGAATGACGTTACAGCAGAGGGTTAGAAGTTTCGTCGAGGAGCGCGCTCCTCGAGCTGTTTGCGACGACTGCATTGCCGATCACTTGGCGCTCAGCCGAAAGCAAGTTTCAGCAACTCACCGGATCGTAAGGCGCCACGTTCGAGCTCACCGATATCTAGGAAAGTGTTCCGGTTGCTGCACGCGACGGAAGGTAACGGTTTTGGTCCGCAATTAACGCCGGGCGCCCCCGAACTTCTATGATCATTCTAGCATCGCGGGACTGTGCAGCAAATGTCCGCAATGGGTGGAAAGCGGACCTGCAATTCCGGGGGAAACGTCAGGTGAACAAGCTTTTCAGCGGGCATTCAATGAGGGTGTTGCAAATCTAGCCGCGCGCCACTGATCTGCCCCCTTCTGAGTGGTCCAAAATCAATGTTATTTTGGACCACGAAGGAGATTGGGAATGCCATCGAAGAAGCACAAGCCGGAGGAGATTATCGGCAAGCTGCGTGAGGCGGAGATCG